>DASYEE010000014.1:0-57147 GCA_036499165.1 Galbitalea sp. | reverse complement strand
TCGGGCGGAATGGTCTCGATCTGGCTTCGCGAGGGCATGCGCTAGACTACCCACGAACGCCGAACGCGCGTTCGACCCGTGGGGATGCGTGGTCTCGACAGGGTCTGGTTGTCAGTGGACGCGAGCCGAGGTGCTGTCAGGCCTCGTTAAACCGGCAGCAAAACGAAGTACCTGCCAACAAGCAGTCGACTCTCGCTCTCGCGGCTTAGGCCGTAGAGTGAGCGTGGAAGCAGCCTCCGCCTCGCGGGTTGTGGAAGCGTCATGCAGCGGGGCTGCGAACCGGATGAGCGTCGCGTAGTCCGGGACCAAGCTCGATCTAGAGACACGTGACTGGACCCCAGGGAAGGGTGCCGATCCTCGGCCCCGGGGTTGACGAAAATGATCGGAAACGCTCGTAGTGGACGCTGACGAAGGGTTCTGGACGGGGAGTTCGACTCTCCCCCATCTCCACCACACCTTCCTTTGCGTTGGGCTCCCTGTCGCTTTCGAAAAACTATGGCCGTCTTGGCCACAGTTCCGACGAATCCACTCGCGGCCACACTTCCGACGAATCGCCGCGACTGCAAGCCCCCAGAGCGATCCGAACGGACGGCGGAGCCTCCCCGGGGCGTACGATCCCCCTACTCAGCGTGAGCGAGTCTCAGCGCCTGGCGTTTGACCGCGGTGCCCCCGGATCTGGCGATCGGAGAACGGCTAGCGCTGCTGCGCCGTCGAGCGGATCTCCATCAGGTCGATGTGGCCAAATCGATGGCTGGAGCCAGAGCCGCGTTGCCAAACATGAGATTGGTGCGCGGCGCCTATCGCTCCGAGACGGGATCGCGCTTGCGAAGCTCTACGGCGTGACCCTCAACGACCTCGATCCGGCGACTGAGCCCGGCGTACAAACGGTCAATCCCGACGTAGGTCGCTTGTCGTTCGGGTAGTGCTCAGGCCGCTCTCGGCTGCCACGCTGCACGGGCGGTCCGCCATGCATCCCCCAGGACCTTCTCGCGCAGCTGCCACCCTTCCGGCAGCAATGGTTCGAGGTCGCGACGCGAGGCGTCGCTGCCCGCTTCGAGAAGCCCGATTGTGAGGTTGGTGACCAGGGTCGTGCGCTCTACCCGGCGTTCCTGGGCGGCCGCCGTTACAAGATCGCGGCGACGACCCACGAGAGCCGCTACCTCCTCGGGCAAGTGGCGGCGGATCGCCTTGAGACTCAGGTCGAGGTCGGCGGCGACGGCCCGGAACGAAGGCGGCTGTGACCGCTCGGTCATCTCGTGGAGCCGGCCTGAAACGCCAGCCCAATCGACGGCGACGCGCGCAGAAGAGCGGTTGGGCAGGCGCACTGGAGCGGAGGCCTGGACGATCTCTCCGGCGAGGAAGGCAGCTAGGTCCCAGCCCGTAGCGCGGCAAATCGCCACGACCGGCCCGAGCCCGGGCTTCATTCGCCCAGTGCGCCATCCGGACAATGAAGGGTCGGGCACTTGGGCAACATCGCTGAGCTGGATGGCCGTCCAGCCCAAACGGGCCAGTCCCGCGTTGAGCGTCTTGGCCAAGTCGTCCGACACGGCGAGCCGCCCGCTGAAGAGCGACGCAACCATCGCGGAGAGGGCGTCCGGCGCCGTGGGCTTCGCTGCTCGCGCCGCACCGAGCCATCGGCGGCAGCGGCCGCAGATGCCCGGGCGCCCGCGCAGGCGGAGGATGTTCTGGCTGCCTCCGCAGTGCGGACAGGTCGTGAGGAGCGGCGAACCGTGGACTGGGCATGTCGTGACCAGTTGCAGGGTCCAGATCAGGGGTTCCCAGACGAAGCCGGCCGCGGCCATGTCATGGAGACATGCCCGGCAGAAGGCGACCTGTGTCCGCGGCAGGCGATAGGCCGAGACGGCGGGCTCCCAGCTCAGAAGCGTGAGTGCCTCCAAGCCGTCCAAACCGGTCGCCGCCTCAAGCTCCGCGACCCACTGCTCGGAGGTCCGGGTCATGCCGACGGCGTACGCGCCCGACTTGGCGACCTCGTTGGGCCGCCCACGGCCGCCCTTGATGGGCTTGGGGATCAAGGCAGGCAGCGCCGTTCGCAGTAGGGCGATCGTCGAGATCGAGTACTTGGAGGCCAAGCGCATGACGTAGCTCGCGATCGATTCGACAAGCATCGTCCCGAGGCCGGCCGGCGGAAGGGCGATCAAGCGTCCACGGGCCGGGCTCATGCTGCGGCCGCCGTCTGATCACGCTTCGGGTTGCGGTGGCCGACGCGACCGGCCCGCTTGCGAGGCGCTTTGGGCTCGATGGGCTCGCGCACGACGGTCCTGCCGATCAGGCCCTCGAGCACGGCGATCGAGGCTGCGTCCTCTTCGAACTCGCGCTCACCGACAGTGATCTCTTCGGCGATCGCGGTCAGGGCGGCGACCGAGAGCGCCTTCTTCTCGAGCTGCGCTCGGGTGATCTCTCCCGTGCCGTCCTCGAGGCTCGCGACCAGGGCCCGCGTCAGCCACTGCTTGAGGGTGCCGATGCACCCGGCCGAGCGCAGATAGATCCACTCGGGATCGCCGAGGAGGGTCTCCTCGTCGATGGGCAGCTCCTGCGCGAAGGTGTGGACCACGCTCTTGAAGTCGGTCCAGTCCTGCGCGTCGTCGATGCGATAGCGCGGGAAGTGGACGTCCTGGCAGCGACGACCCAGCTGGCCCGACAGGTTGCGCAGCTCGAGCAGCGTGTACGTCCCGAAGAGGATGAAGGGCACACCAACAGCATCGGCGAGGCTCTTGATCATCTCGAGCTGGGCGACAAGACCACGGCGGCCCACCGCGGCCAGATGCTGGGCCTCGTCGTTGCCGATCGCCGCGACGCGCTGGTCGCAGGCCAGGGTCACCAGGTTGCGGCGCATCGCGCCGATGTTGCGGCGGCTACCGGTCTCGATCGCGACACGCGGGTCCGCGGGAACGTGCACGATCTCGCGGGGTGCCGGGTGGCGCAGAGCCTCGAGCCCGGCGGCGAGCCAGTCACCCCAGGCGAAGGTTGTGCCGGCAGGTGCCGGGCAGTCGAAAGCCACAGGCGGGCTCGGCGGCTCGGGCAACGTCGAGCTCTCGAACTCGGCCGCGAGCTTCTCGATGACGCGGTCCTTGAGGGTCGTTTTGCCGGCACCGGTCGGACCGGCGACGAGCAGGATCGCGGTATCAGCCGGCTCGTGGACAAACTGGCGGATGGTCGCGTCGGCCGCGACGAGCTTCGGGTGGGCGACCTTGAACTTGCTGAACGCGAGGACCTGGGCGTGGGCTTCCAGGGAGAGCATCGGGTGACTCCTTCTAGTAGGCGCCGAAGACCTGGAGGTCCCCGGGAGGTGGCTTGCGGCGGTCGCGGGGCGTCCGCTTGGGCTTCGGCTGGGACTGGGACGCTGGCGCGTCCGGGACCGAGTCGAAGAGATCCGGCTCGTTCGGATCTGGCGCGGGCGCGAGATCGATGACGGGCTCCTCGGCCTCAGTTGGCGTAGCGGGGGCGCCGGGGGCCACCGGCGTCGGCCGGTGGTTGTCGTTGCCGGCGGCGCGGTTGGCGGCGGCGCGGCGGCCCTTGAGGATGGTCTCCTCCCGCGCCTTCATGGCGTGGTGGTGCTCAAGCTGCGCAGCCGCGGTCTTCGGCTTGCCCGCCCTCGTGAGGTGGCGACGCTGGTCGTACTCGGAGCTGACGGCGGCAAGCTCGGCTTCGCTCAGGGGCGGAAGCGCCCGGATCGTCTTGCACCAGCACTCGCGCCAGGCGCCGAGGATGAAGGCCCACGCATGGCGGGCGTCGGCCGGGTCATAGCGAACCAGGACCTCCATCCCGTCGACGCGGGTCAAACGCATCTCGGGACAGCGGTAGTAGCGCTCGTTGATCTTCACGCCGCCAGCGTCGTATCGGACGGTGGCCGTACCCTTCGCGGTCGTTGGCAGGGTGAGCATGAAGAAGGCCTCGTCGTAGACGATGCGGCGGATGTCGTCGCGCGAGCCCATGAGGGCCAAGGTCGAGGTGTAGACCTCGGCCGGGCTGGCGCCGAAGGCCGGGTGGACCGCCGTGTCGTAGCACTCGAAGAGGAACCACTCGAGCTCGTGCGTGATGGCCGGCAGCGTCCAGACGGCGCGGCGCTCAGGCTCCACCTCGGGCGACATGGAGCGGACGCTCCGCGTTGGCCGCGTCTGGCCGCGAAAGCGGTGCCAGAGCTGGGTGTTCAGCGACCCGAAGAAGCGCTCGATGATGGCGCCCGCGCGCGGGTCGGCTCGGCGATGGATCTTGTTGACGTCGGTCTGGGTGAGGAAGGTCTCGAACCACGTGCTGTGGAACTCGATCCCGTCGTCCACGATCAGGAGGTCGGGCAGGCGGTTCCAGCGCTGCACGCAGCGCCGCAGGCACATCACGGCCGACTTGGCCGAGGGCTCGTCGAAGGTCAGGTAGTAGGCGAGGATGCGGCGCGAGTAGGCGTCGATGAGCAGCGTCAACCACGGGCGCCCGAGGGGCAGTCCTGTCTCGGAGTCGACCAGCTCGAGGTCGATCTGGGTGTGGTCGAGATGGGCCCGCTCCCACGGTCGCTGGCCGTGGCGCGGGGTCTCCCATTCAAGATACATGAACTCGTCGGCGATCTGGTATGCGGCCTTCGAGCCTTGTTGGGCGAGCACCCGCGCATAGCGATCACGGTTCTTGATGCGGTCGCAGATCGTCGAGTAAGAGGGCAGATCGAGGTTCTTCTTACCGCAGCGTTTCTTGACCTCCTCCCAGATGACCAGGCGGGTCGGCGGATCCTTTACCTCGAAGAGCTCCGTGATGACCTCGGCGATGACCTCCTCGCGTTCGAGGTCGACAGGGCCCGGCGGACGCCCCGTGGTTGCCGGGGTCAACGCGGTCGAGCCGACGCCGCTGGCGATGACCTCTTCGCGGAAGCGCGCGCCCCAGCGGCGGAACGTGCGGTCGGAAACCGGTACGGCGAGGCCGGCCCACCCGGCCCGGAGGATCGTGACCCGGCGCTGGCGTTCGCTTTCGGCTGCGACGTTCGCTCCGCGCAGCCGCTTGAGGGCATCACGGGCGCGCTCATGGGTGCCCGCGGGAGCGATCCCACCAAACCGCACACGCTCCTCGGCGTCCGGCCGCGACATCTCCAGCACCTCTCCGCCTTCGATGCGGAAGCGCAAAGACACGTCGCTGGCTCCGACCACGGTGGCAATACGGCCAGCGAGCTCAACGCCCGCGCCCACCCGCAGCAGAGGGTGCCCGGTCACGTCGACCAAGCCCGACGATCCGACCACGCCCGTCATGGCGAACGCATATGCCTCGGACGGGAAGACGGGCGTGAAGAAGACATCCGCCAATCGGTGGCGGGCGAGGTTGACGTAGATCTCGCGCCGAGCAATCAACAAGTACACGTCGTCGGCCGTCGCTTCGGGCACATCCGCCAAGAGCTGGGCGATCGTGACGCCGGGCGACGACTCGACGGCATCGCGGATCGCCAAGCGCGCGGCATGGTCAATGCTACGGGTCGAGCGGTAGTAGTCGCGCAGGAAGTTGCCGTTGAGGATGATCTCGGGCCGGCGGGACGCCGGCGTGCGCAAGCGGAAGGTCATACCAAGCTTGGCCGCGACCTCCTCGTGCGGCGGCGACCGGAACGTGCCGTCGTCGTCGCGCCGGTACATGCCCGGCTCCCGCTCGACGAGCCCGAGGAGCTCTTCCTCCTCCTTCCAAGAGTCAAGGAACAAGCCCCGACGGTTGAGAACTAGGAAGTCGATGCGGCGGGCGTGACCGCGGCGACGGCCATCGGCGTCGACCTGAGGGACGTTGAGGACGACCGCCTGCTCCCAATACTCGTAGGTCTCACCATCGAGGTCGTACTCGAGGCAGGCGTCGAACTCGGTGTGTTTCGCGTCCGTCGAGACCGAATGGCCCATCTTGGCGCTGATGTAGCGCCCGATGCGGGCACCGAAGCCGTCCGATGGCGGGGCCAGCGGCGGAGACTTCCGGGCCCTGTCGATGATCTTAACGGCGGCCTTCGCGACCTTGTGGGTCGCGTAGTACGCCGCGAGCTGGGCTTCAGTGAGCATCGGATCCTTTCGGGAGTACGGGTTGCTCCAAGGACAGAATCCCGAATCCGGAATTGGTCAAGCGATTTCGCTCGCTAGGGGACGATTTGGGCTCCCGCCTCTCGGCGGGGTGGGTCGCCACCAGGCAGAGAACCTCAGTTCGAGGTGTCGAAGGGGCCAGGGAATTGGAACTCCGAACCAGGGAGTCGCGGCTGTCGCGTGTAGCCCGTTGCGGTCGTCGGCAGGCTCATGGAGTCGTCACCGACGGATAGGCCCAGATGTCGCCGAACCTCCCGCCGCAGGCGAGTCTGCCAATTCGACTCTCTCTCTATCCGCTGCCTTCATCGGCTAGGTCGCCCTTGCTGCGACGAGCCGACTTCGACTTCGCCCCATCGCGAGGAACCCGTAGTCCGTAGGGAGCGATGTCGGGATCGTCCGGACGGATGGCACTCGGATCCCGCTGCGACCTAGCGGCCAGAGCGTCGATCGCCCGAGCCACCAGGGCAAGCGCGCCATCGGAGCGCGTATGAAGGAGGCGGGTGACCCGTCCCGCGAAGCGCGCCTCATAGGCGTGACGGCCATCCCCCTCCGGCCCGACGTTGACGATCCCGATGATCGCGATCTGACGGAGTGCTCGAGGGTCGCCGCCGGGCCAGACCTCGAGGCGAACGACCATCACGGCTGCTCCTCCTCGGCGCTTGTGCTCGCAGCAAGCTCCTGCGCCCACGAGCCGCCGGGTTGGATCAGGCCGAAGTCGGCCCCGCAGGGGCACCCCAACTGCGGGGCGTTCTTGCCCCATCGGTGACGCTCCACCCAGTTGTGCAGGCAGCCACCAGCTTCGGCTGGCAGCCATTTGTCGCCCGGCATTACGATCACGCGAACGCGCTCGCCATCGTGTCGACTGCCGGGATGGCCGATGAGACCGTTGACCTCCCCGAGCATCAGCCAAGCGGCAGTGACCTTGTTGTCGTCGGCCACCTGCCATCTCTGCCTTTCAGCCTTGTCGCGGATGATGTAGCCGTTTCGGACCCGCTCGATCACGACCTTGGACATCAGCTGGCCGCCTCGACGGCGGGTAGAAGGAAGCTGCCAGTGATCCCGAACTGCGGACCCCAGCCGATATCTTCGTCCACCTCGTAGCCGTCATCCCGGTCGAACTTCCAGCCCCCGGGTCCGCCGCAGTAGATGAACCGATCGTCGACATCGGTGACGACGAGCTTCATGGGGATTGAGCCGGCCAACAGGCGCGTCACGATGTCGCCGACCTTCATCGCGCGATACGACTTGGGCTGTGGATCGGCGACAGCCTCGGTCGCTTGCTCGAGCATGGCCACCACCACGCTTGTCCATACCAAGCGCGGATCAGGCGGTTTGAGGGACTCGGAAAGGAGCTGGCAACTGTGGCCGACCCTAACCTCGGGCCATTCGAGCAGGCGCGCACCTTCGTTTCGCAGGACGCCGGAGGCGAAGGTGGCCGTGATCCGCTGCCAGCGCATGCCACTTGGGTTGCGGGTGACCTCGTAGACACTTCCGGTTGCGGTTTGGAAGCGGACGGTTTCGCGCTCCGCATATGGAGGGGCGTGCCGCTCACCCGGCCTAGACATTGGGATCCGCCGCGATCGGACGTTGGTCGATCGCCGGTCGCATGCGGCTAGGCGCTGCGGGCAGCGCGGGTCCTGCACAGGACGGCGCATCGATCGCGGCCGGTTCAACGAAACCGGACTCCTCGATGCTCGTGCGAAGCTGGCTACCGACCAACTCGCCTTCGCGCTCAACGACCGTTGCCAGACGGGCGATTGCTTCCGTATTGGCGGCCACGATCGCGATCGCTCGTCGGCGGGCCAGTTCGACTGCCTGACGGACGGCCTCGGCGGCTGCCTCGAGAACGGATTCTGGCGGCTGGTCGCCAAATGACTCGTCATCCATTGGTGCCGGATCGCTAGTCAGGCCGGCACCGTAGCGCCTGAGTGCGAGATGGGTTGCCGAGCTAACGTCGCCCTCCCCGCCCAAGCCGGCGAAGCCGAGCAGGGCTGCCTCGGCAGCGATGCCCCCGAACTTGGTCGTGATTAAGTCGAGAACCTCGTCGTCTGGGTGGTCGATTTCCGCGCGGTCCTCGTCTCCAGTCGCCGTGGATCCACCCGTATCGGTAAGGCGAACCGCGTGCACCCAAGCTGGACCCCGGAGGACGACCGCGACGGCGACGTGACCCGCCTCGTGAACGGCCGAACGCCACCAGTCCCGCGTGAGGGAGTCCGATTCCGGGACGATCTCGCCGGCGCGCCGGATGGCGGCCGCAACGTCCGCGAACGTCAGGATGTCTCGATCGTCTGCTACCGCCAGCCCGGCCGCGTCTCCGAGCATTTGCCGGAGGTCGGCCGGGGTGGAGCCTCGGCTCAAGGCGGCTAGATCGGCCCACGCGATGTCGGGAGCCTGGGGAATGGCCCGCGCGAACAGCCGCAGAAGCTGCTCGCGCTCGGGCTCGTCGGGCTCATCGAAACGGACCTTAATGCCGATGCGGCCGGCGCGAATGAGTGCGGGGTCGAGACGACTCGGCGAGCGATTCGAGCTGGCGATCAGCAGTGGCCCAACTCGCGGGACGAGGCCGTCGAGCGCGGCCAGCATCGCCGTGAGCAACAGCCGGGTGTCGGACTCGTGACCTTCGTAGTCTCGACGCATGCCGAAGGTGTCGATCTCGTCGATGTAGAGGACGGAGCGTGGATGGGCGCGCGCGAGGTAGTCGATGGCGCCACGGATACGCTCGGGGGTCAGCTCGTCGGCCGACACCTCATAGAAGGGGATCGCGTCGCCCAACATGCGCGCCACCGAGCGAGCGACCAGCGTTTTGCCAAGGCCGGGATCTCCATGAAACAGGATGCCGCGCGGGATCTCCACGCCCATGCGCTCGGAACGAGCCGGATCGCGCAAGCGCGCCACGAGTGCCTGCACCTCGGCCGTGACGTGACCGATCCCAACGACGTCCTCTGCTGCCAGGCGGGAGACGTCGACGCGATGGGTTTCGAGCCACCTCTCGACTGACCCGTGACGCTTACCGGTCATGCCGCCACCTCGATCTTCCTCGGGCGGGCGACGGGGACGAACTCGACCCCGCAGACGCATGCCCACACCCCCGCGGAGCCGCCCGACGTGTTGCGGACGCGCTCGTGCTGACAGGCGTCGGGATTGGCGTGCAACCAATGCGCCCCCGGCTCAACCATCACGGCGACCGTTCGCTCGTCGTATGCGTCGCCGGCGCTGCCGAGGCGTTCATTGACCTCACGCAGTAGGCCAATCGCAGCGTCGAGCCAATCCTCGTGTGCGATCAGCCACGTCTCGTTAGCCGCCGCATCGCGAACGAGGTAGCCATTGCCGGCGCGTTCGATGACCAACCAGAGCACCGTGGTCGGAACCGGCGCGGCGGCGGGCGCCCGCTTGGGGGTCGGGTTCAAGGTCATCAGCATCTAGGCCACCCGCCGGCCGCAGAGGTCACCGAAGCCGCCGCAGACGTCGGCATCCGCCACCACCGTGGGCGGGCCCCAGTGGGCCTCGAAATCCGTCTCGCTGAGCGACCGTGGCTGGCGACTGGGACCTGGTGCGCCTAGATGTTCGACGTCTTCGTCGAGGTCGGGATGATCGTGCCGACCTTCGGCCAGGTCGGCCGCCAGCGCGGTCAAAAGATTCCGATCGACGCCGGCCTGCCGTAGCGCCATTTCGAGTGCAGCTCTGCCCATCTGATCGCCTCCCGATACCAAGTTGGTATAGACCGTAGCCGGGAGGATTTGCAGAAGTCAATACCAAGATGGAATATTGTCGACCGTACCGAGTGACCGCCGATTGGAAGCCTCTCGCGCCACCGCCGGTACGGTCGAGAGCCGACCCGAAGGCCCCACCAATACCAAACTGGCATCGACAGATCGGTGGCTGCCCGATAGGCTGAGGAGGTGCCGCGGACGAGATCGGAGGTTCTCGACGATCGAGCCGGGGCCGATCGAAGGCTGGGCGAGCGGCTAGCAGCTGCCCGCGAGGAAGCCGGGCTGACACAGCTCGCTGCCGCACGGGCCATAGGCCTGCCGCAATCGGCTATCGCCAAGCTCGAGCGCGGGAAGCGCCAGCTTCGCTTCCTTGAGGGCCTTCGGCTCGCAGGACTCTACGACGTCGAACCGAATGATCTCGACGCCAGCGACGGGGCCGCGATTAGCGGTTGGCCCCGCGCTGGGGGCCCTGATCCCAATCGGCCAGTGGTGCTCGTCCCGCGTTCAGAAGCTAGCCGAAAGCCGGAGCGAGTCGCCCAATCAGATGGATCGCGTATCCGAGGCGCAGAACGAAGCCGTCCACGTCGCGCACCGCGAGATCAGCCTCCACCGTGACGGCGGCGAACGCGTTGGTGGTGTGCAGGAGACGGAAGCCATCCACGGCCCAGCCAGCATCGACGCTCGTCTGGTCGTTAGCGATCGAGTTCAAGGTAACCATGGGCGCCCATTGCTCGAGGAGGAGCCCTTGTCCACTGGGAATCGAGGGGAGGCCGAGGCAGAACGCAAACGATTCGCGCCGCCAAGAGCGACCTTCCCCCTTCATCGTCAGTAGGACGACGCCGGTGAGAATGTAGAGACGACGATCGGGGTCGAGCGGGTCTGGTGGATACCAAACAGCGTGACCGCTCTCGACATTTCCTCCCGGAATCATTCGGAACGTCCACACGACAAGAGGCGCACCAGCTCCCTGTCCCAGCGATGCTGGCGCGGCCGCTTGGTCGAGAGCGAATAGGACATGACCGCGCTCAGCGCGTTGTTCCCCGATACCGGGACTGTCTCGCCGCCTGCGTCACGCCACCGTTGCGTGGCAGAACGAGCCCATCGGTAGGACCGCCATTCCAGGCGGGCATGACCTTCGCTTCCGCGCCCGGAACACCGAAGGGGCGGAATTCGACCTCGTTTTCCCATGTCGTCGCTGGCTCAACGATGGTCCAGCGGTCAGGCTCAAATGCCACGGCACAGTCGAGGTCGAAGTACCCGATCCACGAGAGGTATCTGGCTTGGGCGGTGCCACGATCGACGAGAATGAGTGCGTTGTCCGCTGGGCCGTCGGGGCGTGCCTCCTCCGTGACCCGCACGACCTCTCGACCGTTTGGATCACGGACCGGATCATTGGCGATGCCCATGAGCTCGCCGTGAACGCGAACAGAGGCCACGCGACTAGCCAACCCCGAGGGGCGGCACCGCCGAAAGCCGGAAGAACGTGTGGTAGCTAGTGACGTCGTCGCCGAGCCCGATGATCACGTCATACGGCTCGATCGGTTCTTCGCGCGGTACCCGCCAGGTCGCCTGGAAGTGCTGATCAGCCCGCAGTCCGAACCCGATCGCCCGCTTCAGCTCGAGGGCTGGATACCGTTCGAGGTGTCGCTCGCTCAGATCGCTTGTGCTGAAGCCCGCCCAATAGAAGCCCTCTGGCAGTCTGCGCCCGGTCGCTTCAAACAGCGCGGCTCCCCGCTTCGCGACGCTGTCGTCGTATACCCAATGGACGTCCTGGCCACCGATCTTGAGGCAGACGCCCTCGGCTCCGGCGCCCCGAGCTACAAAGATCGGATTGCAGTCGACGCGCTGGTCGACCTTGATTGCCATCATGACCCACGGGGCCAGCCCGTCGATGCCATCGAGCGACTGGGCAGGAATCTCGAAGCCATACCGGATGTGCATGTGGGGCAGGTGATCGTGCAGGTGCTCCTCGATGTGCTCGTGCGGCTGGTGCGAGGCGATCTGCGTCTCAGCCGGGAGATCGAAGATCCCGTGGATCGCCGGCACGCGGGGCCGGATGATGAACACTGGTCCATCCCGATCGGCGAGCTTGGACATGGTCTTCCCCTTCGACTGACTCCAACAATCAAGGTGTAGGTGTGCCGCGCCGCCACGAACACTGGGGAGAACCCTAAGCAGGGTCCACAGACGCCGCCTCATTCGAGGTCTCCGGTGTTCTGCTCAGGCGTGGCACCGCCAGTCGACGCGAGTTCGATCGCTCGCACCGCGGGAGCAGTTGTGCGGCCTTCAGCGGCTTCGTACGAAACAGCCTCGACAAGGCGGCCCCACATCGCATTTCGGCCCGCTGCGCCACGCCGTCGCGAGTACTAGGAGCGGATGGTCTCGATGATCGAATCGCGGGTCGCCCGACGCGCTGGTGCCAGCCCAGCGAGGACCCCGACCAGCGACGCTATCGCCAGCCCGGCGAGCGCCGCGTCAAGGGGGAACGGGGGCAAATCAGTCAATCCAACCGAGTCGGCGAACAGCGGCGCACCAAAGGTCACCACCAGCGCCCCCACCCCGACACCGACGATGCCGCCCAGCAGACTCGTCGCCACGATCTCGGCGAGCACGATCGTAAAGACATCGCCACCGGAGGCGCCGAACGAACGCCTGATGGCGAACTCCCGGGCCCGCTGCCGGGCCGTGACCAAACCCAGATTGAGGACGCCGAGGCCCCCTGTCAGCAGCGAAACGCCTGCAATCAGACCGAGGACCAGCTCCAGCCCTTGAAACAGCTGGCGGAAATCGTCAGTCGCATCGACGCGCTGCACATTGAGCTTCGGCAGCGAGGCTGCGGCGAGGTCGGCGACCAACCGGCCTGCGAGGAGTGGGGCCCGCGTCACGGTCACGTGCACCACGGCGCTCGCTTGGGCCAAGCCAGCCAGCCCAAATCGCGCCTCCGTCGTCACGATGGGGGCATACAGGCGGCTCTCATGGGCAGCGTCGTCGACCACGCCGACGATCCTGCCCACGATTCGTTCGGCATCGGACACAAGCTCGATTCGTTGTCCGACCGGAGCATCGAGGGCAAATTCCCGGGCCCACACGAGGTTGACGACAACCGCTGGAGCGTACAGCGCGCTGTCGCTTGGAAGAAGCCAGCGCCCGGCCATGACCTGCAACGGCCGGACGCGCACGAGGGCCGGATCCACGCCATAGATGGTTTCGGGCCGTGTGAGGTCCCCAGACACCACTTGGACCGGCCAGGCGAACTCTCGACTCCAATCGGTCACCCCGTACCGTTCGAGACGCTGCGCGATCCGGGGGGCGACGTCGTTCGCGAATTCCTGTGGCGTGGTTTCGGTGGTGATGCTCATCGTTGCGGCCCGCCCGACTTGGCGTTCGATGATCGTTGTAGCGGTCGCTTCGGCGATTCCACCGAGCGCCACGATGATCGTTACAGCCGCTACTCCGGCTGAGATGCTGAGGGTCGCGAGCGTGGTGCGAAGGCGATGGCGACGAACTTCGTCGAGAGCGACGAGGATCATGACCAGGTGGCTCACGCCGCCACCAGCCTGCCCCGATCGAGCTCGAGACGCCGGTCGGCGACATCAGCAACGACCGGGTCGTGGGTAACCAGGACGAGCGAGCTCCCCACGGTGCGGACCAAGTCGAGCAGGAGTCGAAGCACGACGTCGGCGTTGTCCGTGTCGAGGGAACCTGTCGGCTCGTCGGCCAAGATCACTGATGGCCTGCGCACCAGCGCCCGAGCGATTGCGACCCGCTGTTGCTCACCGCCGGACAACTGATGCGGGCGCGAAGCGAGCCGGCCCTCGAGGCCTACGGAGGTCAACACTTCGGCCGCTCGTTGGCGACGGGTGCGGTAGCTCGTCCAGCTGGCGTGGGCAAGTGGGGCCGCGGCATTCTCGAGCGCTGAGCGGCCCTCGAGGAGGTGGAACTGCTGGAAGACAAACCCAAATCGCTCGCCGCGCATAACGGAACGCTCGCCGTCGCTTAGCTCACGAACGTCACGGCCTCCGACCCGATAGGACCCCGCGGTCGGAGTGTCGAGCAGGCCGAGTACATTGAGTAGCGTCGACTTACCGGAACCGGAGCGGCCCAGGATCGCCAAGACCTCGCCTTGATCCACCTGAAGATCAACACCCCGCAGGATCTCAAGGATCTGGCCGTCGGGGAGCGAGACGGACCGGGTAATCCCAACGAGCTCGAGCACCGAGTGCCTACGGTCCGTTGGTGTCCGGCGGGAACTCCAGGATGCGGTCGCCGACCGTGAGCCCACTCACGATTTCGACCCTGACCCCGTCGGTCAGGCCAAGCGCTACGGTGCGCGGGCTGGACTGGGCGTTGGTGCCGACGACCCAAACCAAGCCCGTGTCCGCTCCCCCGGACACCGCTTCGACCGGAACGGTGACGACGTTCTCGACGTGGCCCGTCGTGACCACAACGCGGGCGCGTACCCCAGCGAACACGCGGACATCCCCCGGAACCGCGCAGGTGAGGTACACGGGCGCATCGAGCGGGTTGCCACCGCCTGGGTCAGTACCAAGCGATTTGAACGGACATGCGAACGGGGCCGGGCCGTGGTCGATTTGCACGGCGATTTCATCGGGCTCGCGATACAGGCGATACAGCAGCTCGGGAGCCACCTGCGCCTCAGCCACATAGTCGGCCGGCGCGAGCACCGCCAGCTCGTCCCCGATCGAGATCGCTTGGCCATCCTCGACCGCAATCGAGACGAGGATCCCGCTCGCCGGGGCTATAACGTCGGAAGTCCCGGTCGCCGTCGTCAGCCGAAAGATGCCTTGTCCGGCAGCCACCGTTGACCCAGCGTGCGCCGATACCTTCTCGATTGTGCCCTTGGCCGTCGCGCGAATGGGGATCGGATCAACCGGCCGGATGACTCCATCGAGGACGATCACGCTCTTTATGGAAGCGGTCGTTGGGCTGATGATCCCCGGGGTCAGGGGGTCCGCGGTAGGCTCGGGCGGTTGTGCCGGGCCGGGTCGAAAGAGGATTGCGCCGACAGCGATGCCGGCGAGCGCGGCGACGACGATCAGGAACGCTCGGACCCTCACGCGGTCCGACAGTTCGCGGATACGAATGTGCTCATTGCGCTGGGATCCCCAAGCTTTGCGTTGGTGATCACATTGTCAATCACATCTCGGTATGACTGGTCCGCGCCGACATAGATCGCCCACGTCGACATCTTGTTGGCTGTTTCGGTCGCGCGCGCGACATCCTCAGTTCGATCCGACGCGAGCGCATCAAGCCAGTAGCGGAACCAGGCACACATGGCGAGACCCTCGACCGCCTGCCGGCCAAAGCCGGCCTCGTAGCCGGCGTTCTCGTCGGGAACGATCGGGTTGATGGTCGCGCCGGGCGGAAGGGGAACTTCCTTCAGCGCCGCGGCGATTTCTGCTCGGACAGCGTTTGCGCCGACGACTTCCATGTCCGAGCTAGCGCTCGGTCCGCCGCAGGCTGCGATCAGGTTCGCCGCAAGCAAGACGAGCGCGAGACGTCGGACTCTCACGAGACCCCCTTCGACGGTGGCGACACCGACGCACCTCCAAGAAATTCGCGCCGGTTCAGATCATGGCCGCTCGGGCGGCTCCGAAGAGCGCGCCCGAGCGATTGAGTTGTCTAGTACTGCGTCACGCCGGTCCAGCCTTCCGTGCCCGAGGCAAAGGGGAAGCCGTCCTTTCGTGCGGCAAACTTGAAACAGAAGGCGTCAAAGAAGGTCCCGAACGACCTGTAGACGTGATCGTGGTTCTGGATCGGGAACGCGAGCGGAGCCTGCTCGGTGTAGTTGCCGAGCGGGTTGTTGTTCGCGTCTCGGATGAAGAAGTACATGTTGGCGTTGTCGCCAGCCCAAGTGGAAAGTGAGAGCTGGGGATACGAACCGCCCGTATAGCAGCGACTCGTGTTGTAGTACGTCCAGCTGCCGTTCTTGTTGACCGATCCATTGACGTTGTGGTTGGTCACCGCCAGAGTCGTCCCGGCGAAGCTCAGGATCATGATTGCGGCAGCGAGCCCAGCCAGCAACCTCCGCGACCGACGCAAGTGGCGCATGCCTGTACCTCCTTGGAGGACGAACCGCCCAGGTCGTCTGCGAGGGCGAACCCGTCCGCGCTGACACCGTATGGCCGTCACTAGCCCAAAACAATCGGGGAAAACCCTAGGACGCGCCAGTCCGAAGGCGCGTTTCCGGCTGCGCGCCACCCCCGACCCGGCGACCCTCTCGCGATCGGCCGGCTCAGTTATGGAACACGCTGCTGAACGTGTCGTTGAAGCTACCGAGGGAGCCGACGTTCTGGTAGCAGCAGAAGTTGTAGCGCGTGCCGGTATAGAGCCAGTCGGTCCAGAACACGCCGCCCGCGCTGTTCGTCACCTGGAAGGAGCTGATGCGGTCGCTCCAGCCAATCAGGCCAAGGATTGAGTAATCCTGCGTCATGTGCATGTAGGCGCCCTGGTAGGTCGTGAACTCATACACCGTGACATAGGTCCCAGATGGCGCGGCGAGCGCGGCCGCCGAAGACTGAAGCTCCGCCTTTGGGTCGCTGAAGCAATGGATGGCTGGGTAGTCGAAGTCGTTGCAGTACCAGTTCCCGACCTCGACAAGCGCGATCGGCTTGCCGTCGAGATCGGCGGTGAGGGTGGGTTGCTTGTCGACGCCCCGGCCATTGGCAGGCCCAGCTGCCGCAAGCACGAGCAGGCCAACGATCGCAATCGGCATCGACTTGCGCGCGCGAGGAACTCTGGACACGTCCCAACCTCCACCTTGTCTTGCCACCCCCCGTAGGCTCTTGACCCTATGGGTGGCATCACGTCGGCGGAATCGGGGAGTTCCCAAAGGTCAGGCAAGGGTTTTCCCCAGTTGAAGCGCGTCCTCGAGGCCTACAGGCTTCGACGTGCGGCGCTCGCCGGGGTCGCTCTCGTGGCTTTCTTCACCACGATCATGGCGACTACCGCGGCAGATGGGCACTCCGATGCTGGGGTCGTCATTGACGAGTCAGGGCACGTCCAATCGGTATCTCCGACTGGCTTCGCGTGGCGCGATGGCATCCGGCCGGGACAGCGCGTCATTTCGTCGAGCCCAGGCGACTCAGCAGACGGTTGGACTCTCATCACCGAAGGTCCCGACGGACCGATCACCTCGCGCGAAGCCCCGGTGGTTGCGGCACTACAGGCCACGCTTCCGTTCGCGCTCGTGGGATTGGGCGCCGGCTGCCTCGCTCTCGCTTTTCTGCGGCTCAACAGGGCTTGGGTGCTCCCGAGCGCCAGCTTGGCATTCGTGGCTGCCTCAGCGCCGCTCCTTCTGGCGAATCAGGGCCAGAGTTGGGTCGTCCTCGCAGCGGCGACGCTGGTTCCTGTTTTCGGCCTCGCGCACCGATTTCGTCGGTATCGGGTCGTCGCCACAGCAGCCGGGCTCGCGGCCACGGGCCTTGTGGTCGCCTGGGCGATTGCCTATTTCGACGGCGACGCCGCGGACCAGTTGGAGCAGGTGCGGCGGTCAATCGCTCTGGGCGCGACCGGTCTCTTGATGGTGGACCGAGCCATGCGCAACCGACCGGCTCGCCTCACACCTCCTCAGGCATTGGCCGTCCTTGCCGCGGCGCTGGTGGTCATCTTGGGACTCGGGGTGCTCTACTTCGCGGCCTTTCCAGCACCCGTGATTGCCATTGCGATCGTGCTCGGCCTACTGGCCGTGCAGCCCCTTCGGTCGCTGCTTGGGCGGCGCCTCGAGCTCGCTCTGATGGCGGACCTGCGTCAGCACGTCGCTGCAGACGTGGCGGAGGAGGAGCGCGGACGCCTGGCGCGAGAGCTACACGACGCACCCCTGCAAGAACTGGCCGCGGTCATTCGCAGGCTCGAACTGGTCCCCGAAGCCCAGCGCGAAACCTCATCGCTCCGCGCGATCGCCGAGCAGCTTCGATCGGTGGCTGTGAACCTCCGCCCGCCGATGCTCGACGACATTGGACTGGGCGCCGCCATCGACTTCCTGGCCGAGCAAGCACGAACCCCGGGCGTCCCCATCGTCGTTGAGGTCGAGGATTTGACCGGCTTGGAGCGAAGCAGCCGACCGCCAGCCGAGGTCGAGTCGGCTCTTTACCGGATCGTTCGGGAGGCCACCGTGAACGCCCTGGCGCACGCACACGCTCAGACGGTCACCATCCGGGGTCGAATCGGCCTCGACGCCATCGACCTCGCGGTAGTCGACGATGGCATTGGCCTCCGGGGTGAAGAATCGCGCCGGGCGAGTGGTCGTGGCAGGCTCGGGATCGCATCCATGCGGCGGCGCGCACAAGGTATTGGGGCTGAGTTCTGGATCGACGGGAACGGCCCGGGCACGAGTGTCTCGATCTCTTGGCGCGCATGATCCGGGTCGCGCTCATCGACGACCACCCGGTGGTGCTGCAAGGCCTCCAGACCGCGTTGGTGACGGTCAGCGACATCCAGATCGTCGGGAGCGGTGGCACCTTCGCGGAGGCCTCCGAGATGGTCGCTCGCGTTGATGTGGATGTCCTCTTGCTCGATATCCGGCTGCCCGACGGGAACGGTCTTGAGTTGCTTGGCGTCGCCGCCCGGCAGGGACGTCCAGCCGTTCTCATCCTCTCCTCGTTCCGTTCCCGCCAATACGTGGCCGCTGCCCTTCGCTACGGGGCTCATGGGTTCCTGCTCAAGACGACCCCATTGGCGGAGCTCATTACGGCCATTCGTTCGGTCGCTGCCGGCGGGACTGCATTTACCACCGACCAGATCCGCGAGGGCCAGGCCGGATTCGTGAAGCTCACAGACCGCGAGAGCGAAATTGTCCGCCTCGTGCTGGCCGGCCGGTCGAACGACGAAATCGCTGTCACCCTCAAGACCTCGCGAAAGACGGTCGAGTACCACTTGTCGCGGATCTACGAGCGGTTCGGGATCATGACTCGGGTTGAACTCGCCCTCCGGGCTGATCACGAGGGCTGGCTCGACATGCCTTCGGCCCGAAGCTAGCCTCTTCGACGGGGTAACTCAGGCGTACTGGGCGTAAAGAACGACCCGCTTGAGAACATTCAGGCGATCGTCGAAGTCGGACTGCAAGGCATCGTCCTCAACCCCACAGGCGGCGTCGACGAGTTGGGCGGCGTATTCGACGGGCACACCGTTCGGATCATTCAACTCACGATGCAGCGCCATGAGGCTGCGCATCGAGTCGTGCGACATCAATGCGACCTCGGACAAGGCCCGTCTGAGTTGGGTCTCGTGCATGCGCAAGAGAGTCTTGAGGTCTAGCCACGCTTCAGCGGTCTCGCCGTCAACGTGCTGATCCCGCCAAGCAGCAATTGTCTTGGCCAGGTTCGTCATCGATTTATCCATGACGGACCCCCATTTAGCCGGGCTGGCGGTCGTGCAAACAAGAGTTGCCGACCGAGCGCGGTCTTGGCCTGCGTAACTAGTTCCGCGGAGCCGCCTCTCTTGGAGGGCGGGCGCTATCCCTGCTCGATGATGACTCGCCCCTCAGAACCCGAGACGACCACCGTCTTTGGCCCAGGTCCCGATTGCCAAGGATCCGCGCCACTGTCTACGGGGGCCAAGACAACGATCTCGTCCTCGGGCTTGTCCTGATCGGCAGCGGCGGCCTCCCGGGGCGCACTTGACCCAGTCGGGGCACCGAAATAGCGAAGTTGGAGCGCCTCGGCATCAGGGGCAGGTGCATCCCTGCTCTCTGGTTCGGCTACGTCCGAGTCACCAATTTCGACGATGTGGTAGCCCGGCTTGTCCTTGGAGATGATCTCTTCCAGCTTGTCGCGCGTGAGTCGGCTCATAGGTTCTCCTTGGTCATACCTTACGCCAGCTTGTGTGAGCTCGGCCATTAGTCAAATCCTGCTACCAGCCCAGACCGAGGCACGTGTACTCCCAGAGAATCTTGTGCCCGAAGGCCTGTTGCGTTGGTTCGCTGATGCCGTGCGGCATCTCGCGCATGTAGGCAACCTTGGCATCACGGAGTGCGCGGGCAGGACCCTGACCGCCCAAGAGCGCGGTCCAAAAGGCTCGATGGAGCGGAGCGCCCATGGTGTTGTAGGGCGCGTCTCGGGGCGAGTAGTGCGAGCCGGTGCAGCCGACGAAGGCATTGGCCCCTCTCGCGAGGCTCGCCATTGCGATCGAGTTTTCCGCGTTGCGTTGCGATAGTGGTGAGCCGGCGGTCCAGCTCAAGGCAGGCGAGTCGACGGTCAGCGCTCCCCAGCAAGCGCCGGTAAACACGACTGAGCCCGGGACGTCGCCAACGGCCGCGATGTTGAAGGCCTCGAGTGAGGCGCCCCCACGCAGTTCGCCCCACATCTTGGTGGCATCGCTGTAGTTGCCGTGCAGCATGAGGTAGACCAGGTCGCTCGAAAGCCGGCCAACGTCGGTGGCGGCGGTTGGCTCAGACACGAACAGTGGCTTCCCCCCAACGAGGATGCCGTAGACATCCTCGGCGAAGGGTCGAGCGCTATTCCGAACCCCCGAAGCCGTTCCGCCGCCGCTCGATGCACTCAATGCCGAATACAGCTGGGCAGCCGAGCGGCCATCCGGAATGCGGGAGATCGGATAGATCGTTGTGGTCGCTGGCGGTCGGGCGTAACCATCATCGGTCCAGATCCAGAAGCGGTCCGCATCTTTGCCCCGCTGCACCCGGTTCGCAAGCGTCGCAGGCACGGTGTCGAGACGCCGGCTCGGGACGACGTCATAACCGCCGACGAGGACGATGCCTTCGATCTCCGGGTGAAGCTCGAGTGCTGCGTGGACCAGCCGCTCCGATGCTGATGCATCGCCAGCGCCGGCGAGATCGAGCAAGACACCAGCCCTGGCTTCGATCCGCTCTAAGCAATGCCGAGCCTCAGCGAGGCCGATGTTTGCCTCGAGGCGCGGCCCGTCGGTCACATACAAGAGGGGCGGCAAGGCGCGCCCACCGCCGATATTGAGTGTGGGGAGGGCCGCCGTGGCTGGAGGCTCCGCCGGAAGCATGTCGACTCGCGGCGTCTGCTGCTCAGCAGGAATGGAAATATCGAGGGAGACACGCGGTACGCCGCGCGGTATCCGGATGACGACTTCGAGCCGATCCTCGACTGCCAATCTCGTCTCCTCGGCTTTGGCTGAGATAGCACCGCTCGCCGGGCTTGGGACTTGGCTCGCCGGCGGCTGAGCGACTCCTGGCTTCGTCACTTGATCCGGGGCATTGACGGAGCGGTCATTGACCGTTCCGCGTGCCGTTATGACTTCCCACTTCGATCCGTTCCGTCGGATCGAGCTCAGGCCGTTACGGTCCGTGCGCACCCAGACGTTGCTAGTTCGCCCGGCAAGCGCGTCCAGGACGGACTTTGACGGATGCTTTTCACTCGATGCCCCCGCTGAGATCCCGAAAAGCCTCGTAGTTCCGAGGTCGTTCATGACCTCGTTGTCGAACGCATTCGGACTGCCATGGTGGGAGAGCTTTGCGAAGGCGTATCCCTTGTGGCTCCGGATGCGATCGCGAAGCAAGGCGAGCTCCGTCCGGATTGCCATGTCAGCCGTCCCAGGGGAGGCAAACTGCATATCGCCCGCCAGGAGCAGGCGCCTGTTGCCGGCCGTGAGCGAGAGCGAGATGCTTTGCAGGTTGATCAGCGCCCCGGGCCGATCGCCCTCCGCGTCTGCGCTCGAGCTGCGCATGAGTGCCGAGTAGAGCGATGGGGCAGCGACGCTGGCGTCTTGACTCAGGATGCGGTCCGCCTCAATGAGGGCGTCGTCGACCGCCCGACCAATGCCGGCCGAGCAGGCCTCAAGTTGGACCTGGGAGGGGCCGAGGAGCTCGATCTTGACCGGGCCGAGTGATGCGAGTGCACGTTGCGGATCGTCGCGGCCCTGCAGGATCACTCGGGTGTTGCGCGCTCGAAGGGTGTCGAGCATCGCGATGTATCGGTCGCGCAGGCCGGCGGCGTCCGCCAGCCAGCCCTCCATGCCTGCATCCGAGAGTGGAGCGCTACGCGGCTCCTCACGGAGTCCAGCCATGGCAGCGGCGACACGCTGATCGGCGAAATCAGGGGGCGGCCCATCGATGGCAATCCCCCAGGCCAAGTCTGGATCCGACACGAATGCCGTGACCACATCGACCGTGTCGTCGGCAATCAGTTCAGGAAGACAGCCAATGTGATCGAGATGGGCGTGGCTGACAACCAAGAGGTCAATCCGCGGCTTCGCCTGGCCGGTCAAGGTCTGCAGTTGTTGCGGGATGGAGGGATGGCCGAGATGTAGCTTGTCGTCCCCCCGATGACCGCCGTCGATGAGGACCGTTCGGTCGCCGAGCTCAAGCAGGACGGCGTCGCCGTACTCCTGCTCACCGACATCGAGCATGTGGATGTTGAGCTTCTGGCTCGCCATGTCCAGTCCCTCTATCCCTCCCGCTTGAATTGCGTCCGGACCTTCGCCGCCGGCGGCCTTGGAAGAACGGGATATCGGCCGAGCTCAGTCACCGACTGCCCGGTCGAAGAGCGGCGGGAATACGAGAGAGAGCAGCCCCAGGAGCGCGTATGAGAGTTCCTTGTTCTTGGTGAAGAGGTCGAACTGATCCCAAGCCGAGTGCGGGACGGTCGAGCTCCAAACGACGAATGCGACAATCGAGAAGGCGACGCGCAACGGCACCTTGGTCGACTTGGTCAGCCATCCCGCCACAGCCACGATCACCGGCGTGAACACGAGAGCGATGACCCAAAGCGGTGTGCTAACCACTGGTGTCTGGGAGGCTGCGCCAGCCGCGGGCTGCATCTGAGAAATCGTTGCCCCGTAGATGGCGATCACTTCGGCTGGGATCCACTTCACCCACCGGCCGAAGAACTCGAGCACGGGATTTGATGGTGCGTTGTCGGCGAGGGCGACGCTGCCGCTTCCGGTACCCATGCGTATCGCGCTCATGCTCTCCCTCCATCCCTCGGGCACCCCGGTTGTCCCTGAAGGGCGAGGCAGTGGTGGTCAATGCATCGGCCATGGGACGGCGGGCCGGCCATGCACGAATGCCAACTGCTCGAAGGGATCACGTGTGCCCACTTGGAAGGTTGGTCCCCACGGCTATCGGCTGTCACCTAGGGAAAGCCCTAGGACCAAGCGGGCCACCACGCGCGCGTTCGTAGGCGGTCAGCCAGATGAGCCAGGCGTAACGACGGATGCCTACGCTTGTGGCATGGACGAACGCCAGGACGCTTGGGGCCGATTGCACGAGGCGTTGCCAGCGCGCTGGACGGTCGGCTTGCCCTCATTCGACCCCGGCCGATGCTGCTGGTCGATCTCTGCGGTCGGAGCCGATCGGGGGCGCGGTCGCGTCCCAACCCATGTCTCAGGAACGGGGCGGGACGAGCTCGAGGCAATTCGTGATCTCGACGCCCGCCTCCGTGGCGAGCACAGCGATGGGCCACGGCGGATGGATGAGCTTCGCGCTCGCCTTCGGCTGGCTTACATTGTCGGCGCCGAGGAATGGTCTCGAATTGAGCGTGGGCGCCGCCTCAACGCAGCGGAGTTGGAGGGTGTGGTCGCTCAGTTTCCGGGGCGCGAGGCTCGCTGAGTGCCCCGCGAGCGGAACTGGGGTGTTCAACTCACTAAGGCTGGTTAGCGCCTACGACCGCCTTCTGACCTCGATCAAATCGCGCTCTGAGGAGATCGGCGAGCGCCCATTAGTTCTTCATTGGCCCCACGTCGGCTCGGCTTTTCGCGGTCTCGTGATCGTCGGGCAAGCAATCTACGGCTGGCCCGACGACTTCCGCGCGACGCAGTTCCAGACGTCTGTTGGCCGGGCCGAGGCGATCCGCGTGGCCAGGGCGCCCAACGCCGAGCGACCTGATCCGCTCGACTGGATCGCTTCCCATCCGGTGCGCAACTCTCCGTTCTGGACGACCGCGCGACTGCTAGCCGATAAGCTTGAGCCGGAGGTTGAGGCGCCCTGGTACGGCCGAATTGCATGGGTGAACCTCTGCCCTGCAGCACCCGAATCGCTTCGTATCGAGGTCGACCCCGGCACTGCAAACGGTCTCGCCGTAGGTCGCGCTCGGGTTCGTGTAGGTCTTGACCACGACCAACACCCGCTTGTCGACGTAGTCACCCACGGCTCGATCCTACCCCTCGCCGGAGCTGCCCTTGTTCTTCGGCGAGAGGGAGGGACACGGCTGACCATCAAGGCGACTACACGACATGCTCACGATGGCGATTCCGCTACAGCTGGGGGATTCCCGCTATTGCGACTCGATAGCCGGATCCATCGCGAATCTCTTCCGCCGCGAGGACCAGGCTCAGACGGCTGAAGAACGGCAGATTTCCCGGGAGGCCGGAGTCATCGTCGGCGATGATCGCGAAGACGATCTCGAACTCGCGACCTGACTCTGGGCGGGGGAGCGGGACCAAGTCCTCCAGAGCCGGGTTGGTGTTGCGAAGGTGAGACCTCGCCTTCTCGCGCACCGTGTCGTCCCGAAGGAAAGCTTGGGCGGCGATACGGCCTTGGGCGAAAAGGTGGCTGAGCGACGAAGAGGCGTATCGCTTCTTCACATGGATCAGTTGTCGGGAGTCGGTGAAGATGTCACAGAGTTCAAATGGCTCCCGCGCCTCGAAGGCCGTGATCAGCTTCTTGTCCATCAAGGCCCGATGGACACTGTCACTAGCAACGGCGCCGGCGTTGTAATGATCCTCGCGTTCATCCGGCTGGCACGCTGGGAAGCCTAGGTCGATCTTTGGGATATTCGCCAGACGGCGGTCGATGTCGTCGGAGAAGGTCTTCGCGACTTCGAACCACTGGCCCTCGACGAGGAGGTAGAGGTGGTCTTGGTGTTTGGTCTGAAAGACGAGTGACCGGTAGACGGACCAACTGTCGGAAGGCTCGCTCAATCCCTGTTCGAATACTTGGACCTCGTGCGAGCGACGTCGGTTCGATGAGCGACCTTCCATGTCCGAAGGCGAGGGCGAACCACCGGCCACTCGCTTCGAAACAGAGTACGGCAGCTGTGCTCGAGTTGAGCAGCGAACCGATTGCCGAGGCGAAGGTCGGCTTCAGCGGCCGCGGCTCTTCCCCGTGCTCGATAGCTTCGTTGTCCAGCAGGTAGGCCTCGGGAGCCGGCCGGAGATCGATGTCCTTGATCATCTGCGACAGGTTGGCCGGAACAACGCAGACGCCCTCGCGCTGATCGCGGCCAACCTCAAAGACGCCGGCTACGCGCGTTCGCGCGTGCGGATCCTCGACTCGCTGCTCTGGATGTCGCATCCAGCCACGAGCCTCGCCCGCTCGTTACCTGATTGGGAACACGTGATCCGTTTTGTCGAGCCGCCACCAGAGCTGTAGAGGCCGGCACTACCATCCCGCCATGCGCGCTTGGTGGTCGCGGATGGAAGATCGCTACTTCGCCGCGATCATGTGGATCGCCAAGAACGTCCACGGCGGCGTCGTCGCGGCCCTCACGCTGCTCGGATGGCCGGTCGTCGGTTTGTTCGTCCCGGTGCTGCTCAAGGTCGACACGGGCTGGTTGGTGAACCTCAACCTCTATGGCACCTTCTTCGCCGTCTCGCTGGTCATCGCGTGGCTCGTCGTCCAGCTCCAGGCAAAGGATCGTCGCCACCTGCTCGAATGGACGAGCGACCTGCGCATGCTCGACGCCCAGGAGTTCGAGTTCCTCGTGGGTGAGGTCCTGCGGCGCGAAGGCTGGACTGTGGAGGAGCGAGGCCGCCAGGGCGGCCCTGACGGCAACATCGATCTCGAGATCCGCCGGGGCAAGGAAGACCGCATCGTCCAGGCCAAGCGCTGGCAGTCATGGCAGGTCGGCGTCGACGATGTCCGAGCATTCGGCGGAACCCTCATGCGGGAGGGGAAGAAGGGTGATGCCGGCATCTTCGTGACCCTGTCGGATTTCACCCCGCAAGCTCGCGAGGAAGCCAAGACGCTCGGTCTCGAACTGGTGGATGGGGCGGATCTCGCGGCTCGGATGGACAAAGTTCGCAAGGCGGTGCCCTGCCCGATCTGCCAGCAGCCGATGCGCTTCGGCCGATCGATCCACGGCTGGTGGTTCCGCTGCGTGGCGCCTGGCTGCGACGGCAAGCAGGACCTCGGGGCTCAGCCCGAGAAGGTGATCGCGCTCCTGACCGAACAGCAGTGACCGCCGCCCTCGTCGGGCGACGCGGATTGCTCCCAGGCGACGACCGCAGAACCCGAGTAGTCGCGTTTCGGGCAAGTAGGCGCACGAGAGTTGACGACGCCGTTGGCCCGACGAGGCTCCGCGGTGCACAAGGCAGCATGTAAGGTTCGCGCCGTATGCTGACCGCGATGGGGGGACCGGCATGACCACGACTGCGAGCGAGGTGGCTCGCTACTTCCTCGCCCTTCAGGACGACGAAGACGCCATCTCCAATCTGAAACTGCAAAAGCTCCTGTACTACGCGCAGGGCTTTAGCCTCGCGCTGACCGGCAATGCCCTGTTCCCCGAGCAGATCAAGGCATGGGTCCACGGTCCAGTCGTGCCAAGCGTGTGGCAGGACTACCGCGAATGCGCGGGCGATGCCATCCCGCGGCCGAGCGACTTCGACCCGGCCACTCTTGATGCCCAGGACCGCGGCGTCATCGAGGAGGTCTACGCGGTGTACGGGCAGTTCTCGGCATGGCGCCTGCGTGAGATGACCCACCGCGAACGCCCCTGGAAGGACACCCCGCCGAGTGCGGTGATCCCGCGCGCCGAGATGGAGCAGTTCTTCAAGACGCTGACGAAGTAACCGCGTGGCGGACCGAGGCAAGCGGGTCAGGCCTGCGCGTCCACAGGCTGGGCCTCGCATCAAGGCTCCAGTCCTCGAGGTCGAGAACCCGCAGACCCTGCCGCCCCTCTTCTCTCTGTCCGACATGCAGGACGGCTACTGCGTGAGTGATTGCGATCGAGAGCACCAAGCTGCCTTTGCGGTCGCCCTCTGGGAACGCGCCCGCATGACCTGGGCTCAGATAACGCTTGCACAGCGTCATGGATTGGGCACCGAGAAGATCGCGCGGAGCGCGCTCAAAGTCTCGATCCCAAGCAAGATCACGCCGGATGTCGACTTCATAGCGATGCGCTTTCACGGCAACGCCCCGATGGTCGGGTATCGAGATGGCCGCATCTTCCAGGTGCTGTGGTTGGACCACGACTTCAGCGTGTACGACCACGAGTGATCGTCATCTCGGCTCCGCCCGAATGTCCGTTGGAAACCGACGGAGGACGCCCTCAAGCTCCAGCCTTGTGAGCGGCCGCTCCATCTCGCTCCGAGCCCAATCCTCTGCGCCTTCGACGTATGCCAATCGCTGCCGCGCTCGCAGCTCGTCCATGCGCCGCGGCCCCTCCGCACGCTCACCGCGCAACCGAGCGTCAAGATCCTGGAGCGCGGCAAGCGCGCTCTCGCCGACGCCCGACACGTAGGTTGGAACCTTCCCGCGACCGCGATTGGGCCCAACGGCGCTGATGGACCAGCCGGGTCGACCTGGGTCGTAGGAGGGCTGGCCAACCGTCCAGCGCGCCGGCATGGCCTCGTGCAGCCGGCCCCAAGCTTCCTCACGCGCGTCCATGTCGGTCAGCCTAGTCCGGGCCGCTTATCGCTCAATCCGGGTCCGGCGCGTCCCACTTGCGAAGCGCTCGCAGAACCCGTTTGCCAGCCTCGTAGCGGGTCGTGTAGCCCGACCACTCGTAGCCGACCGCCTGATCGCCCTTGACGAAGATGAGCTGCCAGGTCGGCAAGCCGTTGGGTCCGCCTCGCCACTCCGAGCGCGGCAAGACCGCGGGGTCGTCGACCAGGGCCCATCCATTCGCCTCTGCGTAGGCCATGAGCTCTGGCAAGTTCCGAGGCTGATCGGCAGGTCTCACTCTTCCGTCTCTCGTCCGGCAGATGAGCTGCTGATCGGGGCGGTCCGACGCACCAGGCGGCCGGCCCTGTTCCTGGCGAGCCGCCGCGCCGGCTGATCACTCGTCGTTGACTCGCCGCTCGCTGTGATGCGGAGCACGGCGTCCGCGAACCCCGCAGGTTCTCCCTTGATGCCGAGCCGCCTGGCGTCGTTTTCATAGAACACGCAGAGGGTCGTCCCGAGAACCCTCGCCAGCGCGGCCAGCGCGGCCTCATCGAGCGTAAGGTCGAGGTCGCCCCGCCAGAGGCCCGCGCCACTCTCATCGGTGATGGTGGCGTTGAAGACGGTGGCGTTGCGCGGAAGGCGGCGGCTGTACGCGGTCTTGGACGCGCCGATCATGCGGCCATTCGGAAGGCCCGCCGCTGCGGCCGCTTCGTTGACTGCTCTGGTGTCGTAGTTCATCCCGGCAATGCCACCGGTTAGTCGACCTCGAGGAAGGCGACGATCCGCGTCGTGCGAACGAGTCGCGGTAGCGGCGGGTTGATCGGGGAGGAGAGAAGGTCGACCGGCTCGCCGATCTCGATGGTCGGCGGCCAGCGCATGAGGGTCCCGGCGTCCGTTCGGAGACGCCCAGAGGCCAACGTCGCCGACTCGCGATGCCAAAGCATCGCGTCGCTATCGAAGCGCTCCACGACGTACACACTGCCGGTCTCCGTTCGAAAGCGAATGCGCTCGAGCGTTCGCCTTGAAAGCTTGTCCACGAGCCGATGGTCAATCGCAGAACTGTCAGGTTCTGTGGCATGACCCCCCAACGCGTTTGCCTCGGCTGCGCGCGGGTCGCATGATGCGCGCGAGTTCTCGCACATCGGGTTCGACGCTCGGCTGCCCCCACCGAACGTGCCCGCTGGTTATTGACGAGTTCTCGCGGGAGGGTCGATGGGCTCCAAGAGCCAGCCGAAGAGCGCGGGCGTTCTCGCCCACGCCGACGGGACCGGCGCGTCTTCAGAAGGGGCGCCAGTCGAAGTCGAGCGCGGCATCGTGCTCACTTGGGCGGGTCGTTCCGAGGCACGTATTTCCATCCCGAAGCCGCGCGTGCTCGAGCTCGTGCAAGAGCACTCGGACGTGACCGACGACGACCCTGGGAACCTGCTCATCGAAGGCGACAACCGTCAGGCGATGGTGTCCTTGCTTCCGCAGTTCGCGGGCAAAGTCGACGTAGTCCTGATCGACCCGCCGTACAACACGGGCAAGAACGACTTCCGGTACAGCGACGCACGCTTCCACGACGCGGACGCCGACACCCGCAAGGGTGCCTACGTGTCTGCCGAGGACGGTGGTCGCCATGCGAAGTGGCTCAACCAGATGGCACCCACGCTGCGGATCCTCAAGGACCTGATGGCGCCACACGGGGTGATCTTCGTCCACATCAACGACATCGAACTGCCTCGTCTGCTTCTCCTCATGGAGGAGATCTTCGGCGAACAGAACCGGGCCGGGACGTTGGTTTGGAAGAGCGCGACCGACAACAATCCAAGCCGCATCGTCGTGGAGCACGAATACGTCGTCGTCTGGACCCGGGACAAGGACGCCAACCAGACCCCCTGGCGAGGCCAGATTGAGCGGCGTCGTCAGATGCTCGTTGACGAATGGGCGCGACTCTTGGAGGAGCACGCCGGCCTGACCGACCGTCGGCAGGCGTGGTTCGACTTCTTGGCCGCCAACAAGAAGGTCCTGGGCTCGTTCGCGACGAACTACCGCCACGTCGACGAGCGCGGAGCGTTCATGACAAGCGATCTTTCGTTCCCGGGCGGTGGCGGACCTAGCTATGACGTGCCTCATCCGCAGACGGGCAAAGCCACACGGGTGCCGCCGCACGGCTATCGCGTCTCGCAGGCGCGAATGACCGAGTACCTCGCCGACGGCCGGGTCCACTTCGGCAAAGACGAAGCCAGTTCGGTCCTGTACAAGCGCTACATCTTCGACGTTGAGGACGATCCGCTCCGCGGCCTCATCACAGAGTTCGGTGGCAAGGGCGTGAATGCGACGATCAAGCGGCTGTTCCCGGAGAACCCTGACATCTTCCCGAACCCGAAGCCGGTCGAGCTTGAAGAGTTCCTGTTGTCCTTCGTGACGAGCCGTGATGCCATCGTCCTTGATTGTTTCGCTGGCTCCGGCACGACAGGTCATGCCGTCATGCGGCTCAACCAAAAGGACGGCGGCACCCGGCGCTTCGTCCTCATCGAGGAAGGGAACGAGGCGGATCGCTACGCAACGACTGCCACCGGGGAACGCTTGAAGCGAGCCAGGACGGCCGAGAGTCTCCCGGGCGGTTTCACCTTCTACCGGGTCGGTCCGAAGATCGACATTGATGCATTCGAGCTGCTGCAGCACCAGCATGTCGTGTCTTCGATCCTGCAAACCGACGCCAGCGGGCGCGGCGGCGGCATCAAGCAGGTCGACGGACAGCGCTACGTCATCGGCTACAACGCGAAGCGCGAGGCGATCTGCGTCTTCTACGATCCCAAGACCCACGCGCCGGTTAGTCGCGACGTCCTGCGCGAGATGTTTCTCGAGGTCGACGCCCTCAAGCTTGCGCGCCCGGTGAGGGTCTATGGGGAAAGCTGCGAGGTCTTCGGCTCCGAGAGCTTTCGCTTCTTCAAGATCCCGGACGAAATCCTCAACAATCTGAGCGTGTCGCTCGGGAACGCGGGATGAGTTTTGACCTCCGCCCGTTCCAGAGGGTTGCCGTCGAGCAGATGGCTGAGGCCATCGGCATGTGGGTCAAAACGGTCGAACTCCGGGGCCGGCCGCCCCTGAACGTCGACGGCGACTCCATCCCGCTCTTTTCTCACCTGACTGCGATCACAGGAGCGGGGAAGACGCCGATCCTCGCATCCGTTGTCGGGAAGATCGGGCCTGCGATCGTCTTTTGGACGACCAACCGATCGGTCGTGGTGGATCAGACGGTCGAGAAGCTTCGGACGACCTATCGGCACTTCCTACCCCCAAAGACCACGGTCATCGCGGAGACGCCGACGCCTGCAGAGTGGGCGGCTTTGATGGACGACTCGGTTGGCACCGTCATCTGGTGCCTGACCGTCCCGTCGTGGAACGACACCGACGACAACACGAAAGGCACCGCGGAGGCACGTCTCAACATCCACCGGCCCCAGCCCGATTGGGCTGGCGAGCTCTCGCCCTGGGACCAGCTGGGCGACTTGAACTTGCGATCACGTCCACTTTGGGTGATCTACGACGAGAGCCAGGGCCAAACCGCGGTCCAGCTGGACCAGCTCTTGGCGCTCCACCCGGTGGCGATCATCGCTGCGTCGGGTACGCCTCGCTTCTCGAAGAAGATCGACGACATGAGGGAGACCCTCGAGCAGAGCGAGATCTGGGGGCCCGCCGCGAGGGCCGCGATCGTCGAGGTCAAGACGGTGAACGCCGCGAAGGCCGGCCTGCTCAAGAGCGACATCGAGATGACCGACCTCAACACCGACGACGAGAGCAAGGTCTCGGCGGCGGTCGAGCAACTCCGCGCCGTCGAGCAGGCAGCCGCCGACAACGCGGTCTACCTAACGCCTCGCGCCATCTACGTCACCGAGGAGAGCGATCGCGCCGTCGGGGAACCACGCCCCGTGACGCTGTGGCGGATGCTCGTCGAGCGCTGCGGCGTCGATCCGAAGCACATTGCCGTCGCGACGAGCACGCGAGAACTTCCGAAGGAGGCGGAGCGCGTCAGCGACCTCGCCCAGCTGCGGCCGCGGCACCGGCACATTATCTTCAACAAGAAGTTCCAGGAGGGCTGGGACGATCCCGAGGCATACGTCGCCTTCTTCGACGGCGAGACCAAGTCGGCCATTCGCGTCCGCCAGATCATCGGGCGAGTCATTCGCCAGCCAAACGCTCAGCCCTTTTCGGGCATCCCCGAGCTCAACACCGCATACCTGTTCCTGTCGTCGCCGGACGAGAAATTCCATTCGATGGTCGAAAAGATCCGCAAGAACCTCGTCGAGGAGTTCGGCAGCGACGCAGAAACCGGCGAGGCCTACGTCAAGGTGAGGACCAGGGCCGACAGGACCAAGACGGTCGCCCTTCGCGCGGGCCTCCCTGATCTTGCGCTCCCAGTTCTGGTCATCACGGCGAGCGGACTCGAGGAGCTCTGCAAGCCGCTTGCCTCGGCCGGCCGGCGCGCCTATCCCGTCGAGGACCTTGACGCGCCTGGTCAGGCGGTCGCCCTTTCGTTCAAGTTGACCGACGAAGAGTCGCGGCTCGTCAGCCAGATCCGGGAGACAGGCCAGCACATCCGAACGCGGAACCGGGACTTTCTCCGTGATCGCATCCGAGCCATGTCGCGGGAGGCCTTCGAGCACCTGCCCGAGAGTTGCCTTGAGGGCGCGATGTTCGAGCAGACGGCAGCCACCGGATCCCAGGCGCAGCGCGACCTTCGAGAACTTGCCGTCGCCTATGTCGAGGGCTTCCAGGGACGCGTCCGCTATGAGCAGGAGCCGGATCCCGCCCATGACACCTGGCGACCAAAGCCATTCGAGCCCACTCGCCCGGCAACACTCGCTTTCGACCGGTCCGTCCATCCGACCTACGTGGACGCGCCATCCTTCCTCAACAACGACGAGAAGCCGATGGCGCAAGCGCTCGATGCCTTCGCCGAGGGATGGTGGATGCGGAACCCGCCGACTCGGGCGATGGGCGGTTACGGCGTGCCGCTCCCCGTTCAAGTCGGTGGTTCCCAGACGTTCTATCCGGACTTTCTCTGGTGGATCGACGGGCATGCCTTCGCCATCGATACGACGGGGGCTCACATCCTTGATCAGAAGATCCGAGGCAAGCTGCTGGCCCTGCTGAGCCCGACACTTGCCCTCGTCACCCGTGGTCGCGCGACGGAGAACCCAGACACGTCTGACAGAAAAGAGAGTGGTTGGACGCTGGTCCTGGCAGGGCCCGGCGCGCCACGACGTTCCCACTACACCGACCTTCCGTCGCTCCTCGCAGCACTACGGGTCGCGGGGTGACGCCGGCCGCTCGGCCCGCCACTGGCGGCGGCAGGGCGACCAACGCCGGGACGCGCTACCAAGCGTCGGTTGCCGCGTACGTGGGCATCGCGATCATCACCGAGACGCCAATCGCTTGGTTCGGACGGTCCGACACCCCGACCGCAATGACGGCCGAAACTGGTGGCCCCGGAGACGACCTCCGGATCGAGTTCGGGCAAGCGCCTACCGCGGGCGAAGTTCAGGCCCGTCACTCAATGAACGCCGCCGGCGACTTCTCGGAGTTCGTAGGTGCGGTCGAAACTCGGATAGGCGCGTCGACACCAACTTCGGTCGCCCTCGTAGCAGATCGTCGGGCCAGCGACCGCCTCTTCAAAGACGTGGCAAAGGATCTCGAGAAGCTCCGTGATGGCCTGCCTGAAGAGGTGGGTGGGTCAGTCAAACGCGAAGTGGAGGCAGGGCGGCAGCGGATCTTGGAGAAGCTCTACATCGTGCCGGCCGACTTCGACGAACCGCACAGCCCGGAACGGGTACATTCCATCGGTACCCTTCGTGCCTTGCTCGTCGATGGAGCGCGCGCCGAAGAAGCGTGGGACATCATCGTGGCCGACGCCCTGCGCTTGGCGGCGGATGGTGGGCGGCGAGACCGCCCCGCCTTGATCGACCTCCTCGCCCAGAGGGGCATCGTCGTAGGACCGCTGCCTCGTGATCAAAAGTGGCTCGCCAGGCTTGACTTCATCACGACGGAGATGCTCGACCAGTCCCTGGTTGTGCAGGCTCATGCTGCCTACGCGAAGACGAATGCGGAGATGGACTCCGCGACCGTCAGCGCGCGTACGCGCGCGATTGCTCGCCGGAACCTCGCCATAACCCTTCTCTCGCTGGATCGATCTGCCGAGGCCATCGAAGCAGCCCGTCGGGCGGTCGAGTTCGACGACGACTGGGCGGATGCTCATGGCACCTACGCCCACGTTTTGGCGGCGACCGGCCAACGCGAGTTGGCGATCGAGCACGCTGACCGTGCCGTCGCACTGAACGCGAACAGTTTCAGGGCTTGGACGGCAAAGGTCCGCGTGGCAGACAAGTTCGGGCTGGGCGATGTTGCCGTTCCCGGCGAGGTCGCGACGCAGCGCGAGTTCCGCCAGTGGATTGTCAGTCACCACCGGGAGCACCATGCCTGGGACGACGTGGTCTCGGTTTCCGGCGAGCTCTTGGCTGAACCCAATCCGTCCCCGCACATTCGCTTCTTCCACGCTGAGGCGCTCGTTCTCCGGGTCGAGACCGGAGGTGGATCGAATGCCGATCTACACCAAGCCATCGGCGAGTTTTCCTCGCTCTTTGAGTCGCTGCCGGCCGAGCACCCGTTGTTCGCGCCCGCGTACCAGATCCGATCCCGGGCGAAATTGAGGATCGGAGATGAAGCCGGGGCCCGTGCCGATGAAGCCGCCGCGCAACGCGCAAACCGCGATGACCCGACCATTATTCGTGCCATCGCCGGCGCGCAGGCAAGCCGTGGCGACCTCACTCGAGCCCTCGAGACGCTCCGATCACCATCAGTCGACTCGGACGCCAGTCTGCTCGCTCTTCGAGCCGGAGTGCTTGCCGGTACTGGTCAGCAAGATGAGGCGCGAGCTGACCTAGCTGCCGCGGTTGCCGCACTGGATCTGGCCACCGATCCCGAATTCGATCTGGACGGGGCCCTGTACACAATCGGCAGTGTCGCCGTCGACTTGGGCGATCTCGAGCAAGCCAGCCGGATCGTCGATCGCCTGTCCCAGGGCGGACCAAAGCCCGCCGCGGAATTGCTTGCCGGGGAGATCGCGTTCGCCGCGTCCGATCCAGAGGCGGGCGAGGACCGGTATTTGTCGGCTATCGCCCTCGAGACGGAACCGCAGAAGGCGCGACTCGTCCGCGTACAGCTCGGGATGCGTCTCCTGGACCTCGGGCGTCCGGAACGAGCTTGGGTGACATTCCAAGACCTCTCTCTCGACGACCTCGCGGCCATGCCCGAGGCCGCGATGCGCGCCGCCGCGGTCGCCGCCCTTCGGACCCAAAACCTCGAGGTAGCGAGCGCTGTCATCGACAAAGCCGCCGAGCGAGGACCACTTCCGGTATGGGCACTTTCGATCCGCGCCGACATCGCCCTCCGCACTGAGGACCCAGAGGCGGTTGTCGCCGCAACACAGGCGATGGAGGCGCAGGGCGCGAGCACGGCAAGGATCAACCTCACCATGACCCGGGCCTTGATCGAGCTGGGACGGAAGGACGACGCACTCCAGCGTGCCCGGATCGCGGTCTCCGGGGAAATGGCTGCACTCGAGCGGGCAGAAGGCGCTGAGTACCTCAGCGTGCTCGGCGAGCCAGGCGAGGCGATTGATCAGGCGTTCCTGGCTTTCCGCGAGGACCGCGGCAACCCGGACACCCAGCGCGTGCTGGCGTCGCTCGTCTTCATGTCCCGGGTCGACATCTCTCGCCCCGAGACTGTTGGAGCTGACGCCCATGTCGTGCTGTCTCGCGGAGATGGTCAGACCCGCGAGCACTCGATCTTCAGCGATTTGCCGATCGATAAGAGCTCAGGCGAGCTATCTGTCGCGGAGGCCGAGGCCGCCGGACTTGTCGGCCTTCGCGTCGGCGACGTCGTGCCTGATCCCCATGCCGCGCCCCGCGACCAGTGGGTCGTCAAGGAAATCCTCGCCGCAGTGGTAAAGGCCGCGCAGCGGATCGCGGCGACCTTCAGTGACAACTTCCCCAGGGAACCGTTCTTCATGAAGATGGTGAATGTCGGCGACCTCTCCGACGCGGCCGACATTGCACCGTTCATCAGCATGGCCGAGGATCGCCGAAGGCGAGTCACGACCTCGGTTGGTCTGTACCACGAACGTGTACTGCCTCTAGGGACGCTCGCGAACCTGATCGGGGCTGACGCACGGATCACCGATCTGCTGAATGCCGCAGAGACAGACCCCCTCATCCGCCCTTTGCACGTCGAGTGGGCCGATCCGAGGCTCTATGACGAGGCCGTGCGCCTGGCCACCGAGGTGGAAACGGTCATCGTGACGCGGTCGGCCCTCTACACCGCCCGTCGCTTCCGCCTTCTCGATTTGCTCCCGCAGCACTATCGGATCATCGCGCCGACCTCGCTGTTGTGGGACTTGCGACTGGAGATTGAAAAGAGGACAGCCGCCGTGGCGGCCGGGCACAGCGCGATGGTCGCGTTGCCCGACGGTCGCTTCACGATGCTCGAAGCACCGCCGAACGACCCGACCCTTGTCTCCGCCCTAGCCGACGCCACTGAGACGTTGTCATGGGTTGAGGCAAACGCTCGGCCGATGGCTCGCCCCCTCACGGTCGCTCCCGAAGCCAATGCTGTTCCTGGGCCGGCCAAAGACCGCGAGGAGATCCGGCGGCATGTCGGACCGGCCTCCTTCGACGCCGCGATCCTGGCGGAAAACGGAGTCGGAGCGCTGTACGCGGACGACCTCGGACTCCGTCGCTGGAGCATGGCAACAGGCAGACCGGGCCCAGGGTTCTCGACGATCACGTTCATTGAAGCGATGTTCGCAAAGGGCTCGTTGGACGCAGCGCGTGCTCATGCTCTGCACGTCGACCTCGTGCTTGCAGGCTACGAGTCGGTCCGACCGACTCTAGGGATCCTCGAGGACGCCATCGCGCGCATGCCAAATCTCGGACGCGAGCGTCTCGATGCTGTGTTCGCACAAGCCGGATCCGCTCTGATAACGCCTGCTGATAGCGCTCGCCTAGTGATCGCCGTGCTCGTCGAAGTCACCCGCCGGTTGGAAGTCACCTCGCTCGAGACACTCACCGAGATAGGAGTCCTGGCTCTAGCACGGAAGGTCCCGAAGGCGATCGCGGCGAACGCGATCAAACGTCTGGCCGAGGTGGCTCTGCGCCTGAACCCCCTCGCTTTGGACCGCATCGCCCGAACATGCGACCGGCTTGCAGTCGAGGAGCCGCCGACTATCCAGGGCTGATCAGGGCTTCAAGGACCACGCCGTCGGGGTCGGCTATACCGAAGCCTCCTGGCGCCGGGCGATCCACCCAGCTAGTGAACACGGCCCGTAACTCGCTCCCGATGCTCCCGCTCATGGGCGCTGCGCTCCGCGTCTGCGAAAGACTTGATCCCGGCCTGGCGCACGGCTTCTGCAACTGGGTCTGCTGACTCCGGCTCGGCTTCGAGGGCGGCCTTGAGGTTCGCATAGTGCCCTGACTCCGGGCCCGAATGGCCGAGGTCCATCAGTCGGAGCACTTCGACATCGCGCGCGCCGTGCCGCCGAAGCGTCGGCGCCCAAGCGAGTGCCTCGGCGGCGCTTACGCCGTGATGGTGCTGGCGAGCGATCGCGTGCCAGATGTGGTCGATGGAGCAGACGCCACCATCGACGAGTGAGGACGCCCACTCGCGATCCTCGCCGAGCACGAGACCCAGAACCTGACCTTTAGCCTTGTCGGGGACGCTCCGCATCAACGCGTCCCGGTCCGCCCGCGGCATGGTCGAAACGTCGAGCTTCTTCTCGAACTCGAGAAGCCACATGGCCTCGCCGTCAGTGGCCCGCCGGAGGAGCCAATCGCTGACGAGTTGTGGGTCGGCGGTCGCCAGAGCGTTGAGGTGCTGTCCGAGGTGCCAGTTATGGTGATCCCCGATCGGAACCTCAAGGAAGGCCCGCTTCCATGCCGAGTAGAAAGCGGGCGATCGGGTCGACGGACTACCGGGGCCCGACCGGGGAAACTGGATCGCGGCGGAACCTCTCACCACCTTGACTGGATGTGTCAGAAGGGCCAAGAGGAGGTCCTCGCTTTGGATGCCGCCGTGATGGCTGTGTCGAAGAGCTGACTCGTCGACGACGCCTGCGTCTCCGTCCTTGAGCTCGGCGACCGCAAGCATCGCGATCAGCCGGTCAGCCCCCGGATCCAGCGCGACGCTCAACGCGGGCCAGCGGAGCTGGCCGACAAAGACCTGGCCCAGCCACGTCGGCACGCCGCGACCCTCCGCCATGCCTTTCTGAATGAGCGGGTACATCTCCGGCCCCGGCAGTCCCGCCGCGAGAGCCGCCGAAACGGTCGCGTCGATGTCGCCGCCGCGTTCCGCGTACCGACGGAGAGCCATTCCGCCGACTGGATCAAGGTCGCGTCGGGCGAGCGATGCCTCCTTGCCCCACATCGCGACCCGCGCCATGACGACCTCAGCGGGTTCCGTGAGCCATTGCGCAACGAGACGGTCGACGGCATGGCTGATGTGCTTCGACACGCCGCCACCCGAACGGATCTCCCAACCCATCGCGAGGAGTCTGAACTCGGGATCGATGGGCTGGCGGGGGCCGACGCCCATCTCTCTACGCAGGCGATGAAGCGTGAGCTGCAATGCGGGGCGGGTCGGTGCATAGCCGGCGAGTTCGGGAAGCATGGCGTCGAGAACTCCGGACGCGGCTGTAGAAGCGCCTGGCGGCGGGATTAGGTCGCCGCGCAATGGGTATCTGCGGACGATCTCGGCCAGTTCCCGAGCGCCCGCAGCAAGCAAAACAAATGCACTCGTCTCGAGAAGCGCCAGCCTAGCTCGGACCTCGGGCCAAAGAGTCGTGCCGATCTCGATGATGTGCTCTTCGCTCTCGGCGCCGGCTGGTAGGTGGATCGTCATTGGCGACCCGCTATCGGGGAAGACACCTGCTACGTGCGGGTCGAGGAGCTGCGCGACGACTCGCGCCCAGATCTCCTGCCGCTCCGGGTTTGGATCCTCTTCGAGCCACTGGTTGGTGGCTGCGAGGATGGGGGCCCGCAACTCGAACGACGTTTGGTTGAGCGGATCAACTTGGCGCGCCATTTCGCCGAGGAAGCGCACGGGGTGCTCTGGAGTCGAGTTCTCAGGCCGTTGATCCCCTATGGCATCCGACAGCATTGCTGCGATTGCGTCAGCCATGAGGAAGCGCTCAGCCGTGGCTCGAACGACGCGCCGACGAGCCTCGTGTCCTGGATCCAGCGAGTCCGTGGCAGACAGCGCGCGCAACGCGGCTGCCTCGTCGAGTGTGGCAAAGGCGACAAGCAGCGAATGGCTGCCCCAGTCGAGCAAATGCGTCAGATCCGGTAGCCGGCGATCGACCTCAGCTCTGGCCGGCACCGAACCGGCGTGAGCGGCCTCGATCACTCGCTCAAGCATCACGAGCTCGCGGTTCGGGAAGGCCGCGAGCACGTCGGGGATCCGCAAGCGCGCGGTTCCCTCGAAGAAGAGGTGGGCAACGAGAGCGGGCCGCAGTGCCTGGGGGACAACCGCGAGAGATGTTCCTCGCAACTCGATCATCCCCACCGCAGCCGCTTCTCGCAGGAGCGAATGCCGATCGACTGGCGAGGCGCCCAAGATGCTGTCGAGCGCCGGCAACTCATCCTCGGCAACCGGACCGACGGCCGCGAGCACGCCGAGCAGCGCAAGGGCCCGATGGCCAGCTCCTGGGTTCACGCGGTTCAGGTACGGCCCGATGCTTTCGATCAAACCGCGACCAGATCGAACATCGCGGATGCGGCCTTCTTTGGCCAGCTGCGTGAGCGAGATTGCCCAGCCCGGCCGACCCTCAGCCAAGTCGAGGATCCATGACCGAAGGTAGTAATTGCCGACGCCGATGGCCTTGAGCGTTTGGTCCATCGCGGGGCGTTCGAGTTCTGCAATCTCGATCCGTGTGGCATTCGGCAAGAGCGCGCGGACATCATCAAGCCGCTCAGCCCAAGTGGTGGCGACGATCTTGAAGGCGTAGCTCTGCTGACGAAGCTCGAGGAGCATGTTCAGGCGTGCGATGTCGAGGCCGGCGTCGTCGATGACCACATGCGTGGGGTGATCGTTACGAACGCTCGCAGCCACGGCATCGGGCGTCGAATGCGTCGTCAGGAAGCGGCGACCCGGGATCTCCGCTGCGAGTCGGCTTTTGCCCGTCCCCGCCGGACCGACAATGACGACATCTCCTGGGGCGGCTAGAAGATCGGCGACCTCGGACGCCCGTCCGATGAGGGGCGCGTCACGGCCGATGCTCCGATCGAGAGCGAGGGGGAGCGGCACGGTGCCTGGGATCGCGCTGCCATCCCCGAAGTAGAACGTCGACGTCAGCGCGTTCTTTGGTTCATTGAGGAAGTCGTTGACCTTCTCTTTGTCCCAGAGCTCGATCCTCTTCACGCCGCGAGCCTTCGCGGCAGCGTCCAGGGCGTCAAAGCAGCGTTTGCTGGCGCCGCATGCGACGGCAACGATGAAGGCGTGAGGCGCCTTCGACGCGACCGGGATAGCAGCATCGACGATGTCGCGGAGATCCTTCGGATGGATGGCCTTATATCGCTTGACCTGCACCAGCCAGGCCCGCCTGGTGGTCCGCCTCGGACCTCTGGACAGTTCGACAGCTCGGATGTCCTGCCCGTCGTCAGACCCGAGATGGCCGATCGGGTCTGGTTTCGTTTCCCACACTACGCCATCGAGATTGCTCAGTACCTGCCGGACAACTGCCTCGAATTGCGTGGGGCTCAGGTCACCGAATGGGCGGGTCGCGGTCGTTCTCGTGGTTCCTGGCACCGAGCCATTCTATGAAGTGGTGCCCGGATCTGGTCGCACTGGCACAGACATTGCGCACGGCCCAACAGGAACGGGCGGCCTGACGCGCTCGATCTCGACCGCCGAGGGCCTGGGACAGCATCGGACCCGAACCGCAGCGGCAGGGCCCGGAGCGGAGCCAAGCCGTACCGCGGCCACGCGAGACGCGAGGGGATCACAGACACCCCCTTGCGCTTCGCACTTGGCAACGCTTGCGCATTTCTCCAGGGTCGTCAATGGGGGAGAACCCTCATGTTGAGGAAACCCCAACTGCGTCAGAGCTGTCCCCCACCTGCTCCTGACCACCTCAGACAACACTCGTATGACGGGGCGTCAACCTCGAGCTAGGAGTCGATGGTGCCGCCTGCTTCGTCGACCGCTCTGCGCCGAGACCGCGTTGCGCGTTTCGTACGCTGCTTCGCAACGGGTTCAGGTGAGCCGAAGAGGGTGTCCTGCTTGGGGGCGTCTTCGGTTGGAGAGTGGCTGCGCGGGGCAAGATCGCCAAGTTCGAGCCGTTGCGGAACGTCGGCCCACGGCAGCTCGTTTGCTCCGATAGCAGTCAGTGGCTGACTGCCGGGATCTATTGGACCGCGAACGAAAACCGGCACCGTCCCGCCGTGCAACGCTTCGACGGCTCCCGCCCAGGTTCCGCCTTGGCCCTCCTTGGCCGTCACGACCACGGCGGCGGTAGCCAAGCCATACACGATTTTGTTGCGCCCCATCGCGCCTCGGACCGAGAAGCCTGCGCCGGGTGCATACGGACTCGCAATCGCCAACGAGCCGTCAGAAAGGGCCGCTCGAGTCGTCGGTTCGCGGACGCGCCGTTCCAATTGCTCGGCGATGATGGCGACGCTGGTGCCGCCGGCCGACAGGGCGCCGGTGAGCGCTTCGAGATCAACCCCACGCGCCCCACCGGATACCACCACCACGCCTCCGCTGGCCGCTGCGCGGCCGAGCTCGGCCGCGAAGGACAGCGCTGCTGGGGAGGCGTCTCGCGAGCCGACCACGGCGACGCTGTCAGCGCTGAGAAGGCTCCGCTCTCCAGCGCCGAATAGGACCGGCGGAGCCGATGACCCGAGGGCAGCTCGGAGTCTCGGGGGGTAGTCTGGGTCAAGAGCAGTCATCACCCACAGACCGCGGTCGGCCAGCCGTTCGAGCTCGATCGAGGCTGGCCCAGCTCGACGGAGCAAGCTCGCGACCCGTGACGCTTGTTCATCGGTGAGGGTGAGGGCGGACCTGAGGTCCTCGACGCCCATACCCAGGAGCGCTCCGGCCGGGAGGTCGGCGCGAGCCAGTCGCTGCTCGATGTCCGACCAGCCGACAGGGCCTAGAACGGCAACCGACGCCCCTGTCGGCCGGACGAGGGTCGAACACAGCAGGATCGGGACCAACCGATCGTCGCTCAAGGTCATGCGTCTGCTCTATTCGAAGCCACGGCCAAGGCAAGCGGGTAGACCCGATCGACTCTCGCAGCGCGGAGCAACCAGCCGCCGTACGTGAATGTCCAGCCCGAGTCCGCGATGTCGTCAACGAGCAGGACGGGGCCTGGCTCGGGCCGCGGAACCACGAGGGCGAGCTTGCGGTGGACGTTTCGGAAGCGCTGGACGCTGTTCTCCATCGTCTTCTGGCTGGCCCCTCCGGTCGCCTCGAAGACCTCCACGAAGGGCAGGCCCAAACGTACCGACAAGGCTAGAGCGAAATCCCGGACCAGCGCCGGGCGACTAGCGGAGGGAATCGCCGTCACCCAGGTTGGATACGGGTCCGGTGCCCATCGCGCGACGAGCTCGGCGGCAGCTTCCACCAGGCGGAGATCAAAGGTGCCCGCGGTGTACTTGCCGTCGCGCACGAGCCGTCCCCATCCGGCATCGCCATACATCGAAAGAGCACGCCCGATCTCGAGCCGTTCCTCGGGCGGGATCTTCCCCGAGAACGCAGGAACTGCGCCGGCCGGCCAGACCTTCCTTGGCTCTAGCGGCCGGAAATCGCGGCGTAGGTATGTGGTTGCCTCCAGGACAACTGCTTCGGAAACCGCTTTGGCCACCGGCTCTGCGCCGTCATTCGCGCAGTGACCGCACCGCGCGGCGTCGGGATCGTCGAGTGCAGCCCGCAAGAACCCCATGAGGCAGCCGTCGTAGGTGGTGTAGGCCCTGATCTGGGCAAGCTCGGCTCGCCGCAGTGCGCTGACACGGGTCGCTCGCTCGACATCAGGCGCCCAGGGATTAGGAGTCCGGAAGAACCGCCCGCCGTCTCGGCCGACAGCCCCATCGAGCTCGGCCAACTGGAGGACCTTCTGGATCTCCGATCGCCGGATGTTCACCTGGCGTTCGATCTTCGGCAGCGTCATCTCAGCCTGGGATTCGAGGGTCTCGATCACGGCGCGCTGGTTGGCTTCGGACGGAAAGGCTGACTCGATGAAATATTCGGCGATCTCGTCGTCCTCGCGTCCCGTGAGAAGGATGGCCTCGGCGTGGGTCACGGCCCGTCCGGCCCGGCCAACCTGCTGGTAGTAGGCGACGGCCGAACCGGGTCGCTGATAGTGGACGACGAAGCCGAGGTCGGGCTTGTCGAAGCCCATGCCGAGTGCCGACGTGGCGACGAGGGCTTTGACCTCGTTGGCAAGAAGGGCCTCCTCGGCGGCGATCCGGTCTTCGTTCGACATGTCCGCGTTGTAGGGCCGAACGGCCAGCCCGCGGCCCGCGAGCCAATTGGCGACCCGGACGGTGTCGGCGACCGTCAGGCAATAGATGATCCCGCTCCCGGGCAGCTTCGGAATATTCTCGGCCAGCCACGCCAATCGCTCGGCCTGGTCGCCGAGAGCCACGACGTGAAGGTCGAGCGAGTCGCGCGCGAGGGTCCCGCGAAGGACCACCACCCCGGTGCCCAGTTGATCGGCGACGTCACCCACGACTCGGTCGTTCGCGGTGGCCGTTGTAGCAAGGACCGGGATGCTGGCCGGAAGCCGGGCGAGGATTGCGTTGAGGCGCCGATAGTCGGGCCTGAAGTCGTGGCCCCAATCGGAAATGCAGTGTGCTTCGTCGATGACGAACGTCCCGATGGCGCCCAATGCGGGAAGGATTCGGGCCATGAAGTCCTGGTTGCCGAGGCGCTCGGGTGAGATCAAGAGGACGTCCACCGCATTTGCTTCGAGAGCCTCCTCGACGGCCTTCCATTCATCGCGGTTCGTCGAATTGATCGTGCGCGCCCGCAACTGGAGCTTGCTGGCCATGGCGATCTGGTTTCGCATCAGAGAGAGCAGCGGGCTGACGATCAGGGTCGGGCCGGCACCGGCGTCGCGGCTCAGGCGGGTCGCGATCCAGTAGACCAAGCTCTTGCCCCACCCCGTGCGCTGAACCACGAGCACGCGAGCGTCCGGTCGACGAACGGCGATGATGGACTCGAGCTGGCCGTCGTGGAACGAGGCCTTCGGCCCGAGCATCGTCGCCAAGTGACGATTCGCTTCGGTCTCGAGTTGTGGCGGCCCCCCGGTCAATGGGTCACCCCAGGTCTTTCTCGACAGGCGGCTCCCCCGTCGCACTACTCCCGGCCGCGTTCAACGGCCCCCCTCGGCCACGTCCCTCATCCAATGGTTCGCTGATGCGTATCGCGTTATAGATGTACCGCCATCGTTCTTCACTTTGCGGCGCCTGTCCGCGAAATTGGATGCTGGCGAGCATGTCGATGTCGGAATCTGGGAGCCCCTCAGAGCTGGCAAAGGACACGAGCTCTGGCGTTCGTTCGAGCCCGCGAGCCGGTGCACCTCCTGTCAAGTCAGATAGCAGCACGCCGAGGGCCGTCGCGATTCGCTGAAGGGTCCTGACGGATGGGCGGCGCGTTTCGGCGGCGTCCGCCTCAAGGATCGAAAGGTAGCTCTTGGACAACCCGGCACGGGCGGCCAGGGCACTGGTGCTCAAGGCCCGATCGCGCCGAAAACCACTGATGCGTTGGCCAAGGGTTGTTTCGGCCTGATGCCCTTCGGGGCGCACTTCCTCCGGCATGTGCCCTCCTCGTTCGCGGTCGCGAACACCGCGTCCGTGATTGTGGCACGTCATCGCCGAGCCGTGCTATGGTGCCGTTCTCGATCGCGAACGACGCGATCCACAATGAGAACGGAGCAAGAATGCCCAGCTCGACAGATCCGCATCAGCATGGCGTAACCATCCACATCAACAAGAGTCGATTCGTTGTCGACGTGCCGATCACCGGGGCGGAGCTGCGCCGGCTGGGTGAGATCCCGGATGCGAGCCAGCTCTTCCTCGAGGCGCCCGGACCGACCCCGGACACCCTCATCGTCCCGACCGAGTCCTATGACCTGAAGGACGGGTCCCACCTCTATGACCTGCCACGCGGAACCGTCGGCAACGCGGCATTGGCGGACCAGGTCAAATTCGCCCTAGACCACCTTCCGGAGGCTGAGTCGGTCGTCATGCCCGACGGCCGGGTCGTCCTCCGGTGGCACGCTGAGGCTCCAGAGAGTTGGCAGCCCAACGCCCTGCAACTCGCCCTTGAGGTGCCGCCCCTTTATCCGGCCCAGGCTCCATCTGGCTTTGATGTTGTCGGCCCAATCGTGCTCTCGGGTGCCCCGCCTGCGGGCAGCGGCGCGCGCAACCTCGATGGAGCGGCCATGACCCACTTTTGCTGGAACCCTGCAAGCGCCATCACGTACACGACTGAAGATGGTCTCTGGCGCTTCGCACGCTTCTCCGAGACGCGATTTCGGGAGCTCAACTGAATGCGCGCAACCCTCCGCCTCCTGCCCGAGCACTACGACGAGCTCAGTTCGGCCCTGCTCGAGGCAGCGCCTCGGGAATCGGTCGCCATCGGGTTTGCCGGCTGGACCATGTCTGCGCCTGGGGAGCTCATCCTGACCTGGCGCGGATTTCAGCTCGCCGGGGATGAGGACTACGAGCGACGCGGACCGGGCGGGGCGGTGGTCCGTCCTGAATTCCTCTCGCCGGCGATCAAGCGAGCACGGGCATCGAACGAGGCAGTGATCCTGTGCCACACCCATCCATTCAGCTCGGTGCCATCGTTCAGCGGTATCGATGACGGCGGCGAGGACGTGCTTATCCCCAAGATCCGGGATCGAGCGCCGGATGCGCCCCATGGCGGCTTGGTGCTCGGGCAGGCGGGCGCAAGCGTGAGGGTCTGGCCATCCGGGCTTGATCATTCCATCGAGGCGCGGCTGGTGATTCCCGGGCGCCCCGGCAGGGGCAGGGGCTCCAACGCCGAATTCGATCGGCAGGAACGAGCACTCGGACCCGGCAGCACGGAGGCGCTCGGCCGATTGAAGGTGGGCATCGTCGGCTGCGGCGGGCTGGGCTGGGACACCGCCACCCTCCTCTGGATGCATGGCATCGGCGGCTTGGTGCTCGTCGACCACGATGCCATCGAGAGCCACAATCGTCCGCGGCTGCGCGGAGCACAAGGCGGCCAAATAGGAGTGAGCAAACCAGCGGCTCTGGCTCAGCTTCTCCGCGCCAGCCGCCTCGATGGCGAGATCGATGTTGTCGAGCGCAAGTTCGAGAGCCCCGAAGCCCGGCAAGCCCTAGCCACGGTCGACTTCATCGTCTGCGCGACGGACACCTTGACCTCTCGGTTGCAGGTCGACCGCTTCGCTCGCCGCCTCCTCATCCCGCTTGTGGACGCTGGCATCAATTTGCAGGTAGCCATTGATCGCCTCGAGCGAATCGGCGGGCGCGTCTGCATCCTCTGGCCGACCGAGGCCTGCCTCCTGTGTATGGGCATCTTCAGCCCGGACGACGTGGCCGCTGAAGCGGATCCGCTTGGCTATCGCGGTGGCGCTCGCGACGAGGAAGCCGCGGTTGCGGCCTTCAACGCGGTCGTAGCGGGACTCGTTGTGGGCGAGCTTTTGCTGGTTGCACTCGACGCGCGGTCAGGCATGGCGAGGACCCGTTACCTCGCATTCGACGGTCTGTCTGGACGGGTGCGTGAGATCGCCGTGCCGGAGCCGGGCGCATGCGGAACGTGTGGAAACCTGGCCGGCAACGTCTTCGGGGTGCTTCCGTGATCGCCCACGCAATCCAGTTGCGCTGCGGCGCCGTTTCCGCCGACATGCATGTCTACCTGGGGGCGGTCGAGCTCGAGATGCTGACGACAGACCTCACCCCATCTGGCATTGTCGCCAAGCGCCGGCTCGTTCAGGTACCCGGACACAAGCGACCGCTCTGCGAGGTCGTCAGTCTTGAGGACGGGCACAGCGGAACCGAGGTGAGTTTCCGCCTCCTCGTTCGCGGCGAACATCGAGCCAGCGCAGTTGCGTCACTCGCCGCCGCGATTGAGGCGCGAGCGCGGCGAGCGGGCCACATCGCGCGCCCGATTGGATTCCGCCGCGACTAGGGAACTCCCTGATTGCGGTCACCCGATGAACATGCTTCGCTCTGGCCTTCCAGCGTTGGGAGGCACCCTGACAACCGAAATCGCCGTGTTGAACCGCGAGGCAGTGGCCCTTGCCGCCGATAGCGCGGTAACGCTGCAAAGGCGCGGTGCCGGCACCCCCGAGAAGATCCACACCTCAGCGAACAAGATCTTCACTCTCTCGGGATCCGAGCCGGTAGGCATCACGGTCTACGGCTCAGCATCGCTCGGCGCGATCCCGTGGGAAACCGTCATCAAGCTCTTTCGGCGCGAGCTCGGCAACACCGTCGAACCCAAGCTCGAGGGATATGAACATCGACTTCTCGATTTCATCGGGACGAGAGGGTTTGCAGACGACGACGCCCAGCGTGCGTTCGTTGAGCGTCAGGCCGGACCCTTGTTCGCCCAGGTTGCACCGAAGGTCCGCGACGCGGTTGTCCAGCGCCTGGCTGGGAGATCGGGTCTGACGGCTGTCGAAGTCGAAGAGATTGTTCGTGAGCAGCTGGCCGCACAAACCGTCGATGAAGGTTCCGTGCCGGAGATCCACGCGGACCATGTCGCAGCTGTGGCGTCCTTTGCCATTCGATATCGCGACATCTGCAAGGCCGCCCTCGAGGCGTCGTTCCGGAATGTGCCTCTATCTGACGCCACCATCGATGTCGGTAGCACGCTCGTTGGCGAGCACATGTTGCGCAGGAACCCTCTTGAGCAACGGGCAGGCCTCGTCATCGCCGGCTTCGGAGCGCTCGACTTTCTGCCTTGCCTTCGCCATCTCATCGTCGATGGGGTGGTAGACAACCGGGCACGGGCTTGGGAGGCGAACCCGCCGTCATGGAACGTCGCAGCCCAAGGGCCACAGATCATCCCCTTCGCCCAAGACGATATGGTCACGTTCTTCCTGTCGGGAGTGTCCCCGGACTACCAGCTCGCGGTCGAGTCCGCCATCGGAACCATCCTCACGCAGTATCCAGAGGAGCTCATGGTCGCCGCATCCGGGCTGACCGACGATGCCAAACGTGCGTTGCGCGACGCACGCGATCAGGTCTCGCCTGCGCGTCTTGGCGATGTCCTCGCCAAGTTGGCCGCCTACCGTCAAACGCAGTTCACGCAGGACATCTTGACAGTGGTGGCGAGTCTCCCTAAAGACCAATTGGCGGAGGTGGCCGAGGCGCTGGTCAGCCTGACGTCGCTGCAAAGACGAATGTCGACCAAGGCTGAGACTGTTGGTGGCCCCGTTGATGTGGCGGTAATCTCGAAGGGCGATGGTCTAGTGTGGATACGTCGGAAGCACTATTTCGAGCCGGCGCTGAACCCGCGATACTTCAACAACACGTACGGGAGATGACCATGGCGAACAAGAAGAAGGACCAGGTCATCGTGCGGTCGATCGAGGATTTCGATCGACTGGCGCCGCCCACGCCGCCGGTCGATGACGCGCCTTATCAAGTCGAAGATCCCGAGGCGCTGGGCCGGCGGCTTGGTCTTGAGATCCTTCGTCAGGCCTTTGCACCGCTGCGCGAAGAAAAGCGCTCGCGCCGACGCTCGCGCCCCGAAGGCACCGTCCCCGCCTGAGTTGTCACAGACGGGCGAAGATGGCGCCAATACGCGTGGCCAGGTCAGCGGTCCGCACGTCGGCTGCAAATGCTCCCGCAACCCGGTTGCCTGAGCCTGTGTATCGAACGACTGGGTTCCAGCGACCCGTGCCCGCTGGTTCGACGCATACCTGGCGCAATTGACCGCTGGCCCGCCTGACCTCGAGCCAGCATTGCAGGTGATCTTGGTGCGCGGCGATCCGCTCCCAAGCAGGGTCAACGAGCCCGCTCACGGAGAGCGCCGCTAGCATCATCTCGGCGTTGGCGTACCGCTGGTCGGGGTCAACCGACATGGCCTTCGAAATGCGCTTAGACAGTCGTCCGGACACGTGGGGTGCGGCATGGCGCAGGGGCACGTACCGACCGGCGACGATCTTGTCACTGAGCGCCTTCGCGTCGCTATCCGAAAATGGCCAGTCACCGACGAGCAAGAGATATGCGGTCACCCCGAGCGAGTAGAGGTCGGACCGAACATCCATCGTGCCGGCCAAGAACAACTCAGGTGCCTTGGTGACCGGAGTTCCGGCAGCCGGAGCCCTTCCGTCGGGACCCACCAAGCGGGCCAAGCCAAAGTCGCCGATCAAAGCCCAGTCCGAACGCTGCAAGAAGATGTTCGAAGGCTTGATGTCCCGGTGAAGCAGGCCGCGAGCGTGGCAGGTTCGCAGCCCAATCAAAGCCTGACGCAGCCAAAGCAGGACAAGGTCGGGGCGAATACCTAGCGGCGCGAGCTTGGCGCGGTCGGCGGTGGTGCCAGCGGCAGCGATCGCGGTAGCGAGGTACGGAATGTCATCGCTCGAGGTCCCGGTGTCGAAGACCTCCAGGATGTTGTCGCTTCGGAGCGACGTGAGGAGCGATGCTTCCCAGTAGGCGTGGATTGGCTGAGCTGACGCAGTCAGGAAGAGCTTGAGCGCGACCTCCATCTGCCGAAAGTGATCGAAGGCTCGATGCACCTCGCCATTGCCCGTTGCACCGAGCAACTCAAGCAGTTCATATCGACCGGCGAAGAGACCTGTCACGAAGGGAGTATCACCTGATGAGCGCCATCGGAATGGCGGTTCGGCTCAAGGACACACGTCCGATCGCGACGGTTGTCGAGGCCGTGGGACCGAGGACTGATCTAAGACTGAGGACTTTGCTCGTTCAGCCGCCGAGCGCGGCCGACGCAGCCCTTACGCTGCGCGAGCTTATGGCAGCCCTCAACTCGCTCAGGCTGGACGACGACGTTTCCTGCGTCGTCGTACGGTCGATCAACCTGTTCGCGAGCACGCCGACTGTGCAGAGGACGCATCACCAAGTAGAAGGGGTCATGCTCGCCGTCTCTCGCGTTACGGTCCCCAGAGTCGAGGCGCTCGACAACCAGGCGATTGCTCGCATCTGCGGAAGCACTTGGGAAGAAACGAAGGCGTCAGTCGCCTCGTTCGAGACAGATCCGGACGCGAGCGCCGCGGCCCTCGCTGCCCTCATCCTCGCCGGCGAGGCTTAGCCTTCCGCCCCGACGTTAGCGGCTCCGCTCGGAGTCTTGGCGCCAGGCTGCGTGTCTAGCGCGTCGATGCTGAGTCGGAGTTCCGCTCGCGCCTGCCCAAGTGCTTCCTCGGTTGCGGCCACGACCGCAGCCGACACGGTGGCTACGCCAAAGGCGCGTAGGGAAGTGCGCGCGCGGGCAATGTGGACGCCCGACACGAGAACCGAATCGACGATCAATACACCCGAAGCTTGATCGCCTTCTCGCCACAGCCGCAGCCCGCCTGACGACGCGAGGGCAGCCGCACCCGCAAGGCGATCGCCGTCGGTGGATGCACCGAAGACTGCCTCAGCCCCTCGTCCGCGAGCGACCTCAGCGATCTGGATCGCGATGGCGGCGAGGTCGGCGCCGTCGGACAGGCGTGCACGGACGGATTCGCCCATAGCCATCAGGGCATGGATCCCCCCGCCGCCGCTGCCGTCTTCGTCTTGTGGTTCCAATCGGCCTGCCATTCGCCGCACTCCTATCAATGTAGGAGCAATATATGTTACGGTGACCGAATGGTCAAGCAAGGTGAGAGGCTCGCGACGATGCCGGTTCGGGCGGTCGCTCTTGGGCTGCCGGACCCCATCGATATCCGCCTCGACCAACTCCTGGAGATCGCCAACTCCGCAGCACGCTTCACGTCACGGCGAGAGCTCGTCGCGGCGCTCATTCTGGCCAGCCCGGACACCACTGAAGGTGTGGTTGCTCTGATCGAGCGTTATCGCGAGGCCCCACCGACCCACGGACCGATCCTTCGGCGGCCGCGCAGGCCTGCGGGGCCAAAGCGACCAGGCAGACGCCGTCTAACTCCGGCGATGGGCGGGAAGGGCTAGTCCGTGGGCAGCTATGCCGCTCTTTCGATCGGTGGGTATGAGCTGCTGCAAAGCAAGGGCTATGCCGATCCCGTCGCTATGTCGGTTTTCACGGAACGCGACCGGGTCGCGCTCCTCATTCCAGGGAACGGAGGCGACCGAGCTCGGGCTCAGCCAATCCCACCGAACTGGACCCGAGATGACCTGGTTGAGCTGGCGGATGACGTACGGGTAGACATTCGCTACCGGGCCTCGTCGGCTTCCGTGGCTGAACGTCTCGAGGTGATGGGTGTCTCGCTGGCGAAGGTACGCAAAGCCTTTGAGATGACGCTGCGCGAGCGGGCCGACGAAATTGCAGAATCGATGGACGACGATGGCGTATCCCGAGCAGCACTGGCGCAGATGCTGCGAACAGCGACCTTCCTCGACTGGTCCTCGGCGTTCGGCGAGTTCATGGCGTCCGACATCCACCCAGGGTGGCCATTCACCGCCCCAGAGGCCCTGCGCACCGAGATGATGCGGTTCATCGAAGAGGAAGCCGACGACACGTTCTTTGGGCTGCCGGGAGACGCACGTTGGCTCCTGCGCGCAGCGACCGAGGTCTGCGGCCCCGACGCCGTGGTCGAATACGACATCAGCGAGCTCGTGCGCTCTGGCTACTACGAGCTGCAAGATGCTGTCGCGGCGCGCGCGATCGAGGGACTCCGCAATAGCGCCCGCGACAATGCCCCGGTCCTCGTCTTGACTGAGGGGTCGACCGATGCCACTGCTCTGAGCCGCGCGCTTCGACTTCTGTCTCCGCATCTCGTCGGCTATCTGACATTTCCCGATTTCCATAGCTCGAACGCCGCCGGAGGGACGGGGAGCCTTGTCGCGACGGTTCGCTCCTTTGCGGCCGCGGGCGTGGTGAATCGTGCTGTCGCTCTATTTGACAACGACGCTGCCGGCCGGGATGCCATCCGCATGCTCGGTCGGACATCACTGCCAAGCTCCCTGCGCATCGCGGCGCTCCCTGATCTCCAGCTAGCGCGCGCCTACCCGACGCGTGGGCCGAGCGGGCCCGCAATTCAGGACGTCAACGGCCTCGCCGCCAGCGTAGAACTCTATTTCGGCGACGACGTCCTACGAGACCAACCAGACGGTCAGCTCATGCCCGTGGTCTGGCAAGCGTTTGACCGCGGGGTCGGCGGTTGGCAGGGCGCGCTAGAGGACAAGGCCGCTCTGCAGGCGCGTTTCGCGTCCAAGCTCGATCGCACATCTCGCGATCCAGCTCTCCTTCAGTCTCTCGACTGGTCGGGTATGCGCCGAATCATTGACCTGATCGTGCATGCGTTTGATCAGCCTGAAGGGGCAATGCAATCGGACGGCGGTGCGGCTGTCGCTAGCGGCTCGCCATGACAATCCAGATCGTCCATCGAAGTCCCGACGACTATTTCTACCTGAACTTCCCAGCGGCCCCTGGCGACGTCTACGCCAGCAGTGATCGCATTGTCGTGACCTCGTGGCTGCTCGAGGGAATTCGGCTCGCCGAACTGCGCTCAGTCGCGCTCCGGTTACGCCATCGATACGATCAATACGGTGGTTCGGCACAGTGGGCAACTGACGACGAAGGCGCGACGTTTGATGTCTTCGACGGGGAGCCAGCCGAGTATTGGGATCTCGACGACGACGTTCCACTAGCTCTGGATGCTGAGATCCTGGCCGGCCAACGCGGCGTCCGAGTTCGCGTCGTCGCGATCACGCAACCCACGGTCGAGCAGGAACGGGTTGCTCTACTCGCGAACACCGGAGCTGCTCGCATGCGCGGGCGAATCCGAGGCATTGAACGTCTCTGGGACAACTCGACCAGAGTTGGGTGGGCGATCGAGGCCGAGTTGCGTCGCCGTGACGCCTTGGTCACGGACCTGCTGCGATTTGGCTTAACCATCGGCGAGACCGTCGGCGAACTGTCAGGCAGCATCGCACCCGACGCGGCCATCAATGTCATCGAGGCCGGCTACCCCGAAGCGCTCATTGGGCTCGCGGAGAACGAGTGGCTGGAGGCGAAGTCGCAACCGTGGAATCTCGATGCCGATTACGGCAAGATCGAGCTAGCTCAAGATGTGGCCAGTCTGGCCAACGCCGCTGGCGGGCTGATTGTGCTTGGGGCACGGACTCGCAAGGTGGACGGCGAGGAGGCTATCTATACCGTCGACGGCATTGCGTCTGAGCGTTTCTCGCCATATCGGGTGAGGAGCGTGATCGATGCCCGGGTCTATCCGCCGGTTGCGGGGCTGCATGTTCGACGGGCGGCTATTGCCGGTTCATCCCACGTGATTGGCTATGTCAGCGTTCCGCGGCAGGATCCGGCTTCATACCCATTCCTCGTCCACGGGGCAATCGTTGGTGCTCGGGTCGAGGGGTCCTTCCTTTCGATCGTCAGACGTCGCGGGGATCAGACACTGTCGACGCGCTTCGAAGAGGTTCACCATTGGCTGAGGGCCGGGCGTCGACTGCTCAGTGAAGGTCGGTTGGACCCGCCTTTAGCCGATCCGGCGAACCCGATCGGTTCGTCGGTCGGCCCTCGATAGGCGCCTTGGGAGCCAGCCTCGTGAGCGGACTCGGGCCTGATGCCACTAAGCCTCGCAACGCGGCCGAGTGGCACTACGGGTCAGATCAGCGCGTCGAGGTGTGCGCCTGGCGTCGGGCTCTACGGAATCGGGCGTCGGGTGTTCTGCGAAGCCGGTGGCTCAACGCTTCCCCTTGCGGCGCTGCTTGCTTTAGTCGCCTTCGGGGCCGACTCGTCGGGCCGACCCTCCGAGCTTCGTCGGGCGCCGAGGGCCATGATGCCGAGACGTTGCCGTACTAGGTCCCGTTAAATATGGCATTCAGGCTCCGGCCGGGGTGGGTCCTCTGGGTCGGCTCGGCGATCTCGGCGCCGGCGCCTTCCGGGCTGCCGTTGTCCGTCCCGCTCGTTAGCGCCCTCGTCGATTACCTCATTGATAGGAGCTCGCCGCTACTGCGAGGCCGGCGCTCGCGGGTGCTGGCAATGCTTCTGACAGAGCTGACGGGCGGGCCGGAACAACAGCCGTTCGAGGTCATCCTGGGGGAAATAGCCGGCCACACCGGAACATTCATCGATCAACTTCTCCTCGCTCTCTATCCAGCGCGAGGAAGCGCCCAACCGAATGTCTTCCATCGCTGGGTGGCGCGCGAGCTTGTCCGGCCAGGCGGACCTGCCGTCGCCATCACCACCAACTTCGATGAGTGCATCGAGGCGGCTGGAGTGCAGGCTGATCGCGTCGTAGTTCCAGTTGAAGGACCGTTCGTCGCCGTCCCCGGATCCCTTGTCAAGTTGCACGGCACGGTCAGTCAAGCCACGTCGCTTGCGGCGACACCGGGCGGCCTCGCGGCCCGGCGGAACGATCGTCGCTGGAGAACGTCCCTCCTCGCGACGATCGCGGATCGAGACGTGTTGATGATCGGCTACGGCCAGCACGACACCTTTGACATCCAACCGGTCCTTGCTGCAGGGCGCCGCAACGCTGGAACACGGATCGTTGTCGCGGGGCGTCCTGGTCCGCGGCCTGAGCAATGCGACGACTTTGTCGAGTTGGATCTCCGGGAGCCCGGCCGCAGCTCGCTCAGGGCCTTCGGCGTGGAGGAGTTGCCGGTCCAGATGCCCGACACAATCCCTCAGCGGGAACTCGTTGACAAGGCACTGAGGCGGCTTCCGGAACTCGATCCGGGCTCGGCAACGAGGGCTCTTGCCGCCCTGCTCTATCGCCTCGAGCGAGGCGCCGAGGCGCTCGACTTGTTCGAATGCGCTGCTTCGAAACATGTCGTCGATGGGCCGAGCCTTCACCTTCTTGGCACAGCCGCCGCGCGCGCTCGCCGGTATCGACTCGCCGAGGCCCAATTCCGGTTGGCTCTGGCCGACGATGCGATGGAATGGGAGACCCGGATGCACCTACTGGCCGCGGCCGGCTATGTTTGCCAAGCGGGCGGCCGCTTCGCGAGGGCTCGGTCTCACTACGCCCAGCTGGCACACCTCTCGCGATCCCGGTGGGTTGATCGCGCCGGCTGGTCCGCTGTCGTGGCTGACCAGATCTTTCGCGGGCAGGCAGAGCATCTAGTGGGTCGGGCGATCCGGACATCGAATCGATTGAAACGGGCTCGCCTCCTCGAGGGCGCCCAATTCCTGACGACACAACTTCACGAACACTCGACGGCTACACCGCCGCCGATCGACCTTGAGATCCTCGGGCGAATGTTGCCGGCACGCATCGCTCTGGCTCGCGGGAACATCGTTGAAGCCCGCACCTCCCTCGAAATGGTGGAGGCCGACGTACGAGCATGGGCTGACCCGCACGTCCTCGCTGTCTTCCTTCGGCTGCTGGCCGCAGTCAGCCCATCTCGATCTCGCGCGCTGCTCACTGAGTCGCGTTCGATTTCGCGCCGCTCGAAGCGCTGGCAGGAATGGCTGAAAGGAGTCGCCGCCTCATTCGGCGTCTACGGAAATGGGCGGCTCGGCCCATTAGAGCTGATCGTGCGCGACGGGTCGATTAATGCCGTCGATTGGATCAGGCATCGTGCTCGGCGACCGGTCGATTGCCGCGAGCCTGGGCTTGTCGTCGGCGAGGCTGGCGAATAGAGCCTATCCATCAGAGCGTCGCGCTCGGCTCTGGGATAGACCGTAGGCGATTTTCCGTCCGCGCTCGCTGAGTCGATACTCCTTCTGCCGCGACGTTGGCTCGAGTAGCCCGCCGGCCAGAAGAGACTCAACCACGTAGAGCCAAGCCAGCCGGTCGTCCTCGCTGTTTCCGCCCCACTGCATGTCACCGGTTGTCCCAAGCACCCACAGGCTCTCGGGTTCGCCTCTGGCGCGTCGAATCACGCATGTCCCTTCAAAGTCGTACAGCCGAAGGAGGAGGTCTTGCTCGCGCTCGGTCAATGCAAGCTGGCGTTGCCCGGGAGCGCGTTGAGCGAACGCCGCCGACTGCAGAACACGTAGCGCGAAGCTGGCGGCGTTCTTCGCAGCCAGGGCCTGATGCTCCTTCTCGTTCGGATTGGATTTGTTGCCGTCTGCCCAGTCGCATATCCCCTTGATAACGATCCAATCGGTCTTGGCCTCGTGGCAGGCAACGTAGAGGCCACCGGCCTCCATGTCGCCGCCGATTGCCTCCCGCTCTTTGGCTAGGAGCTGACGAAGGAATTTGGCGTCATCGATCAGCTTCTCGCCGGTCAGGAGTGGGCCGAAGTGGACGTCGAATGGGGGCGGCACCGGCATTGCGAACGCGACGTTTCGACAGAAGTCGAGGAGACGTCGCGATGCGTGGGGTCGATCGCCGCGCAAGATCACAGTGGTGCCCCTCCGTTGCAGCTCGTAGAGCGACAACTGCTGGGAAACGAGCACGTCGCCGATCGCCTGCTTCTTCTTGTCCGCACCGAATGCGATACCCACCATCAGGACGGCCGAGGGTCCAAGCGCGGCGATCGCCTCAGAAACCGATTGCTGGGCACCGCCAACCCCACCTGATCCCATCTCGGATAGCCCGAGCAGGACACGTGCCCCGTTGACGATCCCCAAGTCCCTATACAGGCGAGAAGCGATCGTGACTGGGCGGGCCTCGTTGGACACCGCGGCGAAGGCATCCAACACTGCCCAGTGTTCGACCTTGGTGACCGTGACGACGAGGACGTCGGCTCGAGTCGTCACCGGCTCGTCTGATTCACGGCCAATTACCGTCGGCGCAGGGCCGGCGCCATGATCCCTGCCATCATCGCTCGGGCCAACGCCTGCCTCGGGATCGGTCGGTCCCTCCACATCCGGCCTCAGAAAGTAGGCGTCCGGCCCGTCTCCCGGCGCAGCAAGGAATTGGCCCGCCAAGAGGAGTTCCTGGAACGCGGCCTCGGACCCTTCGAGCCACGGCGACAGCGAGGCATGCGAGATGCGAACCACGCCGTTCGGTCTGTGAGCGACGCGAAACGGCTGCGGTCCGCCGAGCAGCAGCGGTCGGACTTCACGCAAATTGCCCAGCAGTTCGAGCGCCTCCGGGCTCAGGCGGGTCGGCGGTGTTCCAGCCGGTCCGAGGCGATCTGGGGTTGGTCGGACAGGGTGCAGGGACGTCGCCTCGGAGGCGATCTCGTTGTACCCGCGACGCAAAGGAACGAGCGCCAGCAGGTCCTCGACGGTGTCCACACGCTTGAGCCGCGTGATGTCGGACGTCAAGATCCGATGCCAGTCGGATCCAGTCGAACCGCCGCCGCCGTCCATGCCGGGGATCGACTGGATCAACGCCGAGACCTTCGCCAGACGGAGTTCGTCGAGGCCGAGGGCCTCGTGAAGCTCGGCGCTGGTGATGGTCGCCCCTGGTCCTACCTCCCGATATCTGGAATACGCGAACTGAACCACAGCCACGCAGTCCCCAAGCTCCTGGCTGGCCGCTCCACTTACCGCCAGCCCATGAAGGGTCAGGTGGATGCGTCCCTGGTAGCCGATCTCAATGCCACCGAGATTGACCGGCATTCGTTTGGCGACCGCCGGCACGTCGAGGTCATCGTCGATCCGGTCAAGCTGGTGGCGAAGAGCCTCCACCAGCGGCCACTCGCCCGTACTCCCGAACCTCTCGGCAACGACAGCAAGGAGATGACCGAGGTCGTGGGCAAGGGAGTCCGCGTCCTGTGCCGATCTATCGATCGCGTGACCGCCTCCGATGGCGCGC
>DASYEE010000013.1:0-53431 GCA_036499165.1 Galbitalea sp. | reverse complement strand
CCGCATCGACGACAGCGGAACCATCACCCTGCGCATCAACTCACGCATGCACCACATCGGCATCGGACGCGCCCACAAACACGAACCAGTCCGCATCCTGATCCACAACAACGACATCCGAATCATCAACCCAGCAACCGGCGAGCTACTCAGAGAACTCACCATCGACCCCACCCGCGACTACCAAGCAAGACCCCAAAAATGAACGATGTCCCGAGTCATCAATGAACGATGACCCGAGACATCACATTGCGGAGACGGTGGGATTTGAACCCACGGAGGAGTGTAAACCCCTCTCCACCTTAGCAGGGTGGTGCACTAGGCCGAACTATGCGACGTCTCCATTGTTCGTCAGCAATCATAGCTACAGGATGGCGAGGCGCCGAATCACCGGGTGCCGGGCGGCGCGTGGAGGGCAACGAAAAGCGACGCGAAAAACCGATCGCGTCACGACTTGTCCCCCGTTCGGAGGACACGGTAGAGTCATCACTGGCGCTAGAGCATTCCCTTACCCGAGGGGCTTGCCGACGGACCCGAACCCTACGCGCCCGTATCCCCCACGAGGCTTACCCATGCCCCCTTCGTCGACCCGGTCGCGCACGCAGGTTCTGCTGACGCGCCATGTCTGCGCGGTCGCTGCGGCATCCTCATCCGTCTGGCTGGTTCCTGACCCGAATCGGAGCCAGCCAGCCATAACTCTCACAAGGCAGACAGTTCGGGTCGTAGCTGAGTGAGACGGTGGGTCTCCCGCGCACTGGGTACGCGGCGGGAGACCCACCACCCTAAAGAACTGACGAACTGCAGAACCGACTTGCTGACGCGCGAGCTTAGCCCTCGCCGTTGAACGCGTTCGCCTTCGAGCACGTTTGGTCCGCAGCCGACTGGCCGATGATTCCGTTGATGACGGTCTCAGATTTGCCGCCGCCGTTGCCGGTAGGCGAACTCGTCGGCGACGGTGTCGCGTGCGGGTTTGGCACTGAGCCGCGGTTGCCGACGGCCGCGCCCAGCTTGAAGGGCTGGTCGGCACGGATCAGGGCGAACAGCTGGTTTCCGAGCACGTAGTTCGGCTGCACCTTGCCGGTGTAGATACCGGTGCCACCGGTGCCACCGGGGTACTGCACGAACTGGACCCGGTTGAGTGGGACATCCTTCAGCGCCTGCGCGATCGCGACCATGGTGACAGGCTGCGCGAGGCTCGTCGAAAGCTGCATGTGCTTCGTGGCGGCCGTCGCAAGGGTGTAATCGGTCGCCAGGTTGCTCAGGGTGCCTGCGCTCTCAAGCTTGCGTACCAGAGCCGAGAGATAGACCTGCTGCGACGAGATGCGGCCGAGGTCGCTGCCGTCACCAATGCCGTGGCGCGAACGCAGGAACTGCAGCGCCTCGTAGCCCTTAAGGTTGTGGTTACCTGCCTTCAGGTGCAGGTCGACCTCTTTGTCGTTGAGGTTTCCGCTGACGCAGACCGTTACTCCCCCAAGGGCATTCGACATCCCGATCACGCCGTCAAATGTGATGAGGCCGGCGAACTGGATCGGAAGCCCGGTCAGCGCGCTGATCACGGTGACGACGCACGAGAGGCCGCCGTACGACAGCGCTGTGTTTACGGGGAGCCCGACCGCAGTGCCGCCCTTCGAGCACTGGGGATGCGGCACGACCATGTCGCGCGGGAAGCTGACGGCCGTCGCGAACGTGTGGTCGCCGGAGACATGCAGCAGCATGGTGACGTCGTTCAGCGCACCGCCGTCATCCCTTCCGGCGCCGATTCCATTCTGGCCCTCTCGGGTGTCGTCTCCGACAAGAAGGATGTTGAAACCACCGGGATACGCGCCTACGCCGGGTGGTGGCGCGATCTTCTGGCCGGGGTTGATCGTCACGGCGTTGTGCTTCACCTGCTGGGCGAGCTGCGCGACTGCAACCCCTGCCAGGCTCGCGACCGAGACGACGGCCACCCCGACCACGATGCCGACGATCTGAAAGATGCGCGCGATGGGCGAGCTCTGGCGGAGACGACCGTGCCGGGCGATGCCGGCGACCTGCGACGAGCCGCCGGAGCGGGGGGTCTGGTCGCTCATATCCGAAACCTTTCGCGTGCTCTCTTGTTAATAGGTGCGGAGGGCGTGGGATTCGAACCCACGAGACATTTCTGCCCACCAGTTTTCAAGACTGGCTCCATCGGCCACTCGGACAGCCCTCCCGAGCCAAAGCCCGATTCTAACCCATCGATCCCGGGCGCCCGCTCGACACGGTCGACGACGCGTTTACTGCCCGAAGGCCTTACTGCACGTGTATTCGGCCGAAGTCTGGCCTTCAACGCCGTTCAGAACCACGGGTGCCTTCGTCGAGGTGCTCGACGTCGACTTCGGAGTGGGGGTCGATGTCGCGGTCGGTGTGCTTGACGGTTGCGGCGCAGTGCCCTTCACCGAGCCACGGTCGCCCGCGTTGTTGCCAATCGTGAACGGCGTGTCCGACTTGATCAGTCCCATGAGCTGGTTGCCTGGCACGAGCAGCGGCTGCACCTTGCCGCTGTAGATTCCGACGCCGGCGGTCGTTCCCGGATACTGGGCGAAGACGACCCGATCAAGCGGGATATCCTTCAGCGCCTGCGCGATGGCGAACAGCGTCGCCGGGGAGCTGAATCCCGCCGACAGCTCCATGCTGTGGGTCGCAGCCGTTGCGATCTTGTACACGGTCGCCGGATCAGAGAGCGTGTTCTTGCTCTTTATCTGGCGCACCAGCGCAGACAGGTAGACCTGCTGCGAGCTGATCCGTCCGAGGTCACTGCCATCGCCCACTCCGTGCCGTGTGCGCAGGAACTGCAGCGCGGTGTAGCCCTGCAGCATGTGTGTTCCACTGCTCAGGTGCAGCCCGGTGTTGACGTCATTGATGGTCCCCTGCACGCAGACGGGGACGCCACCGATCGCATCCGTCACTTTGATCACGCCCGTGAACGTGATGAGACCCGCGAACTGGATGTTCAGGCCGGTGAACTGCTCGACGGTCTTGACCGCGCATGGCAGCCCGGCCCCCGGGGTCTTGTCTGTGCTGCCTCCATAGAAGAGCGCGGTGTTCATGGGAGCCTGCAGGCCGCCGCCACTCGTGCAGGCCGCAATCGGCACGATCATGTCGCGCGGAATGCTGACCGCCGTCGCGTTCGTGTGGTCACCCGAAACGTGCAGGACCATCGTGACGTCGTTGAGCACTGAGGTGTCACTGGTACCGCCGATGCCGCCCTGCCCGACGCGGGTGTCACTACCGACGACGAGGATGTTGAACCCGCCAGGGTAGGCCCCGATTGTCGGGGGAAGAGGGATCTTCGAGTGGATCTGGATGCCGCCGCCCGGCCCCTGCAGACCGCCGAGGACATTCGCGACGGCGACGACCGCGACGCTGCCAGTCGAGACAATGGCGACGGCTACGACGGTCGCGATGATGCCAGCGAGTGCACCCCACGGCCGCGCCTTTTTCAGGCGCCCGTGGCGTGCGACTCCCTCAACCCGAGGGGACTTCTCGCGGGTTCCAGCCAAGATTCGCGCCTTTCATAGAACGAAGAGGGACACAATAACCCGCGTTTTGGCGTGGACGCTGAGCGTCAGCCCATTTTCCTGAACGCTCAGAGATCGGCTAGTACCACGGCCACGCCGTCCTCTACGTCACTCAGCGTGACCTCGCCCGCGGCATCCTTAACCTCGTGGGGAGCCTGTCCCATCGCGATACCGCGACCGGATTCGGATGCCCACTGCAGCATGTCGATGTCGTTTCGGCCGTCGCCGATGGCGATTACGCGGGTGCGCGGGATGCGGATGGCCTTGCGAACCCGCTCGAGCGCGACCGACTTGTTGACGCCATCCGGCGCGATGTCGAGCCAGGCGGTCCACCCGACGTTGTAGCTCACGCGGTGGAGGCCCATGCGCTCGACAACTTTCAGAAAGTCCTCAATGGCGTGCTCAGGGGAAATGACGACGACGCGAGTCGCGCGGATCGCGAGCAGCTCCTCGAATTGGACGTGCTGGCCGTTGCCCTCGAAGCCGACCTCGGGGAAGTCGCCGCCCGAGAAATAGAACATGCCGGCTTCGTCTTCGACCGCGTAACGCGCCTGCGCGAGGTGCCCGCGGATGGTCGTCAAGACCTCGCTCGGATCGAACGTCTCGACGTGCTCGCGCGTGTACCCGAGCGGCGCCGCCGGGTCGCGCTTCAGGGTGATCGCTCCGTTGGCGCACACGATGTAGCGCGGGGTGATGCCGAGCCGGTCGACCACGGGAAGCGTCATAGCGACCGAGCGACCGGTCGCGATCGTGACCGCATGGCCGAGACCCGCGACCCGCTTCACCTGCTCATGCGTCGCATCCCCGAGGCTGCCGTCTTCGCGCAGCACCGTGCCATCGATGTCGAGGGCGATCAACCATGGCGCGGTCATCGAAGCGGGCTCAGCACTTCGAGTCCGCCGAGGTAGGGCTGGAGTGCCGTTGGAACTCGCACCGATCCGTCGGCCTGCTGGTGCGTCTCGAGGATCGCAACGATCCAGCGCGTGGTCGCGAGGGTTCCGTTGAGCGTTGCGACCGGGGTCGTCTTGCCCGAGTCGGTGCGGTAGCGGATGTCGAGACGCCTGGCCTGGTAGGTGGTGCAGTTGCTTGTGGACGTGAGCTCACGGTAGGTGCCCTGCGTCGGGACCCACGCCTCGATGTCGAACTTGCGCGCGGCGCTCGAGCCGAGATCGCCCGCAGCGACATCGATGACGCGATACGCGAGCTCGCATGCCTGCAGCATCGCCTCCTGAAACGACACGAGGCGCTCGTGCTCTGCCTCCGCGTCCTCCGGGAGCACGTAGCTGAACATCTCCAGCTTGTTGAACTGGTGCACGCGGAGGATGCCGCGGTTGTCACGCCCCGCGGAGCCTGCCTCACGGCGGTAGCAGGTCGACCAGCCGGCGTAGCGGATGGGACCTCCCGTGACATCCAGGATCTCGTCGCTGTGGAAGCCGGCGAGCGCAACCTCGCTTGTGCCGGTGAGGTAGAGATCGTCTGCCGGCAGGTAGTAGATCTCGTCTGCGTGCTCGCCCAGGAACCCCGTTCCCGCCATGATTTCCGGGCGAACGAGCGTCGGCGTAATAAGAGGAGTGAAATTCTCCGACAGCGCCTTGTCGAGCGCCATGTTCATGAGCGCGATCTCGAGGCGTGCTCCGACGCCCTTGAGGAAGTAGAACCGGCTGCCGGAGACCTTGACGCCACGCGCGATATCGATCGCGCCGAGCAGTTCGCCGAGATCTGCGTGGTCGCGAGGCTCGAAATCGAACTGGGCCTTTTCGCCCACCTCGCGGAGGGTCACGAAGTTCTCTTCGCCTCCCGCGGGGACTCCGTCGATAACCGGGTTCGCGATCGAGCCGACGATGCGGGTGAATGCCGCCTCGGCATCTGCACCGACCTGCTGCGCAGCCTTCACTCGCGCGGCCAGCACCTGGGCTTCGGCTACGAGCGCCTGCTTCTGGTCTTTCGGCGCGGCTGCAACCGTCTTGCCGAACGCGTTCTGTTCCGCGCGCAATCCCTCGAACTCGCCGATCGCGGCGCGACGGGCGGAATCGGCGACCAGCGCGTCATCCACGAGCGATACGGATGCCCCCCTCGCCTGCTGCGAACGGCGGACTGAGTCTGGGTTGTCGCGCAAAAACTGGGGGTCGATCACGCTGCCAGTCTAGTTTGGGCCGCGCGGTCACCGATGGTGCATGGTCTAGCTTGGAGACATGGCAGAGTCCGCGGAGATACGCACCGCCGTCAAGACTGCCGCAGTGGTCTACAACCCGGTCAAGGTGAATCTGAAGACGCTGAAGGCCGCGGTCAAGGCCGTCGAGTCGCGCGCAGGGTGGAACAAGACCCTCTGGTACGAGACGTCGATCGAAGACCCGGGCGGCGGGGTCACCGCCACAGCGATCGAAGACGGCGCGGATGTCGTGGTCGCCGCCGGCGGCGATGGAACCGTTCGCGCCGTGGCAGAGGCACTGCGCGGCACCGGGGTCGCTCTCGGGCTGGTGCCATCCGGCACAGGCAACCTGCTCGCGCGGAACCTCTCCATGGCGCTCGACAATGTGCAGCATGCGGTCGAGACGGTGTTCGAGGGCGAGGACCGCGCGGTCGACATCGGCGTTGTCGAGGCCGAGCGGGCGGACGGTTCCCGCTCGACGCACGCCTTCCTCGTCATGGCCGGGCTCGGGCTCGACGCCCAGATGATCGCCAACACCAATCCCGCGCTGAAGGCCCGCGTCGGCTGGCTTGCGTACGCCGGCGCAATTATTCGCGCGCTCCGGCACCACGACAGCGTGCGGATCCGATACTCGGTCGATGGTGGTGCGGTGCGCTCGGCGTCGGTCAACACCGTTCTGGTTGGCAACTGCGGCGTGCTCCCGGCCAACCTGGTGCTGCTGCCGGAGGCGATCATCGACGACGGCATCTTCGACATCGTTGCGTTCCGGCCGAACGGGTTCTTCGGCTGGATTCAGATCTGGAACAAGATCGTCTGGGAAAACGGGGTGCTTCGCCGCAGCTCGGTGGGTCGGCGCATCATCAAGCTCTCGCCGGACGTTCGCGCGCTGGCGTACCTGAAGGGCAGCGAGTTCACGCTGAGGCTCGAGCATCCGGAAGAGTTCGAGCTCGACGGCGACCCGTTCGGCGAAGCGATCGCGCTGAAGACCAGCGTCGACCACCTCGCGCTCATCGTGCGGGTGCCCGCCGCTTCCTAACGTCGCAAAGTCGGTGTTTTCGGCAACACGCCGCGCATCCAGGTCTACCTGCACGGCGTGTTCACACTTCTACCGACTTTGCGACGCCGAACCATCGCGAAATCGGCCAGTTGCGACGCCGAACAGTAGCGGAGCCAGCAGCAGCTATGCCGGCATCATCGAGTCCGGAGGGTCGTGTCGTCAGTTAGCCGAGCAGCCCGTCGAGCCACTGGCGGGCATCCTGGAATGCGGTGTTGTCGTAACGCGGCGTGACCGAGATCGGCAGCTTGTCTGCACGCGGGTATGAGCCGAGGAAGATGACGTTCGGGCTGAAACGCTTGAGACCGAGCAGGGCGTCTGCGACGCGCTCATCGCGCACGTGGCCGTCGAGGTCGATGACGAACCGGTAGCGGCCGAGGGCATCGCCGATCGGTCGCGACTCCAGCAGGCTCATGTTGACGCCGCGGGTCGCGAACTGCTCGAGCATCTCGAGGAGGCGGCCGGACGTGTCATCCGGAAGTTCGGCGATGATGCTCGTCTTGTCTGAGCCGGTCGGTTGCGGCAGCTCGGTCTGCCTGCTGACCAGCACGAAGCGCGTCTGGGCGTTCGGGTTGTCGCCGATATCCTCGGCCAGGACGTCGAGGTCGTGGTGATTGGTGATCGTTGGCGGCGCGATCGCCGCCTCCGCCAGATCGTTCTCGAACAGCGATAGCGCGGCTGAGACATTCGACGTGGACGGGATGTGTCCGTGCTCAGGCAGGTGCTTGTCGAGCCACAGGTGGGTCTGCGCGTAGGCGACAGGATGCGCGTTGACGGTGCGCACATCCTCAAGCCTGGTGCCTGGCCTCGCGACCAGGACGAAGTTCACCTGCACCAGGTACTCGCCGATGATGCGGAGGTTCGGGATGGTGGCGAGTGCATCCTGGCTCGCGCTGACGCCGCCCTCCACCGTGTTCTCGATCGCGATCATCGCGGCGGTGCTGCGGCCGGTGACGACGTCATCGAGGGCCTGGCCGACATTGTTGACTGGGTGCCAGGCCTGTCCGGCCGCCTGGGGAACCTGGGCGAGTGCCGCCTCCGTAAACGTGCCAGCCGGGCCGAGGTAGGAGTAAGTCTGCCTGGTGGTGGATGGGGCACTGTCCGACATGCTTTCAGAGCCTAGCGGGTGGCCATCGCGGCCCTTCGACCTGGGTCTCGTCAAGTCGAAGGAGAAGCCACTGACCAGGCAGGGAAGCGCACCACGGCAACCGTCCCTTCATCCACCTCTCCCGATCGAACTAGGGACGACCCCGCCGGGCCGAACGCGAAGGTCAGCCCGATGCCGATCCATCCGTTCGGAGTCGCGAACCAGCGTAGAGCTACCGGGGCGCGACGGTGGCGAGACGGTCGAGCCAGGCGCCGAGGAGCGGGAGCTCGGTCGCGTCGAGGGCCGGCGCCGGGTCGGCCGCGAGCGCGGCGCGGAGGGCGATCGCTGAAACGGCGGTCGGCCACGGCTCGGTGCCTGCCGTGCTCGCGCCCGACTGCAGGATGCCTGCCATCAGCGCGTCGAAAACCCGGCTTGAGACATCCCCGTCGCCCCACTCCGGCTGGCTGATCAGCTGCAGCGTCAGCCCGATATTCGCAGACAGGATCATGTGGCAGGCCACGGATGGCGGAACGCGCAGGAGCCCGCGACGCGCCGCAGCATCCAGCTTCTCGAGCAGCAGCTGCTCGCCTTCGTCGCCTGCCACGTGGTGCTGGCCGGGGCGCACCTGCCCGTACATGAGCGCGTAAAACGACGGATGTTCGACGCCCCACTCCTGGTGGTCGATCCACCCCCGACGGATGTCTTCGATCGGGTCGCCGGACACCTCGATCGACTTCTTGCGCTCGAGATACTCGCTGAACCCGTGACTGACGACGGCCTGGAGCAGCCCGTCGCGGTCGCCGAAGTAGTGGTAGAGCGTCGGGGCGGTGACTCCGGCGAGTTCGCAGATGGCCCGGGTGGACACCGAGACTCCCTGCTCGGCCAGCAGTTTGGCGGCCGCAGCGAGCAGCCGGTCGCGCGCCGATTCCGACTTGATTTTTCCCGCCATGTCGCTACACTACTTCATGTAGCAACGTTATAGAAACTGATATAGCAAGAAGGAATCACAATGGAACAGAACAGGGTCGCAATCGTCACCGGCGGGTCGCGCGGAATCGGCCGCGCCACCTCAGAGCGCATGGCCCGCGATGGGTTCGCGGTGGCCATCGCCTACGCCTCACGGTCGGCCGAAGCCGACGACACGGTTGCCGGGATTCGGGCATCCGGCGGCACGGCCATCGCCATCCAGGCCGACGTCGCAGACGAGACCGCGGTCGCTTCCCTCTTCGACACGGCCGAGAAAGAATTCGGCGGAGTGGATGTCGTGGTGAACGCCGCCGGTGTCATGACACTCGCCCCCGTGGTCGACTTCGACCTCGACGCCTTCGATCGCATGATGCGCACCAACGTGCGCGGCACCTTCGTGGTCGACCAGCAGGCGGCTCGCCGGCTGCGCACCGGCGGCGCGATCATCAACTTCTCGACGACGGTCATGAAGACGCAAATGCCGAACTATGCCGCCTACGTTGCGACCAAGGGCGCGGTGGAAGGCATGGGTCTCATCCTCGCCCGGGAGCTCGCGGGGCGCGACATCACCGTCAACACGGTCGCGCCCGGACCGACCGCAACAGAGCTCTTCCTCGAGGGCAAAGACGATGCTTTGCTCGAGCGACTGGCGAACATGAACCCTATGCACCGGCTGGGCGTCCCGGATGACATCGCGGAAGTGGTGTCGTTCGTCGCGGGCCCCGCGCGCTGGATCAACGGCCAGGTGCTGTACGTCAACGGAGGGATGGCCTGATGACCGAGATAGCCCAGCCGATCCAGCGCATGATCGACGCCACGAGTGTCGGCGATCATGACGGCTTCGTCGCATCCTTCGCGCCAGACGCATACCTCGAAGACTGGGGACGCGGGTTCAACGGCCACGACGGCGTAGCCAGCTGGGATCGCACAGACAACATCGGCAAGCACGCGCACTTCGAGGCCACCGGCTCGCGTCGTGACGGTGACGACTACGTTGTGACCCTCGCCGTGACGGGTGGCGGCTTCAACGGCACGAGCGACTTCCGCTTCACCCTCGCGGGCGACCTCATCGCGCGGATGGTCATCTCCCCATGAGTCGCCGTCCGGTCGTGTCTGTGCTGGGCCGGGCCGGGCTGTGCTGGGCTGTGTTGTGCTGTGCCGGGCTGTGTTGTGCTGTGCTGGATTGGGCCGGCCTCGGCTGGGCTGGGCCGGGCGCGATCCTGCTCGATACTTCGTGCGCAAAGTCGGAACTCTCGCCGAAACGCCGCCGGATGGGATGCGGTTGCCCGGCGTGTCTCCGCTTCTTCCGACTTTAGGTGTCGGGGGCGGGGCGGTGGCGGGGCCGGGGCGGGGGCGGGGCGAAAACCCCGCTCGGCCTGGGTTGGGCGGTGCCAGACTGGGGGCATGAACGATCGCGCTGGCAAGCCCGCAGAAGCATCCGACCTGATCGACGTGCGCGCGCTGGTGCGCGCGTACTACGAGCTGGTGCCGGATGTGACGAATCCGAACCAGAAGGTGGTGTTCGGTACCAGCGGGCACCGGGGGTCATCGTTCGATGCCGCCTTCAACGAGACGCACATCGCCGCGATCACCCAGGCGATCGTCGAGTATCGCGCGGCCCAGGGGATCACCGGGCCGTTGTTCATCGGTAAGGACACGCACGGGCTCAGCCGCCCCGCCGAGACGACCGCACTCGAGGTGCTTGAAGCCAACGGGGTGCGCGCGCTGGTCGACGAGTTCGATGACTTCGTTCCGACGCCTGCGCTCAGTCACGCGATCATCAAGTACAACGCCGCAGGGCACCGCGCCCAGGCCGACGGAATCATCATTACGCCCAGTCACAACCCTCCGCGCGATGGCGGCTTCAAGTACAACCCTCCGCACGGTGGCCCAGCCGACAGCGACGCCACGACCTGGATCGCCGACCGCGCCAACGAGATCATCGCTGGCGGCAGCGTGGAGGTGCGACGCGCCGAACCATCGGGCGTCGAGACCTACGATTTCCGCGGCAACTACGTGGATGACCTGGTCAACATCATCGACGTCGAGGCGATCCGCAAGGCTGGCATCCACATCGGCGCCGACCCGCTCGGGGGCGCGAGCGTCAATTATTGGGCGCTCATCGGCGAGAAGTATGGCCTCAACCTGACGGTCGTGAACAAAGCCGTCGACCCGACCTGGCCATTCATGACGCTCGACTGGGACGGCAAGATCCGCATGGATCCCTCCAGCCCGTCCGTGATGGCGTCCGTCGTCGCCCACCAGCACGAGTACGACATCGTCACAGGCAACGACGCGGACGCTGATCGCCATGGCATCGTCACTCCTGACGGCGGCCTGATGAACCCGAACCACTACCTTGCCGTCGCCATCCAGTACCTCTATACCCACCGGCCCCAGTGGCGAGAGGATGCCGCGGTCGGCAAGACCCTCGTGTCGAGCACCATGATCGACCGGGTCGCATCCTCGCTCGACCGCAGGCTCTGGGAGGTGCCCGTCGGCTTCAAGTGGTTCGTACCGGGGCTCATCGACGGCAGCGTCGGATTCGGCGGGGAAGAGAGTGCCGGCGCCAGCTTTCTTCGGCTCGACGGAACTGCCTGGACGACGGACAAGGACGGCATCCTGCTCGCGCTCCTCGCCAGCGAGATCCTGGCGGTCACCGGCAAGACGCCATCGCAGCTTTACGACGACCTCACCGCCGAGTTCGGCGACCCAGCGTACGAGCGCATAGACGCGCCAGCCAGCAAAGAACAGAAGGCGAGGCTCGCGAAACTCAGCGGCGCCGATATTGCCGCGACATCCCTGGCCGGGCATCCCATCACCGCGAGGCTCAGCGAGGCACCCGGCAACGGGGCCGCCATCGGTGGCGTGAAAGTCGTGACGGACGTCGCCTGGTTCGCAGCTCGTCCGAGCGGCACAGAAGACGTCTACAAAATTTACGCGGAATCGTTCGAGGGAGCCGAGCACCTGAAGCTGGTGCAGTCCGAGGCGAAGGTCATCGTCGACGGAGCTCTCGGGTAGCACGCGCAACACCAACCCAGACAGAGAACTTGGGTGCCACACGACTCGTGTGGTGCGCTGGTGCGCGTCGACGTCGTGCCGGTGGCCTTGCTGATGGCCTTGCCGTTGCTGCAGCCTTGCCGGAAATGGTTGGCACGGCGAATGAGATCGGATGTCGCAGTCGCAGTGTTGCTCACGGCGCAGTTCAGGCCGCTGAGGCGTCGGGGTTGAACTGCGCGACGTACTTGATGGCGACCGGCTTCGTGACGTCGATGCTCGCGGTGGACGAGGCCCAGCTGGCTGCCGCCAGGGTGAAGGTCTCCGGGAATGTGTCGTACGACGCGTCGGAGGTTCCTCGAGGGCGTGCGGCGGCAATGGCTGCGTTGGATGGCACAACTGCCAGCGCGACGCCGACGAGAGCCAGCCTTGTAATCACCCCACTTAGCGAGGGTCAAGTGATTACTTGTGAAGGCCTATTTTGCGTAGTCGGGGGCTGCGGGCAGGCCGAAGAACTCCTCGAGCGTCTGGATGTGCTCGTTGTGCATCTCGGTCGCGAGCGACACCCCGATGTACCTGAAATGCCACGGCTCGTACTCATAGCCGGTGATCGCCGTCTTATCGGCGGGGTATCGCAGCAGGAAGCCGAAGCGGTACGCGTTTGCCGCGAGCCACCTGCCCTGCGGAGTGGTACCGAAGCAAGCGGCGAGCGCACACTTCAACGGCACGGGTGAGATGTCGACGGCGAGTCCGGTCTGGTGCTCGGAGTACCCCGGCCGTGCGCTCTGCCGGTCGGCCTGTGCCTGGCCGAGGCTGCTGACCCATCCCGCGTATACGCGCACCTGGGTCGCGTATGGCCGCCATGCACTCTGGATCTGCATTCCGCCGGCTCCGGCTGCCCTGCCCGCTGCGAACATCTGCACCAGGGCGTCCCCCGCAGCCTTGCGCAGTTGCGGCGGGTTATCGTGAGCGACCGGCACGGTGATGATGTCGGGCGGCCCGTAGCTCCTGGGATTGAGCGGCCGGAGCTTATTCACGACGACCCAGATGCTGTACGGGTCGGTGATCGAGAGCGCGTGCTTATTGAAGCCGGTCGGAGTCGGCGTCGGGGTTGGGGTGGCCGTCTCGGTGGGCGTTGGAGTGATCGCCGACGAGTGCGTCGGCTTCTGGGTGCCCGGCCCCGCCAACGAACTGCGGTCGGGTGCACACGCCGTCGCACTGCCGATGACAACCGCCACGATGGCGGCGACGGCGAGAATGCGACCCGTTTTTACCACGCAGACGAGTGTAACGGGCGACCAGTGGGTGCCCGCTGGATGCGATTGCCAGCGTTACTGCCGGTGGTGTAAGTTTGCAGTCTACGCAAGTTTCCGCCGCTGTTGGCCTGCGCCGAACAGCGGCGATTTTGCGGTAATCGGGCCATCGGGGATGACGGCCGACACGAATCCATACACGCAACCACAATCGCACGCACCAGATCGCACGCACCAGACAAGGGGACCAATGTCTCGCACAGATTCCACGGCGCCGAACACCGCCGACGCAGTCAAGAACTCCGGCGGCGTGATGACCCACCGCCAGATCCTGCTCGTGATCTACGGCCTGATGGCTGGCATGTTCCTGGCCTCGCTCGACCAGACCGTCGTCGGAACATCCATCCGCACCATCGCGGACGACCTGCACGGGCTCAGCGAGCAGGCGTGGGTGACGACCGGGTACCTGATCGTCTCGACGATCGCGACGCCGATCTACGGCAAGCTCTCCGATATCTTCGGCCGCCGACCGCTGTTTATCATCGCGATTTCGGTGTTCCTGCTCGGGTCGGTGCTCTCCGGATTCTTCGCGGGCAGCATGTACGAGCTCGCCGCCTTCCGCGCCATCCAGGGCCTCGGAGCCGGTGGCCTGATGTCGATCCCGCTCGCGATCATGGGCGACATGCTCGCGCCGCGTGAGCGAGCAAAGTACCAGGGCTACTTCCTTGCCGTCTTCGGAGTCTCGAGCCTCGTCGGCCCGCTGGTCGGCGGACTGTTCGCCGGAGCAGACCAGATCCTGTTCATCACAGGATGGCGCTGGGTCTTCCTGATCAACATCCCGATCGGGATCGTCGCCCTGTTCATGGTCACGCGCTTCCTGCACCTGCCGAAGCGCAGCGCGAACCGCGACGTGCGCATCGACTGGTGGGGGGCTGCGACGGTCATCATCGCGGTCGCGCCTCTCCTGCTCGTCGCCGAGCAGGGTCGTACATGGGGCTGGACCTCGGGCGGCGCGTGGGCCTGCTACATCATTGGTGCGCTCGGCATCGCTGCGTTCATCATCTCGGAGCGCCTGATGGGCGACGCGGCGCTGATCCCTCTCAAGCTGTTCAAGAGCCCCACCTTCTCAGTCGCGACCATCCTCGGTGTCATGGTCGGTTTCGGAATGTTCGGTGCGCTTTCGACGATCCCGCTCTACCTGCAGATCGTGAAGGGGTCGAATCCGACAGAGAGCGGATTCCAGCTGCTGCCGATGATCCTCGGCCTGATGATCTCGTCCATCGCATCCGGCCAACTGATCTCCCGCACGGGCCGATACAAGATCTTCCCCATCCTCGGCACGGGCTTCATGTCGGCCGGATTCCTCGTGCTCGTCACGATCACGGCGGACTCCAACTACTGGATCCTTGCGGGTGCGATGCTGCTCGTCGGCCTCGGCCTCGGCCAGATGATGCAGACGCTGACGATCGCCAGCCAGAACGCCGTCGGCCCGCGGGACATCGGGGTCGCGACATCCTCATCGACGTTCTTCCGTCAGATCGGTGGAACCCTGGGCGTTGCGGTGATCTTCTCCGTGGTGTTCTCGACGATCGGTGGCAAGATCAGCGGGTCGCTCGCCAGCACATCGACCCTGAAGGCCGGACTGAACGCCGCGCTCAACCCGGCCGTTGCCGGGGCGAGTAACAACAAGGCGATCATGGCGCAGATCTGGGACAAGTTCGTGACGCCGTTGAAAGACCAGGCGCTGCAGGCTCACATCGACCTCTCGAACGCCGCACAGCGTTCCGCCTTCGTCGACAAGGTCGCTCCGACGATCGCGAACAGCATCAAGAACGCGCCGAAGAGCAAGAGCTCCAACGCGCTCGACGGCGACACCTCGTTCCTGAACGGTGCGGCGCACGCCCTGACCGCCCCGTTCCTGACCGGATTCTCCGAAGCGATGGTCGTCGGATTCTGGGTGAGCCTCGCGGTGATCGTGGTCGCGTTCGTGCTGTCGTTCTTCCTCAAGGCAACACCGCTTCGCCAGAAGTCGGCCCTGCAGGAGGTCGCGGATGCCGACGAGGCGATCCTCGCCACGCGCGCCGCGAACACCCTGAGCTCCGGCCTCGCGCCCGACCTCGACACCGCGAGCATCCCCATCCAGGAGGCGCAGGACGAAGAGGATGCCGCGACCGTCGGCGCCCCGAAGCCGTCGCCGTAGCTGAGCGTGTCGCCGTCGTCGCGCGGCCCGACGTCGTCGCTGCCGTCGTCGCTGAGGGGCGGCACATCGCCCTTCCCGGCAAGGTTTTAGGGCGATTCGTTGCCCCTCACGGAATGGTTGTGGCGGCGACGCGCTGGATGAGCTCCACGCGACAGGGTTGCCACGTGATCGGTTAGGGGTCGCCACGGATTGCTTTGGGTCGCTTCTGCGGGCCGCCCGGCTGACGGTTTCTCCCGCCGGCCCCGTTTTGGTGACGATTGGGGAGCAATCGTGGGAGCGCTCTCACAAACTACTTGACGTGGGATGCGCCGCATGCTTATGGTGGTTGGGATCTTGTGAGAGCGCTCTCACGGTTGCGTTGAGGGCGCCCATCTGATCGCCCTCATCCACCACACAAAGGAGTGACCGTGAAGTTTTCACGACACAAGAAGCTGGCAGGCGCCATTGTCGGCACCGCGGCCATCGCACTGCTCGCGGCCGGCTGCTCAAGCGGAAGCGGCGCCGGCGGCTCGACCAAGGGTGCAACACTCACCTACTGGGCGAGCAACCAGGGAACGAGCCTCGCGAACGACAAGGCCGTCCTGACGCCGGAGCTCAACAAGTTCACCAAGCAGACCGGCATCAAGGTCAAGCTCGAGGTCATCGGCTGGAACAACCTGCAGACCCGCATCAACACCGCGGTCAGCTCCGGCGTTGGTCCGGATGTCGTCAACATCGGCAACACCTGGGCACCATACCTCGGTGCAACCGGTGCCTTCCTGCCGTACGACTCGGCGAACATGAAGGCCATCGGCGGCCAGGACAAGTTCGTTGCGACCGCACTCGCGACCGGCGGCCAGCAGGGCAAGACCGTGACATCCGTTCCGCTGTACGGGCTGGCTTACGGCCTCTACTACAACAAGAAGATGTTCTCTGACGCCGGCCTCACGCCTCCCACCACGTGGGAAGACATGGTCACCGACGCAAAGAAGCTCACAACGGGCAGCGTCCACGGCATGGGCCTTGAGGCAGGCAGCTACACCGAGAACGTGCACTTCGCGTTCATCACGGCCGAGCAGAACGGCGGGCAGCTGTTCGACTCCGCAGGCAAGCCCACCTTCACCTCAGACGCCGTGGTTTCCGGCGTGCAGCGCTACATCGACCTGATGCAGACCGACAAGGTCGTCGACACGTCGAATGCGCAGTACACGAACGGCACCGAGGCGAGTGCAGACTTCGCCAAGGGCAAGGTCGCGATGATCGTCAACCAGGACAACGCTGGCCCGAACTTGACGGCTGACGGCATGGACCCGAGCGCATACGGCGTGGTCGCAATTCCGGCTCCGGCCGGCGGCCAGCAGGTGTCGAGCGGTATCCAGGGCATCAACCTCTCCGTGTTCAAGAACACCAAGAACCAGGCCGCAGCGCTGAAGTTCGTGAAGTTCATGACGAGCGCGGCGACCCAGGGCGTCCTCGGCAAGCCGTACGCGTCGATCCCCGTCCTGAAGGGCGTCACCCCGACGTTCACGAGCGACCCGGTAATCGCGAAGACGTTCTCGGACATCTACAACAACCGCTCAAAGCCGTACCCGCTGGTTCCGCTGGAGGGTGCATTTGAGACCAACGTTGGTAACGCGCTGAACAACCTGTTCGCGACCGTTGCGACGAAGGGATCAGTCAGCACCGCGCAGATCAAGGCGGCGCTGCAGGCGGCCCAGGACAAGACGAACGCCGCTGGCTAGCTCGAGGAGAGCACACTGAGACCGGTGGGTTCCGACTGCCAAGCGGCCGGAACCCACCGGGTTCATCCCCTCAAGCAACGAAAGGAGCCGTTCCTCGTGGCGGTTACGACTGAGCGGCCGACGGTCGCATCAAGAACTCCGGGTGCAGCTGCCCCGAAAAATCGAAAGCGTCACCTTCCGGGCGGGTGGTTGCCCTTCGCACTCATCGCCCCGGCAGTTATTCTCGAAATCCTGATTCACATCGCACCGATGCTCGTCGGAATCTGGATCAGCTTCATCAAACTCACCCAGCTCTACATCGCCAACTGGGGCGCGGCGCCGTTCCTCGGCTTCGGCAACTACCAGGTCTCCCTCGACTTCAACTCCGCTCTCGGCGCGTCCCTCCTCCAGTCATTCGCCATCACCTGCGCATACACGGTCGTCGTGGTCGCGATCTCCTGGATCATCGGGATGGCCGCGGCCGTCGCCTTGCAGCGGGCATTCCGCGGTCGCGCGATCTTCCGCACGCTGTTCCTCGTGCCGTATGCGATCCCCATGTACGCCGGGATCATCGCGTGGAAGTTCATGTTCCAGCAGACGGGTGCGGTCAATCACTTCCTGACGCAGATCGGGCTCGCGAGCGCCAACCATGAGCCGTTCTGGCTCATCGGCGGCAACGCGCTTCCTGCGCTGATGACGGTCGCCATCTGGAAGACCTGGCCCTTCGCGTTCCTCATGCTGATGGCCGGCCTGCAGAGCGTCAACGAAGACCTGTACGAGGCAGCGGCACTCGACGGGGCTCGTCCATTCCGGCAGTGGCGCTCGATCACGCTGCCAGGTCTCGGCCCGGTCAACCGGGTGCTGGTGCTGGTGCTCTTCCTTTGGACCTTCAACGACTTCAACACCCCGTACATCCTCTTCGGCGTCGGCAATGCACCACCCCAGGCCGACCTGATCTCGATCCACATCTACAACACGTCGTTCCAAAACCAGAGCTTCGGGCTCGGCTCATCGATGTCGGTACTGCTTCTGCTGTTCCTGCTCGTCGTCACCGGGATCTATCTGCTCGTATCGAACAGAAGGGCCAAAGACAATGCGTGAGTCTGGCGGTTTCAAAACTTTCCGCGTCATCACCCTCGTGATCGTCTCGCTGTTCGTGATCCTGCCGCTGTACGTCATGATCACGACGTCGATCAAGCCGCTGCAGGATGTCCAGGGCGACTTCACCTGGATCCCGACGCACATCACGCTGCAGCCGTTCATCGATATCTGGAAGACCGTGCCGCTCGGCGAGTACTTCCTCAACAGCCTCATCGTGTCGGTGATCGCGAGCGTGCTGAGCGTGATCGTGGCTATCTTCGCGTCGTACGCTGTGTCGCGCTGGCGGTTCCGTGGGCGCAACGTGTTCACGACGACGGTGCTCTCGACGCAGATGTTCCCCGGCATCCTGTTCCTGCTGCCGCTGTACCTGATCTTCGTGAACATCGCGAACTCGACCAACGGAGCGATCCAGCTCGTCGGAACCCGTCCCGGCCTGATCATCACCTACCTGACGTTCACGCTGCCGTTCGCGATCTGGATGCTGTCCGGATACTTCGACAACATCCCACGCGAGTTGGATGAAGCGGCGAAAGTCGATGGGTCATCCTCGATCTCGACGCTGTTCCGGGTCATCCTTCCGGTCGCCCGGCCCGGCGTGATCGCGGTGCTCGTGTACAGCTTCATGACGGCGTGGGGCGAGGTGCTGTTTGCCTCCGTCCTGACCACGGAAGACACGCGAACGCTCGCGGTCGGGCTCGGCGAGTACTCGACCGAGGTCAACGTGTACTGGAACCAGATCATGGCGGCATCGCTTGTCGTGAGCATCCCGGTCGTCATCGGGTTCCTGCTGCTGCAACGCAACTTCGTCGCCGGCCTCAGCGCGGGTGCCGTGAAGTAGCGCCACCCGCAAGCCTCCCACCACAATGCAATGAACGGACACGACAGCGTGAGCACGCCCATTTCACCCCGCCACTGGCCAGACGGCTTCCTCTGGGGGTCGGCAACTGCCGCAGCCCAGATCGAGGGCGCAGCACACGAGGACGGCAAGACCGACTCCATCTGGGACTACTTCTCGCGTGTGCCGGGTGGCGTGGCGAACGGCGACACCCCGGAGGTGGCAGACGACCACTACCACCGGATGCCGCAGGATGTCTCGCTCATGAAGCAGCTCGGCCTCGGCGCGTACCGGTTCTCGACGAGTTGGGCGCGCATCAAACCCGACGACGGCGCTGTCAACCAGTCTGCGCTCGACTTCTACAGTCGTCTGGTCGATGAGCTGCTAGATGCGGGCATCCTGCCGTGGCTGACGCTCTATCACTGGGATCTACCGCAGGCCGTCGAGGAGAAAGGCGGATGGCCGAATCGCGACACCGCGTATCGCTACGCCGACTACGCGAACGTCGTGTTCGACGCGCTCGGTGACCGAGTCAGCCGCTGGACGACATTCAACGAGCCGCTCTGCTCGTCGCTCATCGGGTACGCGGCGGGAGACCATGCGCCCGGTCGCCAGGAGCCGGCTGCAGCGCTTGCGGCGCTCCATCACCAGCACCTCGGCCACGGGCTCGCCGTGCGGTCGCTGCGGGAGAAGGCGACCCAGCCCATCCAGCTCGGCATCACGCTCAACCTGACCAACGCGATCCCGGCCGACCCCGCCGATCCCGTCGATGTCGAGGCGGCCAGACGCGTTGACGCGCTGTGGAACCGCGCGTTCCTCGACCCGATCCTGCGCGGCTCATACCCGGACGACCTGCTGCGGGATGTCGCGGCGTACGACTTCGCGGAGGTTATCCACGAGGGCGACCTCGACACGATCGGCGCTCCGATCGACTTCCTTGGCGTGAATCACTACCACGACGACAACGTGAGCGGGCATCCTGAGGCGCCGAACTCGTTCCGCGAGGGCAAGCCGACCGATCGTCCGACGAGCTCTTCGCTGGTCGGCAGCGAGTATGTGACGTTCCCGTCGCGCGGACTCCCCCGCACCGCGATGGGCTGGGAGGTCAATCCGGCCGGGCTTCGCACTCTGCTCGTGCGACTCGGAAACGAGTACGAGACGCTCCCGGCGCTGTATGTGACGGAGAACGGGGCGGCATACGAAGACGTGGTCTCCGCAGACGGCGCGGTGCACGACGACGACCGCAAGGCGTACATCCTGGCTCACGTGGATGCCGTGGCCGACGCGATCGAGGATGGCGCGGATGTGCGCGGCTACTTCGTCTGGTCGCTGCTCGACAACTTCGAGTGGGCATGGGGGTACCACAAGCGTTTCGGTATCGTGCGCGTCGACTACGACACCCAGGAACGAATCGTGAAAGACAGCGGACTCGCCTTCGCCGAGCTCATCGCGAGCGCCCGCGCGAACGCGTCAAGCGGCAGCGCTTCGCTTTAGTACAGTGATGATCCTGAGACGGGAGGTGAGCGCATGACCACGGATGTGCCCACCGCGTCTGCTGTGCCGACACTCGAGTCTGTCGCCGCCCTCGCCGGCGTCTCTCGGTCGACGGCTTCCCGCGTCATCAACGGTTCGCCGAAGGTGACAGCCGATGCGGTCGTCGCCGTCAGGACGGCGATCGAGGCCCTCAACTACGTGCCGAATCGCGCGGCCCGTTCGCTCGCCAGCCGCATGACGCACGTGATTGCCCTGGTCATCCCCGAGTCCATCGCGATGGTCTTCGGCGACCCGTTCTTCGCATCCATTGTGCAGGGCGTCGCGATGTACCTCGTCGACACTGAGTACACGCTCAACATGATGATCGCGGTCGAGTCGAAGCCGGAGAAGACCAGGCGTTACCTCCTTGGCGGCAACGTCGACGGCGCCCTGATCGTCTCGCACCACAGCGGCGATCACTCCTACGCGCACCTCGACAAGACCCTGCCGGTCGTCTACGCGGGCCGACCCCTCGTTCCGAGCCTCGACAGCGAGGAGAGCTATTTCGTCGGCGTCGACGACGTCGCGGGCGAACGCAGCGCGATCGACCACCTGGTCGAGCGGGGGCGTCGCTCCATCGCCGTGATCGCGGGACCCCAGGACATGCCTCCCGGCCTCGACCGACTCGAAGGATGGCGGCAGGCCGTCGGTGCGTACCGCACCGGTGACGACCGACTGGTCGAGTACGGCGATTTCACCCCGGAGTCCGGTGCCGAGGCCATGCGACGCCTGCTGTCGAAGGGCATCCCGATCGACGCCGTCGTCGCCGCAAACGACCAAATGGCGGTCGGCGCCTACACGGCGATCCACGAGTACGGACTCCGTATCCCGGAAGACATCGCGGTCGTCGGGTTCGACGACAACTACTTCGGGCTGGCAGCAACGCCCGCCCTGACCACCATCCACCAGCCCTCCGTCGAGCTCGGCACCAAGATGGCTGAAGTGCTCGTGAAGCTCATGGGCCGAGAGCCGGTGGAACACGTCACGATCCTGCCGACCAGCCTCATCGTCCGCCAGTCGTCCTGACCAGCGGCGGGTGCGGGTGGGTGGCTAGGGTGGGAGACGTGTCAGATGTCATCCAGAATCAGGAACTTGGTCGGTTTGAGCTTGCGCTCGATGGGGAGCTCGCGGGCTACACCGAGTACCACATTGTCGGCAACGACATGATCTTCACGCACACCGAGATTCTCGGGAGCGAGCGGGAGCACGGGCTTGGCGGGCAGCTTGTTCGGGACGCCCTCGACCAGGTGCGGGCGCACACCGACTATCGGGTAGTCGCGCAGTGCCCGTTCGTCGCGCACTGGCTGAAAGGGCACCCCGAATACCAGGACCTGCTCACCCGATAGCCGCGGCTACCGGCTACGGAACGCGGTAAATCCACTCTTCCGTACCGAACTTCTCGGCGACCAGCTGCTCGGCCTTCGCGCGCTCGTCCTGGGTGATCTCGTCATCCGTTCCGCCGTACAGGCCCTTGAAGGTTGCAATCAGCTGGTCGATGATCTCCGCGCGGGAGAGACCGGTCTGGCTCCGCAGCGGGTCGACGCGCTTGTTGGCGCTCTTCGTGCCCTTATCGCTCATTTTCTCGCGGCCGATACGGAGCACCTCGACCATTTTGTCGCCATCCATGTCGTAACTCATGGTCACGTGGTGAAGGACGGCACCGGCTCCGAGACGCTTTTGGGCTGCACCGCCGATCTTGCCCTTCGCGCTCGCGATGTCGTTGAGGGGCTGATAGAACGCCTCGATGCCGAGCGACTTCAGCGCGATGATGACCCACTCGTCGAGGAACGCGTACGAATCGGCGAAGCTCATCCCCTGCACCAGATCGGCCGGGGCGTAGATCGAATACGTGACGACGGACCCCGCCTCCATGAACATCGCGCCGCCGCCGCTGATGCGGCGCACAACCTCGAAACCGTATTTCGCCGCGTTCTCCGGGTCGACCTCGTTCTTCACCGACTGGAAGCTCCCGATCACGACCGCCGGGTTGTCCCACTCCCAGATGCGAAGTGTCGGGCCGCGGCGACCATCACCCACCTCCTCGGCGAGCACCTGGTCGAGCGCCATCTGCAACTGCGGACGCTCCGATTTGCCGTGGATGACGTGCCACTCGTAGTCCCGGAAGGTGGTCGCATGAGCCAGGGCGCGACGGATGGTCGTTGCCACCGCCTCCGCCGAGAAGCCGAGCAGCACGGCATCCTTCGGGAGCGCGGAGTGAACCGCTGCGGCGAGGTGCGCCGCGTCCGAGTCGGCTGGCAGGCCGGTGACCGCTGCATCGATGGCCTCGAGGGCCGAATCCGGCTCGAGGAAGAAATCGCCGGCCAGGTGGAAGTTCGCGATTGCGCCATCCACGACGTCGAGGTCTACTACGACCAGTTTTCCGCCAGGAACCTTGAATTCGCCATGCATGCCCCCAGCGTAATCTCGCGCGCTACGCGGCGCTTGCGTGTACCGCGAGACGTTCGTCCAGCCATCCGATCAGGTCGGCGAAGACATCCTGCTTGTTGGTCTCGTTGAAGATTTCGTGCCTGGCGCCGTCGTAGATGACGACCTCGACATCCGTGAGCTTAGAGCGACTGAGGTAGGCCTCCGCGAGCTTGCCGACGCTGGCCTCACCGCCGAGCGAATCCTCGCTGCCGATCATGATGAGGAGCGGCAGGTCCCTGTCCATGCGCTTCGAGGGCACGCCGAACAGCCGCAGTCCGTCGGCGATGCCGAACAGCTTCAGCACGTCGGCGTAAAACGTCAGTGGGTCGTCGAGGAACGCCTGCGAGACCGCCGTGTCGCGGCTCAGCCACTCGTAGCCCGTTGTGCCAAGGTGCCTGTGCTTTGCGTTCAGCTGGCCGGCGTTCATGCTGCCGGGCCTGCGGTATGCCGTGCCCGTCAGGATGGCCGCGTCGTAGTCGGACGCGTGCTCGTTGAGAATCGTCTGGACCATCAGTGAACCCCAGCTGTGCCCCAGGATCGCGAGCGGAACACCCGCATTCTCGTCGCGAATCAGCTCAGTAAACTGCCGCAGGTCGGCGATCGCTGCGCGCAGCCCGCCCTCGCCGAGACGGCCAAGCTTCGCGCTGTCGCCACCCCACTGGCCGAGCCCGGTCTGGCCGTGACCGCGATGATCGTCTGCGTAGACCGAATAGCCAGCAGCAACCAGGGCCTGCGCGAGGGCCTCGTATCGCGCGGCGTACTCGCCGAGGCCGTGGGCGAGCTGAAGGATCCCGCGCGGGTCTTCGGCGCTCCACACATGGAAATGGACTGTCACGCCCTGCGCGTCGACGAACGTGCGGTCGATCCTCGCCACCTGTCCTGCCACGTCAGCCTCCTCGCCGTGGCCCCATGCTATTGCCGTAAGCAGCCGCTGGTCGAGTAGCGGCGCGACGAAGGAGCCCGCGTTATCGAGACCCACCCGCAAACGAGTTAACCCCCCGTTCAGGGGACAGTCGAATGCCCGTAACGACCGGAGACGAGGATCGCCGCGGTGGACGCTCGTCCTCCCAATTGCGAACATATGGGGTTCCGATGAAACGAAGCACTATCGCCGTATCCGTCGCTGTCGTCGCGGGACTTGCGGCGACGATCGCCGCGAGCGGCGCCGCAGCAGCGCACCAGCCCGAAGGACCGAGCGTTGCAAAGAGCGACGCGTACCTCATCCCGCAGGGCAGGTCGCTCAACTCGCACGGCAGCATCCTCGACAACGACGGCGGAGCGCCCGCAACCATCGTCTCGCACACGCAGACTGCGCACGGCAAGCTCACGTTCAACCAGGACGGCACGTTCAAATACGTACCGGATGCCGGCTTCACCGGCGTCGACACGTTCGACTACACGGTGAACGACGCCGTCAAGCTCTACAACACCAACCTGCCGCCGCTCGCCACGATCGGTGGTGTCAAGATCACGGCTGGCGCGTACGGTTCGTCGCTCGCCCCTGTACCCGGCACCAGCAATGAGTTCTTCGGGCTCACCGACCGTGGCCCGAACGTGACCGCACCGGACGGCGTTACCAAGATCGAGCCCATTCCCACCTTCGACCCCGCGATCGGGAAGTTCAAGATGGTCGGTACCAGCGCCATCCTCGAGAAGAAAATCCCGCTGCGCGCAGCCAACGGATCGCCGTACAACGGCCTCGTGAACAGCCAGGCGTCGACAGGCGAGACGATCGAAGACCAGAGCGGCAAGGTGCTGCCGACGAGCCCATACGGCTACGACTCCGAAGGACTCGTGGCCATGAAGGATGGCACGTTCTGGGTCTCTGACGAGTACGGCCCGTTCATCACCCACTTCGACAGCAAGGGTCGCCAAATCGGCCGCCTATCGCCGTTCGACGGGAGTCTGCCCGCCGAGCTCGCGCAGCGGGTTCCGAACAAGGGCATGGAGGGGCTCACGATCACCCCGGACGGCAAGACGCTCGTCGGCATGATGCAGTCCGCGTTGCAGACGCCCGACCTGACCGCGAAGCCCGCACAGGTTACGACCCTGCGGATCGTCACGTACGACCTGAAGTCCCACGCAACGCACGAGTACATCTACCTCCTTACCGACCCGAAGACCAACAGCGGCGCGGTGAGTGAAATCACAGCGCTGTCGAACACGAAGTTCGTGGTGGATGAGCGCGATGGCAACTTCGAGCCGAACGCATACAAGCGCCTGTACTCGATCGACATCACCGGCGCCACGGATGTCGGACCATCCTCGAAGCTCGCGGGTGCGACCTATAACGCGGCGAAGGGTGGCCTTCTGGTTGGAGCCGACCAGAAGTCGATCGACGCATACGTCGGGAGTGATACCACGGCAGCGGCAACCACCGCGCTCACCGCCGTCGGAATCGCACCGGTGACGAAGACGCTCGACGTCGACCTCGGCGCGCTCCTGACCAAGCTCGACCCGACCGGCGGATTCTTCGGGCACGACAAGGTCGAGGGTGTTGCGACCACCGATGGCGGACGCACGCTCGTCGTCAGCAACGACAACGACTTCGGAATCGACGGCGTGACGAACGCCAGCGCGCCGTACCAGCTGCACGCGAAGCTGCTGCCGAACGGGACGCAGGACGACGGGCAGTACCTGGCCATCGACACCAGGAAGCTGAATGACGCGAACAGCACCGCGACGGTCTCGATCTTCGTGACGCCGAAGGGGATCCACGTCGAGAAGTAGGCAGTACGTTCGTCGATAGGAGCTCGACCGACACGGAGGCGAACCACCATGGAGACAAGGACAATCGACGTCGGTGACGCAGACATCGTCTATGACGTGCAGGGCGATCTCGATGCCGCGGTCGATCGGCCCCTCATGATGATCGGTCAGCCGATGGATGCCTCGGGGTTCCGTGCCCTCGCCTCCTCCTTTCCGGAGCGCGTCGTCGTCACATATGACCCTCGCGGCATCGGGCGAACGACACGTCGTGATGACACGGACACCGCAGTGCCAGCGGTACAGGCAGAGGATGTGCACGCCATCATCCAGGCGCTGGGGAACGGCCCGGTCGATCTCTTCGCCTCGAGTGGAGGCGCGATCACAGCACTCGCGCTCGTCACCGCGCATCCGGATGACGTGGTCACCCTGGTCGCGCACGAGCCGCCCCTGACCGGCGTGCTGCCCGACGCGGAAGCGGCTGAGCGCGCGCTTCGGGCAGTTCGCGACGCGTACCACGACCGAGGGTTCGGCGCGGGGATGGCCGCGTTCATCGGCATGACATCCTGGCGCGGCGAGTTCGGCGACGACTACTTCGCGATGCCCGCTCCCGATCCGGCCCAGTTTGGGATGCCGACCAACGACGACGGGTCGCGGGACGATCCGTTGCTGTCGGAGAGGTCTCTAGCTGTCACGGAATACCACGTCGACGCCGACGCCTTGCGGGCAGCGCCGACGCGAATCGTGGTCGGGGTGGGCGACGAATCCGACGGCATCTTCACAGGACGCACCGCCGCTGCCGTCGCGGAACTCCTCGGCACAGCGCCGACCGTCTTCCCCGGTGGTCACGGCGGCTTCGCAGCTGAGGACGGCGCGTGGCCCGGCCAGGCCCAGAACTTCGCGCGGCGCCTCCGCGACGTGCTCGCGGAGTAGTAGTTGTTGACTTCGTGGTCTCGGCTGCGCCACCCGGCCTCGCTGGCGCTCTGTCGTGCTGCTCGAGATTGCCGTTGGTCGAGTAGCTGCGGCGAGGTACGAGCCCGGCGTTATCGAGACCATCCCCTCCGGAACGGGCAGTTCTCGTGGTTCTTGTGTTCATAACTCAGGCTGGCGGGCCTAATAGCGAGCATGAATCCTTGTACTTCCGCGGGTGCGTCTACTCCGAAAGTGCCGCCAGCCTGAGTTATGCGCAGGGGTGGTCTCGATAACGCCGGCTCCGCGCGGCTATCCGCCAGGTCGAGCAGTTTCCGAGAAGCGTCGGCTCGGGAGCATTCGTAGGGTTGAATCAGATCGCCCAACGAGAGGACGCACGATGAGCACGCCAGCATTCAGCAAAGAGGAAAAGGCCGCGATGAAGGCTGCGGTGGCAGAGGCAAAAGCGGCCAAGGAGGGCGCGGACTTCGCAGCGGCCTGCGACGCAGCAATCGCGGGGATGTCGGGAGATGACAAGCACTTCGCTGAGACCCTCCACGGGCTCGTCGCCGAGCACACCGAACTGAAACCCAAGACCTACTACGGCATGCCCGCCTACATGAACGCGGACGGCAAGGTGATCGTGTTCTTCAAGCCTGCCGCCAAGTTCAAGACCCGCTATGCGACGATCGGGTTCCAGGATGCGGCGAACCTCGACGACGGCAACCTCTGGCCGACCGAGTACGCAGTGGTCGGGATGACCGAGCCAGACAAGAAGCGCCTCGTCACCCTGCTGGAGACTGCCGTCAGCTGACCGCACGGCATAGCTCACCGGGACGGTGCCGTTCAACAGGATGAATCCGTCCCAAATCCACTTCAACAGGACCAAATAGGGCTAGGGCGTGCCCTCCGCCTGTTGGCGCGCTCACCCGCACGGCGCCCCGCAGATTCGTTAGCGTAGCTAATTTGCTATGCTAAGTAATCATGCCGAGTGACGACCAGGAAATCAGACTGACGATCCAGAGGCTGGCGAGACGCATCCGCTCCATGCAGAGTGACGAGAGCGTCACGGAGGGCCAGCGTTCTGTGCTGTTCGCGCTGGGTAACAACGGGCAGCAGACCCTCAGCTCGCTGAGCGAGCACGAACGGGTGACTCCGCCGAGCATGAACCGCACGATCAACGCTCTCGTCGAGGCCGGCCTGGTCACCCGGGTCGGTGCGGCGGACGACGGACGCAAGGTCACGATCGACCTCTCGGATGTCGGTCGCGCCTTCATCGAAGAGACGCGCCTGAAGCGAGACACCTGGTTTACGAAACAGCTCGCGGACCTCACTCCTGAGCAACGCGAGATCATCGACCAGTCGGCCGCCATCCTGCGGGAAATCGCTGATTCTTGAACGCCATCTTCCGATCCCTCGGAATCTTCAACTACCGCCTCTGGTTCTTCGGTGCCCTGGTCTCCAACATCGGAACCTGGATGCAGCGCACGGCCCAGGACTGGATCGTCCTCACCAAGCTCACCGACCATGACGCCGCTGCCGTCGGCATCACCATGGCGCTCCAGTTCGGGCCCCAGCTGCTCCTGATGCCGGTGTCCGGCCTCATCGCGGATCGGGTCAACCGTCGCAAGCTCCTCATGATCACCCAGATCTCCATGGCCATGCTTGGTGCGGGTCTCGGTGTCATCGTGCTGATGAACGTCGCGACGCTGTGGGAGGTCTACGCGTTCGCGTTTGCGCTCGGCGTCGTCGCCGCGATCGACGCTCCCGTGCGCCAGACCTTCGTGTCAGAGCTCGTCGCCGAAAAGAGCATCCCCAACGCGGTCGCGCTCAACTCCGCGTCCTTCAACGGCGCCCGGCTGATCGGGCCGGCCGTAGCTGGCATCCTCATCGCCTCGATCGGCTCCGGCTGGGTTTTTATCATCAACGCCGGAACGTTCGCCGCGACCATGGCCGCGCTCATCCTGATCCGGCCATCCGAACTGACGCTCGCCGTGAAGGTCGCGCGGAAGCGGGGACAGATCCGCGCGGGCTGGAAGTATGTCGGCTCACGGCCCGACATCGTCGTCGTGCTCATCATGGTCTTCCTGGTCGGCACCTTCGGCTTCAACTTCCCGATCTTCACCGCGACGATGGCCGTGCAGTTCCATCAGGGCGCCGACGGGTTCGGCGTGCTGTCCTCGATCATGGCGATTGGATCCGTGCTCGGAGCGCTGCTCGCCGCGAGACGCGAGAAGCCGCGGATCTTCGTGGTCACGTTCGCTGCGGCGGCATTCGGATTCACCTGCCTCGTTGCAGCATTCATGCCGACGTACTGGTCGTTCGCGGTGTCTCTCATCGTCGTCGGGCTCTCGTCGCTGACGATGGTCACGAGCGCGAACGCGTACGTGCAGACGACGACCGCTCCGGCCATGCGCGGGCGCGTGATGGCGCTCTACATGGCCATCTTCGCGGGGGGCACACCCCTCGGTGCGCCGATTGTCGGTTGGGTCGCCAACATCGCGGGGCCGCGATGGGCGCTCGGCGTCGCATCCGCTTCTGGCTTTGCCGCAGCGGCCGCGGCGCTCATCTGGATCATCGTCGCACGGCACCTGCGCCTGCACAGGGACTCGGCCGCCCGCTTCGGCCTCGCAGTCACATACGACCACAAGGCTTCACGACGAATCCGCCGGACGGCACGCGACGACCTCGCGACGCAGGAGATCGCGATCCAGCGCGGCTAGTGCCCGCCGCTGGTTCGCCGCGGTGCCTGCTGGCTTATCTGCGCCGTTCGTAGTGGAATAGCTCTACCTCAGCTGTCAAAGGAGACAAGCGCCATGACCCGAAGCACTTTTGCCGACGTCGAGATTCCGAACAAGAGCATCTACGACTACCTGTTCGCTGACCTCAGCGCTGAAGACCGCGAGCGCACCGCGCTCGTCGACGGCACCAGCGGGGCGAAGACCAGCTACGGCGAGCTCATCGCGCAGGTCGACGCGATCGCGGGGGCGCTGGCCGCCCGCGGTGCGACGCCCGGAACGGTGATCGGGCTGCTCTGCCCCAACACGCCAGCTTTTGCGGTCGTGTTCCACGGCATCCTTCGCGCGGGGTGCATCGTCACGACCATCAACTCGCTGTACACCGCAGAAGAGATCACGAACCAGCTGCAGGATGCCGGCGCAAGCTGGTTGATCACCGTGTCTCCCCTGCTCGGGAACGCAGAAGTCGCGGCCAGGGACGTGGGGCTCGACGACGACCACCTGGTTGTCCTGGATGGCGCGGACGGGCATCCCTCGATGCGCGACCTGCTCACCCAGGGTGCGCCCGCGCCGGATGTACAGATCGATCCCGCGACCCAGATCGCGGTGCTCCCGTACTCGTCTGGCACGACCGGTCGGCCGAAGGGCGTGATGCTCAGCCACCGCAACCTGGTCGCGAACGTCGCGCAGAGCCTGTCCACGATTGGCGTGGAAGAGGGCGAAGTCGTGCTCGCGGTCTTGCCGTTTTACCACATCTACGGGCTCACGGTCCTGCTGAACTTCGCGCTCAAGACTCGCTCAACGCTTGTCACCATGCCGCGGTTCGACCTGCCGGAGTTCCTTCGGATCATCCAGGACTTCCGGTGCACCTGGGTCTTCATAGCGCCGCCGATCGCCGTCGCACTGGCGAAGCATCCCATCGTCGACCAGTACGACCTGTCGTCGATCAAGGCCATCTTCTCGGGCGCCGCGCCACTCGACGCAAACCTCGCGAACTCGGTGGCGACCCGGCTCGACACCGTGGTTCGGCAGGGCTACGGGATGACCGAACTCAGCCCGGTCTCGCATGTCGTGCCGCTCGCGCGCGACGACATCTCGCTCAACTCGATCGGGTTGGCGCTGCCGAACCTGGAGTCGAAGCTGGTCGACCCGGAGACCGGCGAGGAGATCCCCGTGCCGGAGTCGGGAACGAGCGCACCGGGCGAACTCATGTGCAAGGGCCCGAACGTCATGCTCGGCTACCTGAACAACGACGAGGCAACCCACGAGATGCTCGAGGCCGACGGATGGCTGCACACCGGCGACATTGCGACGGTCGACTCTGACGGCATCTACACGATCGTCGAGCGGCTGAAGGAACTGATCAAGTACAAGGGTTACCAGGTCGCGCCCGCCGTGCTCGAGGCGCTACTGCTGCAGCATCCTCGAGTCGCGGATGTCGCGGTGATCGGCGTCAAGGACGAGGATGGCCAGGAGGTTCCGAAGGCGTTCGTCGTGATCCAGCAGGGCGAGGAGCTGACGGATGTCGAGGTCATGGAGTTCGTGACGGCTCACGTCGCGCCGCACGAGAAGGTGCGCCGCGTCGAGTTCATCGACGTCATCCCGAAGTCCACCTCAGGCAAGATCCTCCGCAAGGACCTGCGCGCCCGGGAGACCGCCGCCGTCTAACCCCTTCCGTCCCATTCATCCGTTCCTTCCGTTCCTTCCCTCCGAGCGCCGGAAGAAGCGACAAGAAACACCGCGCTCCGGCGGCGGTTCTCTTGTCGCTTCTTCCGGCGCTCGGGCAGAACTGTGCGGGGGGCTAGGCCTCGCGGGTGATCTCGACGCTGACGAAGAGCGATGAGCTGTAGCGCCCCGCGTAGACGCCACGCAGCGGGGCTACGTCGTTGTAGTCGCGACCGTGGCCGATCATGACGTGCCGGTCGCCGATCTCGATGAGGTTGGTCGGGTCGTACGCGCGCCAGGTGCCGCAGAACCACTCGACCCACGCGTGCGACTCGCCGACGACCGTCTCTCCGAGCGGCGCATCCGGTCGGGGGTGCAGGTAACCGGAGACATATCGCGCGGGGATTCCGACCGACCGCAGCGCCCCGATCGTGAGGTGCGCGATGTCCTGGCAGACGCCCTTGCGCGCGGCCCACGCCTCGGCAGCTGTCGTGTGCACGCCCGTGACGCCCTGCATGTACTCGACCGATTCGCCGACCGTCTTCGCGATGTTGAGTGCGGCATCACAGGGGTTGTCCGACGCCGCGAGGATCTCGGCTGCTCGCGCCGCAAGATCTGCCGGCGGGTCGGTGCGCCGGGTCTGGGCAAGCTGCTCGACCGTGTCCGTCGATGCGGCGCAGGCATCCGCAAGCTCGTCCCAGCCCAGCCGGTGCTGGTCGTGGTCCCGAGGCTGCACCTCGACGAGGCTCGTCGCCGCGAGCGACAGCTCGGTGTGCGGGTTGAGGATCTCGAACGACGAGACGCGCGTGCCCCAGTAGTCGACGTACGCGTGCTGGCTCGAGATGGGCAGGATGTCGAGGTTCGAGTACAACACCAGCTGGCTGTCCGAGGATTGCGGCAGCATCCTCACCTCGTTGTACGACGCCGTGACGTCGCCCTCGTACCGAAACCCGGTCACGTGTTTGATGCGCAGCCGCTTCATGTGTTCTCCCGGACCCAGTTGGGTGCCGCGTTGGTCGGGAAGTAGCGCTGCCGAATCGCCTCGGATGCCGCGCTCGTCGCGACCTGCACGTTGTCCATGTAGTGGGTCAGGTCGTCGAGGATCTCCGTGATGGGCCGGTATTCGAGCTCACTCCGGACCTGGCCGAACAGGCGCAGCGCCTGGTCGCCGACGCCGACGCGGTCGGTGCGCGGCTCGATGTCGCGCATGCACTGCTCAGCCCGAAGCACGCTGAACAGGATACTTCTCGGGAACAGCCGATCGAGCAGCAGGAACTCCGCCGCGTTGCGGGCACTGGGCACGCCACGATAGGTGCGCAGGTAGGACTCGTATGCGCCGACGCTGCGGAGGATCGTCGTCCACGACGGTCCACTCGCCTCCGTCAGCGACCGGGTGGCGAGCAGTCGCGCGGTCATGTCCGCCCGCTCCATGCTGCGGCCGAGCGTGAAGAAACTCCACGCCTCGTCGCGGCTCGCAGCCGACTCGATGATGCCGACCGCGAGCGCTGAACGCTCACGAACCCACGCGAAGAACTCGTGCACCTTGTCGCTCGCGACCTTCCGCGGCATGCGCACGCGCGTGGTGTTGAGCACCTCCCAGAGTTCGGTCGAGATCACCTCGCGCGCGCGGCGGGCGTTCTCGCGGGCGGCCGAGAGTGAGTATGCGATCGACGCCGGCTGGGTGCGGTCGACGGCGAGGATCGACAGGACGTCCGCGCGGGTCAGCTCCGCGTCATCCTTCACCTCGGTCCCCATGACGCTCAGCAGCGACCGGCAGGCCAGGTTCTCTTCGATCCACGGGTCTTCGAGGAGCAGCTGCAGGTGCACATCGAGGATGCGCGCTGTGCCGTCGGCCCGCTCGATGTAGCGGCCGATCCAGAACAGCGACTCGGCGATGCGGCTCAGCATGATGCGACCTTTGCCGGCGTGGTCTCGATAACGCCGGACTCCGCCGCGGCTACACGACCAGCGGAGGATTGCTGTTGCTGTTGCTGTTGCTGGTCGGTGCGACCCCCCGCGCCGGCCGGCTGATCCGGCGCATGGCTCTCCGGGATGATCGCGATCGACTGGGTGGAGGCGGCCTGCCCTGCGACGAGTCCCTGGATGTTGTGCCCACTCACCTGCAGCGGGTCGATGCCGACCACCCAGGTGTCCTTCGATCCACCGCCCTGCGAGCTGTTCACGACCAGTTCGCCCTCCGGCAGCGCGACGCGCGTCAGTCCCCCTGGCAACACCCAGACATCCTTTCCATCGTTGACCGCAAACGGTCGGAGGTCGGCGTGCCTGGCCCGCAGACCGTCGTCGACCAGGGTCGGAATCGTCGAAAGCTGGACGACCGGCTGCGCGATCCAGCCGCGCGGATCGGCGAGCAGGCGAGTGCGCAGCGCATCCAGCTCGGAGGCTGTCGCGGCCGGCCCAATTACCAGCCCCTTGCCACCAGAGCCGTCGACCGGCTTCACGACGAGTTCGGCGAGGCGATCGAGCACCTCCTCCAGCGCCCCAGGGTCTTCGAGCCGCCAGGTCGTGACGTTCGGGAGGATCGGCTCTTCGCTCATGTAATACCGGATGAGGTCGGGCAGGTAGGTGTAGACGAGCTTGTCGTCTGCGACACCGTTCCCGACCGCGTTCGCGATCGTGACGTTGCCGAGCCGCGCGGCCAACAGGAGGCCCGGGCTGCCGAGCACCGAGTCTGCGCGGAACTGCAGCGGGTCGAGGTATTCGTCGTCAACCCGGCGGTAGATCACGTCAACGCGCGTCGGGCCTCCGGTCGTGCGCATCCACACTCGCCCGCCGGAGCAGATCAGGTCGCGGCCCTCCACGAGCTCGACACCCATCAGTCGGGCGAGCAGCGTGTGCTCGTAGTACGCGGAGTTGAAGACACCGGGCGTCAGTACGACGACCGTCGGATCCTCGACGCCGTCCGGCGCGGATGCCCGGAGGGCGTGCAAGAGCTTGTTCGGGTAGTCGCCGACCGGCCGGACCCTCATGCTGACGAACAGCTCGGGCAGGGTCTGCGCCATGACGCGTCGGTTCGAGATCACGTAGCTGACCCCGCTCGGCACGCGGACGTTGTCTTCGAGCACGCGCCAGGCGCCGCTTTCGTCGCGAATGAGGTCGATGCCGCTGACCTGGATGCGCACCCCGTTCGCGCTCCGGATGCCTGCCGCCTCGCGGTGAAAGTGCGTGGAGGAGGTAATCAGCGAAGCCGGGATGACCCCGTCACGCACCATCTCCTGCTTGCCGTACACGTCGTCGAGGAACAGCTCCAGCGCCCTGACGCGCTGGCGAATGCCGTGCTCGACGGTCGTCCACTCGGCCTGCGGGATCACCCGGGGCACGGCATCCAGCGGGAACGGGCGCTCCTCGCCGGCGAAGTCGAAGGTGACGCCCTGCGCCAGGTAGCTCGCACCGAGGGCATCGGTGCGGCCGCGCAGTTCTTCCTGGGTCATCGTCGCCAGCGCCGCGTGAATCTCGCGATACGGAACGCGAGGCTTCGACTTCTCGTCGAACATTTCGTCCCAGGCCACCGCGCCAGCCAGACCGGCCGAGCTGCCCCGGTAGCCGTCGAAGAGGTCTCCCATGGGCTTAGCGTACGCACAGGGTGTTGCGGCGACGTTTCCGTCAGTTCTCGGGCGTGTGACGGCGGCAGCCCCGTGCCGTGCCGCCGGTCACACGGTCAGCCTGATCTGCCTCCCGCCGAAAAACCACTCGGTCAGGTAGATCGATCCGTCGGCGCCGACGGCAACGCCGTGGGGGCTGTTGAGCTGGCCGAAGAAGACATCCGGTCGCACGAGTTCGCCGCCCACGGCCGCGTTCGGCCACCCCGCACGGTCGTGCTCTCCCGTGCGCGGGATGATCGCGAAGACGTCATCCCGCTCGTCGACACTCAGCAGCGCACCATCCAGTTCTGTGACGACGAGGTCGCCGCCGCGCATTGCGATCGAGCTTGGGCTCGTGATGAGGTCGTCGACGACCGTGCGCATGTGGTCGCCGTCAAGGGTGAGGAACACCAGTCGGCGGTTGTTGCGGTCGGCGATCACCACGACAGGCACCTCGCCACGAGTGTCGATCGCGATGCCGTGCGGGCAGTCGAATCGCGCCCCTGTCGATGCTCCGTCGAACGTTCTCACCGAGCCGTCGGCAGCGAACCGATGCACGAGGCTCTCGCCGTAGCCGTCTGCTACCCAGACGTCGCCGTAGTGGGCGCCGCGCTCCGTGACGACGGCGACGGAGGTCGGACGCCAGGGGCGATCGGCGTATGCCGCGATCCCGGGCTGCTGCACGACATCCAGTTCGCCTCCCGGCAGCGCCATCCGAAGCACCTGCCCATCGACGGCAGACTGCGGCTCTGCGGGGTCCCCTGCGGTGCCTGGGTCGGCCAGCCAGAGGGAGCCGCTGCGCTCGAGCTCGGTGTAGAGGATGCCGTGGTTGTCTTCGGTCGGCGTCGCAACACGTCTCGTTGCACCAGATTCCCGGTCGAGAAATACGAGCGCCCGGCCGCCGGGCTCAGCGAAGACGATCTCGCCGGATGGCAGTTCGGCGATACCGGAATGCGACCACTCAGCACTCGCCCCGCCCTCCGGCCAGAGGATCTCCCAGGTCGGCACAGCGTCATCCAGCGGTTTCATTACATGCTCCTTGGGTTATATATAGCGCGGCGCCTACGGCCGCAGCTCGCCGGATGCGTACTGCGACGGCGGGATGGAATGAGTTGCGGTGAACACGCGTGAGAAATAGAGGGGGTCGGTGAATCCGACCATGCGCGCCACCTCACCAACGCGAAGACCGCTCGTGCGCAGCAGCGACGCCGCCTCATCCATCTGCTTCGAGCGCACCCACGAGCGCACGGAGAGCCCGGTGTGGCGGGCGAAGAGTCGCTCTGCCGTTGCCGTGCTGACTCCCCCCGCCGACGCAACGTCGTCGACCGAGAGCTGCGTGCCGAGGTTCGCAATGACCCAGTCCGTCATCCGCTCGAGCACCACCGGCGTCCCGTTGGCGTGACCGCCCGCCGCACCCAACGATGCATCCTCAGCGAGGATGAGACTGCCGAGCGAGCGGAACGTCGACTCCTCGAAGGAGCCGGCTAAAAACTTCTCGATCGAGAACGAGCCGAGCGTGACCAGGTTGCGCGCGGCGGGAGTCGTGGTCGTGACGAGGAGCGGGGACTGCCGGTGGAGCGGGCCCCGCCGATGCGGATCGTCGCGGAGCGGGTCATCCGGTGTGTATGCCGTGCGCGGCACGACCGGTGCGCCGTCGTCGTGGCGCGGGATGACGTGGATCGTCCCGACGCTGAAGGGCGATCGCGCGTCGGCGAAATACTCGACAGAGTGGCGCCACGGCAGCCGAAGGAGCGAGTGCGGCGTGAGCCGGAACTCCTCGTCGCCCGTGCGGATGACACCGGACCCCTGCACCACCCAGACGAACGACACGCTGACGACGAGGTCATGCCTGATGTGCTCTGACGACCGGAATCGGTACCAGTTCGCCCACACGACAACGGGGCTCGCCGCCGCTCCTTCGTCCATGCTCACAGCTTAGGGATTTCCATCGAAAACGGGTTGAATCCGCCAAATATGATCGATTTGTCCATGATTTGGCACCCATTCATATGTGCACGCCGAGCGAGCCGCTCCTAGCCTTGGAGCATGGCAATCCAGATCACAGTCAACACTCCGGCCTGCATCGGAGCCGGCCAGTGCGTCATGGCGGCAGAAGACCTCTTCGACCAGGACGACGACGGCATCGTGCTGCTGCTGGATGACGCTCCAGACGCCGCGCACGAGGCCGGCGCCCGCCGCGCGGCTTCGCTCTGCCCCGCGCGCGCCATCAAGATTCTGGAGTAGAAACCCTCGTGGATGACTCGACCCGCATCGTCATCGTCGGCGCATCCGTCGCAGGGCTGACCACCGCCGAGACGTTGCGAGCCGAGGGATTCACCGGGAGCATCACCCTCGTCGGGGCAGAGGTGCACGCCCCATACGACCGGCCGCCCCTGTCGAAACACGTGCTCACCGGGGAGTGGCTGCCAGACCAGGCGGCGCTGAACCAGCCGCACGAGCTCGCCGCGCTCGGCCTCACGCTGATGCTCGGCCACCGCGCGACCTCGCTTGACGTCGCCGCCCACCGCATCACCGTGGACGACGCCACGGTCGAATACGACCGGCTCGTGATCGCGACCGGTGTCGTTGCCCGCCGGATGCCCGGAACCAACGGGCTTGCCGGCATCCATTCCCTTCGCACCTTGGATGACGTGGTCGCCCTCCGCCACGGACTCGACGCTGCGCGCCACGTGGTCGTTGTCGGCGCCGGCGTGCTCGGATCGGAGATCGCAGCCGCGGCTCGCAAGCGCGGAATCGCCGTGACGCTGGTCGGCCGATCCCACGAACTTCGGCTCGGCCAGGTCGGCGCGCACCTCTCCGAGCGCATTGCAGAACTCCATCGCCAGAACGGGGTCGATCTCAGGCTGGGCGTCGAGGTGATCGAGGTCATCGGCGACGACCGCGTTTCGGCGGACGTGCTCTCCGACGGGACCCGAGTCGCTGCCGACCTCGTCGTCGCAGCAATTGGGTCGACCCCCTCGACGGGATGGCTGGAGGGCAGCGGTCTCGACCTCGCGGATGGCGTGGTGTGCGACTCGAATGGCGTAGCCGCCCCTGATGTGTACGCGGTCGGGGATGTCGCCCGCTGGCGGGATGACCGGGCCGCGACCACCTCGCGCGCCGAGCACCAGTTGAAGGCGATCGAGCAGGCGCAGGCGGTTGCCCGGCATATGCTCACGGGCGAGGTGACGCCGACGATCCTGCCGTTCTTCTGGTCTGAGCTGTACGGCACGAAGATCCAGGCGTTCGGGAGCTTTCCGGCAGCCGTCCCGCTGACGGCCGTGGCGGGCGAGGCCGATGGCGAGCGGTTCGTCGCGGCATCCATCGTCGACGGGCGAACCGTCGGTGTCGTCGGTTGGAACATGCCGCGCGACTTCCGCCTCGCGCGTGCCGCCATGGCCGTCGACCGCGTCGACTCGCTGGTCGAGTAGCCGCGCAGGGCACTCCGCTGGTCGAGTAGCCGCGCGAAGCCGGCGTCATCGAGACCAGGGCACGACGTCGGTGTGGTCTCGATAACGCGGGCTCGTGCCTCGCGCCGCTAGTCGACGCGCTGGATCGGTCCGCCGGTCGACGCCCGAATGACGAGCTCGGGCTGGAAGACGATCTGACGGGGCTCGCGGCTGGGGTCGCGCGCTTCGTCGAGCAGCAGCTCGACCGCAGTCTTGCCGAGAAGTTCACTGGGCTGTCGAACCGAGGTGAGCGGCACGACCGCCGTTTCGGCGAAGTCGATGTCGTCGTAACCGACCAGTGCAATGTCTCCCGGCACGCTGATATTGCTGTACATGACGAGTGCCTGCAGCACGCCGACGGCGATGAGGTCGTTTGCGGTGAACACGCCGTCCGGGCGCTCGGCGGCCGGTCGGGCCGCGAGAGCCTCACCCGCCGCGTACCCGGCGAGCACGGTGAGTCCGTCGATATCGACGACCTCGAGCGACACACCAGGATGCGCCGCGACGGCCTCCTGCGCCCCGCGCAGACGGTCGGTCACCTGCGAGAAATCGAACGATCCGGCCAGGTAGGCGATCCTGCGCCGCCCGATGGCGATCAGATGCTCGACCGCGAGACGCCCGCCCGCGACGTCATCGACCGACACCGAGCTGAAGCCGCTTCCTGTGGCGCTGCGGTCGACGAGAACGGCGGGGATGCCGCGGCGGCGGAGCCCCTCAAGCCTGCGCCCGACGTCGCTGAGCGGGGAGACGAGCACGCCGTGTACCCGCTGCTCCTCGAACAGGTCGAGGTAAGCCTTCTCGCGCTGTGATGACCTGCCACTGTCGCCGAGCAGCACAGACAATCCTGCCTCGGTCGCGGCATCCTGCGCCCCGCGGGCAAGGTCGGTGAAGAACGGGTTACGGACGTCGAGCACGACGAGTCCGATGGTGTTGCTGCGACCGGCCTTCAGTTGTCGTGCCGCGTCGTTGCGCACGAAACCGAGCTTATCGATCGCCTGCTGAACGCGGTCGACGGTGTCGGGGGAGACGATCTCCGGTCGATTGAGGACATTGGACACCGTGCCGATGGAGACGCGGGCAAGAGCCGCTACATCCTTGACATTTGCCGCGGCCATTGCGCTCCTCTCCGGCTGAAGTCTAGGGCAGTCCGCGCGGCGCCTCCGAATGAAACGTCACAATTGTTTTGTCGGACGGCGAACAGGCGAACACTGCACAAGGCTGTCGAATCCGCCTATTCCCGTTATATCTTTGTTACCGAGATGCATTGACGGATCGAGATTCGTGTCCCATGATTCATTCTGAAGCGTTTCAACGCACCCCCGAGGTTTTCGCGGAAATGAATCGCTCATATACAAGGAGGTATAGATGTTCTTTCGTCGAACCGCATCTCGCGCCGTAGCGGTGCTGGGTGTCGCAGCCCTCGCTGGCATTGCGCTCAGTGGGTGTACTGCCAGCAGCGGAGGAGGCCCAGCCAAGAACGCCCCGATCACGTTCCTGGCCGGTGGCAACGACCCCGCATCGATCAAGACGGCCAACGACCTGGTCACCGGCTTCAACAAGGTGTATCCGAAGATCAAGGTCAAGGTCGACACTCGGCCCGCCGGCACTGACGGCGACAACCTGATCAAGACCCGTCTGAGCACCGGCACCATGGACGACGTCTTCTTCTACAACTCCGGCTCGCTGTTCCAGGCGCTGCACGCCGACACCACGCTCCAGCCACTCGGCAACCAGCCGTGGGCGAAGACCCTCACGAAGGACTTCAAGGCGACGGTCAGCACATCGAAGGGCCTCTACGGGGCACCATTCGGCAGCACCTTCGACGGCGGCGTCATGTACAACAAGAAGGTCTACGCGCAGCTCGGACTCAGCGTCCCAGACACCTGGGCGCAGTTCATCAGCAACAGCCAGAAGATCAAGGCAGCGGGGATCACCCCGATCCTCGGTTCGTTCGGCGACACGTGGACCGCACAGTTGTTCGTGCTGGCCGACTTCGCGAACGTGAGTGCGCAGGACCCGACATGGGCAGGCAACTACACGGCCAACAAGGCGGATGCCAAGTACGTGAACCAGCCCGCTCTTGCCGGCTTCCAGGACACGGCCGAGGTGAAGAAGCTCGGCCTGCTCAACAAGGATTACGCCTCGCTCACCAACGTCAACGCCCTGAAGCTCCTCGCAACGGGCAAGGCAGCGCAGTACCCGATGATCACCGCCGTGATCGGCAACGTCGAGCAGTCGAACCCTGACAACGTCAACGACATCGGCTACTTCGCGATGCCGACGGCCAATGGCAACTCGCACGCAACCATCTGGGAAGCGGGCGGTGCTTACATCCCGAAGACCACGACGGGCGGCAAGCTCACGTCGGCCGAGAAGTTCCTGACGTTCCTCCTCTCACCGGCCGGCTGCGACATCCAGAACGAGGCTTCGCTTCCTGCTGGACCGTACGCGACCAGCAACTGCACGGTCCCGGCAAACGCACCGGCTCTCGTGAAGGACGAGCAGGCATACCAGGACGCAGGCAAGACCGGACTCGCACTCGAGTTCATCTCGCCGGTCAAGGGACCGAACCTGTCCCAGATCACGGTCCAGGTCGAATCGGGCATCTCCACGGCAGCCCAGGGTGCCGCGCTCTATGACCAGGACGTCAAGAAGCAGGCCCAGCAGTTGAACCTGCCCGGCTGGAACTAGTAGCACCGAAGCGGGGCCGGCGACCACCAGTCGCCGGCCCCGCACCACAAGAACCCAAAGCCAACTCAACGAGGAGTAGATGATGGCGACAACCAACCTCGCGCCTACGGCCCTTTCGGCCAGCGCGAGCACCGGAAGCAAAGCGCCGGTGCCTCGCAAGAAGATGAAGTCCTACTATCCATCGTGGTTCTTCATCCCTGCGGTCGCCCTCTACGTGATCTTCTTCGCAATCCCGACCTTCGCGTCGTTCTACTTCTCGTTGACGCGCTGGGATCTCTTCTCGTCCACCTACATCGGATTCGGCAACTTCGTCGAGTTCTTCCAGGATCCTCAGCTGCTCAACGGCTTCATCCACACCTTCGAGTACGGCTTCGCCACCTCGGCAGCGAAGGTGATTATCGGATTCCTGCTCGCCGTCATCCTCACCTCGCCCGTAGTCGCTCGCGGCTACCTTCGCGCGGTCATCTTCTTCCCCGTGCTGATCTCGACCATCGGCGTCGGAATCATGTTCAAGTCGCTGCTCGACCCGTTCCACGGCATCGTCAACGCCGTTCTCGGAGTCTTCGGGCTCCCCCAGCCGGGCTGGTTCACCGACCCGAGCCTCGCTCTCGCCTCGATCGCCGCTGTGGATGTCTGGAAGGGCGTCGGCATCGCGACGCTGATCTTCATGGCCGGCATCGTCGCCATCCCGAGCGAATACTTCGAGGCGGCGAGGATGGATGGCGCGTCCTCGTTCAAGATCCTTCGCACCATCACGATTCCCCTCACCCAGCCGGCGACCGCGACCGTCATCATCCTGTCGCTCATCGGCGGGCTGCGCTCGTTCGACCTGATCTGGGCGACGACCGGGGGTGGGCCGGGATTCACGAGTGACGTGATCGCGTCTGTGATCTATAAGGAGTACCAGGCCGGCTTCTTCGGCCTCTCGACCGCAGGCAACGTCATCCTCTTCATCGTCGTGACGGCAATCATGGTGCCGCTCTCATCGTTCCTTAACAGAAGGGCGGTAGAGCTGTGAAGCGCGAACGTTCCATCGCATGGACCAAGGGCGTCATCGCCATTGTCGTCAGCTCCGTCGTATTCCTCGTGCCGTTCATCTTCGTCATCCTGCAGGCGGCGAAGACTCCGGCAGAGGCATCCAACCTCACCTTCAGCTGGCCGACGCACTGGCAGTTCTTCCAGAACCTGACCGACGTGCTGAACACCAACAACGGCATCATCTGGCGCGCCTTCGTCAACAGCGCGGTCCTGACGGTCGGCTCGGTGATCATCATGGTGATCTTCGCGGCGATGGTCGGTTATGTGCTTTCCCGCAAGGCGTCGAAGCTGAACCCGGTCATCAATTTCTTCGTGCTCGCCGGCCTGATCGTGCCGCCAGCGGTCGTCCCGACCATCTGGCTGCTGCAGGGAGTCGGGCTGTTCAAGACCATGCCGGGGATGATCCTGATCGAGGCAACCTTCGGACTCTCGTTCTGCATCCTGCTGTTCCGGGCGTTCGTCGGCACCATCCCACGCGAACTCGACGAGGCCGCCGTTCTCGACGGCGCCGGGCCGGTTCGCCTCTTCTTCGGCGTGGTCCTACCGCTCCTGCGGCCCGTGATCGTCACCGTCATCGTCGTGCAGTCTGTTGCCGTGTTCAACGACTTCGCCGGGCCGCTGTACTTCCTGCCGGGGGATGAGAACGCGACCGTGCAGCAGACGCTCTACGAATTCTCCGGGCAGAACCTCAGCTTCGACAACCTGCTGTTCATGGACATCCTGCTCATCACGATCCCGCCTCTCGTCGCCTACATCTTCTTCAACCGACAGATCGTGGCTGGACTCACGAGTGGAGCGGTCAAGGGATAGCAGCACCGCCCACATCAAAGCCGCACAACACGCACAAACCGTTACTGCACGAAAGATAAGCGAAACCAGGAAATGACCAACCTCTCGTCCGTCCTCCCCCTGCTCGAACAGCAGGCCATCGAACTGCCATCGTGGGCCTTCGGCAACTCCGGCACACGCTTCAAGGTGTTCGGCACCCCCGGCACCCCGCGCACTCCGGAGGAGAAGATCGCGGATGCGGCCCAGGTCAACAAGTACACGGCCCTGTCGCCGAGTGTGGCCCTCCATATCCCGTGGGACAAGGTCGACGACTACGCGGCTCTCGGAGCGTTCGCGCTCGACCACGGAGTGAAGCTCGGCACCGTCAACTCCAACACCTTCCAGGATGACGACTACAAGTTCGGGAGCCTGACGCACTCCGACCCGAAGATCAGGCAGAAGGCCATCGATCACCACCTCGAGTGCATCGAGATCATGACCGAGATCGGATCGCGCGACCTGAAGATCTGGCTCGCGGACGGCACGAACTACCCCGGCCAGCAGGACATCCGCTCTCGCCAGGACCGCCTCGCCGACTCGCTCGCGACGATCTACGCGGCTCTCGGCAACGACCAGCGGATGGTGCTCGAGTACAAGTTCTTCGAGCCGGCTTTCTACCACACCGACGTTCCGGACTGGGGCACCTCATACGCCCAGGTCTCGGCGCTCGGGGATCGCGCGCTCGTCTGCCTCGATACCGGCCACCATGCGCCCGGCACGAACATCGAGTTCATCGTCGCGCAACTGCTGCGCCTCGGAAAGCTCGGCTCGTTCGACTTCAACTCCCGGTTCTACGCAGACGACGACCTGATCGTGGGAGCAGCCGACCCGTTCCAGCTGTTCCGAATCCTGTACGAGGTCGTTCGCGGTGGCGGCTACGGCACCGACAGCCAGGTCGCCTTCATGCTCGACCAGTGCCACAACGTCGAGGACAAGATCCCGGGCCAGATCCGTTCCGTCCTGAACGTGCAGGAGATGACGGCTCGAGCACTGCTCGTCGACGCCGAGGCGCTTGCTGCAGCCCAGGATTCCGGAGACGTGCTCGGCGCGAACGGCGTCATGATGGACGCGTTCTACACGGATGTCCGCCCGGGCCTTGCAGACTGGCGAGAGTCCCGCGGGCTGCCGCGCGATCCCTTCGCCGCCTACCTCGCCTCCGGCTACCAGGCGCAGATCGCGGCCGACCGGGTCGGCGGCCAGCAGGCATCCTGGGGCGCATGATCCGTGGCCGCTTCGCTCACGTCCTCGCCGAACCACACGCAGAAAGTCTTTCCAGATGACCAACGCCACAGCAGCTGACCTGATTGCCCGGTCCAACCGCCTCGGCTCCGACCCGCAGGTCACGAATTACGCCGGTGGCAACACGTCGGCCAAGGGCACGGAGATCGACCCGGCGACGGGCCGGCCGGTCGAGCTGCTGTGGGTGAAGGGCTCCGGCGGCGACCTCGGAACGCTCACCGAATCCGGGCTGGCGGTGCTCCGGCTCGACGCTATGCGCGCGCTCGTGAACGTGTACCCCGGCGTCGACCGCGAGGACGAGATGGTCGCCGCGTTCGACTACACGCTGTTCGGCAAGGGCGGAGCTGCGCCATCCATCGACACGGCCATGCACGGACTGGTGGATGCGGCTCACGTCGACCACCTGCACCCGGATGCCGGCATCGCGTTCGCGACATCGGCCGACGGCGAGGCGCTGACGGCCAAAGCGTTCGGCGACAAGGTCGCCTGGGTGCCGTGGCGGCGCCCGGGCTTCCAGCTTGGACTCGACATCGCCGCGATCAAGGCGGCGAACCCGGAGGCGATCGGCTGCATTCTCGGCGGCCACGGCATCACCGCGTGGGGCGACAGCTCTGACGAAGCCGAGAAGAACAGCCTCTGGATCATTGAGACCGCGCAGAAGTACATCGATGACAACGGGCGCGCGAATCCGTTGGGAACCACCCTGGAGGGTTACACCGCGCTTCCGCCGGAAGAACGACGCACGAGGGCCGCTGCGCTCGCCGCACACCTGCGCAGCATCGCCTCCGAGGACAAGCCGCAGGTCGGGTCATTTACCGATACGGATGTCGTGCTCGACTTCCTGGCGAGCAGCGAGCATCCCCGGTTGGCGGCGCTCGGAACCAGCTGCCCGGACCATTTTCTGCGTACCAAGGTGCGACCGCTGGTGCTCGACCTGCCTGCCACGGCATCCGTCGAGGAGTCGATCGCGCGGCTCGACGAGTTGCACGCACAGTATCGGGCCGACTACCGGGCGTATTACGAGGCTGGGGTGGTTTCGACAAGCTCAACCAGCGACGGGCGCTCAACCAGCGACGGGCGCTCAACCGGGGAACCCGTACCGGCGATGCGCGGGGCCGACCCGGCGATCATCCTGATTCCGGGGGTCGGGATGTTCTCGTACGGCGCCAACAAGCAGACCGCGCGCGTTGCGGGCGAGTTCTACGTCAACGCGATCAACGTGATGCGCGGTGCGGAAGCCCTCTCGACCTACACCCCCATCTCAGACACCGAGAAGTTCAGGATCGAATACTGGGCGCTCGAAGAGGCCAAGCTGCAGCGCCTGGCGAAGCCGAAGCCGCTGGCAGGGCGCATCGCACTCGTCACCGGCGCGGCATCCGGAATCGGCAAGGCCATCGCGACCCGACTGGCTGCCGAGGGAGCATGCGTCGTGATCGCCGACCTCGACCTCGCGAAGGCGCAGGATGCCGCGGCAGAAATCGGTGGCACGGATATCGCCATCGGCGTCGAGGCCAACGTCACGGACGAGGCTCAGGTGCAGGCATCCATCGACGCAGCGCTGCTGGCGTTCGGGGGCCTCGATATCGTCGTCAACAACGCCGGGCTGTCGCTGTCGAAATCGCTCCTCGAGACCACGGTCGCCGACTGGGACCTGCAGCACAACGTTATGGCGAAGGGCTCGTTCCTGGTCTCGCGCGCCGCAGCCAGGGTGCTCATCGACCAGAAGCTCGGCGGCGACATCGTGTACATCTCGTCAAAGAACTCCGTGTTCGCCGGGCCGAACAACATCGCGTACTCGGCGACCAAGGCAGACCAGGCCCACCAGGTGCGGCTGCTCGCGGCCGAGCTCGGCGAGTACGGCGTGAAGGTCAACGGGATCAACCCGGATGGCGTGGTTCGCGGCTCCGGAATTTTCGCCGGCGGGTGGGGCGCCAAGCGCGCCGCCGTCTACGGGGTGCCGGAGGAGGACCTCGGCAAGTACTACGCGCAGCGCACGCTGCTGAAGCGCGAAGTGCTGCCCGAGAACGTCGCAAACGCGGTCTTCGTCTTGTGCACGAGTGACCTCAGCCACACGACCGGGCTGCACATCCCCGTCGACGCGGGTGTCGCCGCGGCCTTCCTGCGATGACCGAGGCCGTTGCAGCGGTCGATCTCGGGGCGACCAGCGGACGCGTGATGGTCGGTCATGTCGGTCCGAACGATCTGCGCCTCGAACCGATCGCGCGCTTCGCCAACGGCCCGGTGCGCGCGGCAGACGGGCTGCACTGGGATGTCTCGACCCTCTACTCGCGCGTGCGCGCGGGTCTCAGCGTGGCGCTGCAGCAGAATCCGGGCATCCGCAGCATCGGTATCGACGCGTGGGCCGTCGACTACGCACTGCTCGGCGGCGACAACCAACCGCTCGGCGAGCCGTTCCACTACCGCGACGACCGCACCGCGTCCGAGGTCGACGCGACTCATGCCATCGTCGCTCCGGCCGACCTCTACCGCGCCAACGGCCTGCAGCACCTTCCGTTCAACACGCTCTTCCAGCTCGCAGCCGACCGACGCAGCGGCGCCCTCGCGCACGCTCGCTCCTTCCTGCTCATCCCCGACCTGCTGGGTTTCTGGCTCACAGGAACCGCCGTCGCAGAGCGTTCGAACGCCTCGACGACCGGGCTGGTCAGCGTCGCGACCGGCGAATGGGATGACGCGCTCATCGCCCGCCTCGGCCTGCCGCGCGGCATCTTCCCGCGGCTCGTCGACGCCGGCACCAGGGTCGGCGCGCTGCTCCCCACGGTCGCGGCGGAGCTCGGCGCGGGCCCGGATGTTGTCGTGACGGCCGTCGGGTCGCACGACACCGCGTCCGCCGTTGTTGCGATCCCGGCGACCCGCGACGACTTCGCCTACATCTCCTGCGGCACCTGGGGACTCGTCGGAGTGGAGCTCGAACGGTCCATCCTCTCGGAGGCCAGCCGTCTCGCGAACTTCACTAACGAGGGCGGAGTGGATGGCCGCGTGCGCTACCTGCACAACGTGATGGGACTCTGGCTGCTGAGCGAATCCGTGCGCGACTGGGAGGCGGACGGCGAGAGCATCGACCTGACGGACCTGCTGGCAGCCGCGGCAGCGGTCACCGCGACCGTGCCGACCTTCGACGCGAATGACCCGATCTTCCTCGCGCCTGGAGACATGACCGGGCGCATCGAAGCCTGGTTCCGCGAGCGCGGGATCCGTGTGCCCGAGTCCCGCGCCGAGATCGTGCGCTCGATCGTCGAGAGCCTCGCAGCCGCCTTCGCCGGCGCCGTCGCGAGCGCTGCGGAGCTGTCGGGCAAGACGGTCTCGGTCATCCACCTCGTCGGCGGCGGGTCACAGAACTCCCTCCTCTGCCAGCTGACCGCTGACCGGAGCGGGCTCCCCGTCCTCGCCGGGCCCGTCGAGGCCACCGCCATGGGTAACGTGCTGATCCAGGCGCGAGCACTCGGGGTCGTCTCTGGCGGCCTCGAGTCGCTGCGCGCCATCGTCGCCGCCGCGTTCCAGCCGACCGTGTTCCAGCCGACCGGTTCCCGGACCAGTGTCACGAGCGCCCGCGCATGAAGCATCACGACGAGGCGATCGCCCGCTATGTCACGCGGGTTTCCGAGGACCAGACGACTCTCGCGGTGATCGTCTCCGGTTCGCTCGCGCGTGGCGCAGAGCGCGAGGCATCCGACATCGATCTCTACCACCTGGTCACAGAGGAGCGCTGGGATGCTGCCTACCGCGACAACCTCCTGATGTTCGTCGAGACCGATGGCGCGGACTACCCCGGCGGATACTTCGACGTGAAGCTCGCCACCCTCGGCTACCTCGACGACGCGGCTGCGCGTGGGGATGACCCGGTGCGCGACTCCTTCGCCCACACCCGAATCGCCTTCAGCCGCATCGACGACCTGCGGGAGCGTCTCGACCGCGCCGCCGCAGTTCCGGAAGCGACCTGGGATGCGCACATCGCATCGTTCCTCGCGCAGGCCCGGCTGCACGGGGATTATTTCCTGGTGCAGGGCTACGAAGCGGGCGATCGCATCCTCACCGCGCACGCAGCAGTACACCTCGTCACCTCGGCGTCCCGGCTGCTGCTCGCCCACAATCGCGTGCTGTTTGCCGGTCCCAAGTACCTGGCGAAGGCCGTCGCCGCGTTGCCGCTGAAGCCCGACGGCTGGGATGAGCTGGCCGAGCGGGTGCTCACCGACCCGACGCCGGAGACCTCCCGCGCACTCCTTGCGGCTCTCGAGAACTACGAGCCCTGGCCGCTCGGCGCAGACCACACGCTCTCGACCTTCATCCTCGACAACGAACTCGCCTGGCGCTACCGCACCAAGACCCCCGAATACTCATGACCACGACAACGCCAAATAACAAGGAGAACCACATGACTGCCGCTCCCGTTCGCGTCGCGACCGTCCGCGCAGAGTTGCGCACCGACAGCACGGATGTCGCAACCCCGACCCCGAGACTCACCTGGAAGACCGCGTCCACCGTGGCCGACTGGGTGCAGGCGAGCGCGGAACTGCAGCTCGACGGCGGAGACACCGCCACGGTCGCGGGGCGCGACTCCGTGCTCGTCGACTGGCCTTTCGCTCCGCTCGATGCCGGGACCCACCACTCGCTCCGCGTGCGCGTCACGGGCGTCGACGGCAGCGCATCCGAGTGGAGCGAGCCACAGGAGATCGTCGCGGCGTTTCTCGCCAACGGTGCGTGGACCGCGAAGCTGGTCGGCCTCGCCGACCCGCAGAACCCAGCGCAGCCCGCGCTGCTGCGCACCGAGTTCACGATCGCCGGCGAGGTGTCGCGCGCGACGCTGTACGCCGCGGCGCACGGCGGCTATCAGCTCGAGGTCAACGGCAGCGAGGTCGACGACCAGATCCTGAAGCCGGGCTGGACCAGCTACCAGTTCCACCTCATCCACGAGACGACGGATGTCACGGCCCTGATCCACGAGGGAGCAAACGCCATCGGCGCGAACCTCGGTGGGGCCTGGTACACCGAGAACTTCGGCTTCCGCGAGGGCGCGAGCCGCTTCTACGGCGAGCAGCCGTCCGTCGCAGCGCAGCTCGTCATCGAGTATGCGGATGGCCGCACCGAGACGATCGTCACCGATGGTTCGTGGCGTGCAAGCGGCGACAGTCCCGTCGTCGCCTCGAGCATCTACCAGGGTGAGTCCTACGACGCGAGGCGCGAGGCGGATGGCTGGTCGACTGCCGGCTTCGACGACTCTGCCTGGACGCCGGTGCGGGTCGAGACCGCGGACTTCCCGGTGCCGGAAGCGCGGATCGCTCCGGCCGTACGCGCGATCCAGGAACTGACGGTCGTCGAGACGATCACCTCCCCGAGCGGCAAGACCATCCTCGACTTCGGGCAGAACCTGGTCGGCCGCCTGCGCGTCACCGTCGCGGGCCCGGCGGGTCACACGATCACGCTGCACCACGCTGAGGTCCTCGAAAACGGAGAGCTCGGCATCCGCCCGCTCCGCAACGCCGCCGCGGTCGACAGCTACACGCTGGCGGGCACGGGCAGCGAGACGTGGGAGCCGCGCTTCACCTTCCACGGCTTCCGTTATGCGGTCATCGACAACTGGCCAGGAGAATTCGATCCGGCGAATGTCACGGCTGTCGTCATCCACAGCGACATGGCCCGCACCGGATGGTTCGACAGCTCGCACGAACTCGTCAACCGCCTGCACGAGAACGTCGTCTGGGGCATGAAGGGCAACTTCCTGTACCTGCCGACCGACTGCCCGCAGCGCGACGAGCGCCTCGGCTGGACCGGCGACATCCAGGTGTTTGCGCCGACCGCGAGCTTCCTGTTCGACGCAGACGGATTCCTGACCGGCTGGCTGCAGGATCTGGCGCTCGAGCAGAAGGCATCGGGTGGCGTCGTGCCGTTCATCATCCCGAGTGTGCTCGGCGACAGCGCGTCGCCGGCCGCGGCCTGGGGCGACGCTGCGACCGTCGTGCCGACCGTGCTGCACGAGCGCTTCGGCAACCGGAAGGTGCTCGCCGACCAGTTCGAGAGCATGAAGGCGTGGTCTGACACGCTCCTCGGCATCGCCGGCAAGCGACTGCTCTGGGAAGACCGCTTCCAGTTCGGCGACTGGCTCGACCCTGATGCGCCCGCGGACTTCCCGGCAGACACGAAGACCGATCCGGACATCGTGGCGAGCGCGTACCTCTACCGCTCGGTCGACTTCACCGCTCGCGCGGCTGAGCTCCTCGGCAAGACGGACGAGGCCGCGAAGTACGGCGACCTGCGGGCGAAGATCCACGCGGCGTTCCTCGCTGAGTACGTCACGGCATCGGGCCGCATGATGTCGGACGCCCAGACCGCGTACGCGACGGCGATCATGTTCGGGCTGTACGCCGATGAGGCGCAGAAGCAGGTCATGGGCGAACGGCTTGCCGAACTCACCCGGGCTGCGGGCTACCGCATCGGCACGGGCTTCGTCGGCACTCCCCTTATTACTGATGCGCTGACCGAGACAGGACACCTGGATGCGGCAACCCGCCTGCTCACCCAGACCGAAAACCCGTCCTGGCTCTACCCCGTGACCATGGGCGCGACCACGATCTGGGAGCGCTGGGACTCGATGCTGGAGGACGGCTCGATCAACCCGGGCGAGATGACATCGTTCAACCACTACGCGCTCGGCGCGGTGGCCGACTGGCTGCACCGCTCGGTGGCGGGGCTGGCACCCGCAGAACCCGGGTACCGCGTCATCCGCATCGCACCGCAGGTCCTCGATGGATTCGAGCACGCGAGCGCCCGGCACGAGACTCCGTACGGACTCGCCGCTGCCGGATGGGCGCGGGACGGGGATGTCGTCACCGTCTCGGCGACCGTGCCGGCGAACTCCACGGCTGAGGTGATCCTGCCCGGGTCCGACGAGACGATCACCGTCGGCTCTGGCGAGCACGTTTGGACGGTGACCGTGCCCGCCGCGACTGCCGCTCCGGAGGCTGTCGGCACGAGCAGCTCGCTGGCCGAGATCGTCGACGACCCGGCGGCGTACGCGACCGTGTGGCAGACGCTGGCTGCGAGCGATGAGCGTGCGGCGGCGGTCTTCCGTCGCCACACCAGGTGGACCACCGGGCGGACGCTCGCGGAGCCCATGCACCAGTTCCCGCCGCGCGTGCAGAAGGCGGTCCTCGCAGCGCTCGACGAACTCAACACCAGTCGCACCTCTCGCGCAGGGAAGGCATGACCATGACGACGACGTTCCCCGGCATCCGCTGGCACGGTCACTGGATCGCGCCGGAGCAGCCTCCGCAGCCGCAGACTCCGATCACGTTCGGCGGGGAGATCCCGCCGCACGAGTTCTCAAGGGTGCACTATCGGCGCTCGTTCGACCTCGACTCGGTGCCGGCCAGCGTGCCCGCTCGGCTGACCGCCGACTCCCGATACGTGCTGTGGGTCAACGGCGTCGAGGTGGGACGTGGTCCGATCCGGTCGCAGCCGCGGCGGCTTCGGTACGACGAGTACGACATCGCGCCGTTCCTCACCGCGGGCCGCAACACGGTCGCGGTGCTCGTCACGTACTACGGGCACGCGAACGCGTTCTGGCAGCCCGCGCCCGCAAGCGGTGGGCTCGGCACGGATGCGCTGCTCGTATTCGAGGCGCAGCTGGCAGGCTCGCTCATCGTCTCCGACGAATCCTGGAAGGTGCAGCGCTCGAAGGCCTGGAAGGCGTTCCCGCAGGCCGACATCGACGGCGTTCCCGTCGAGTCTCTCGACGCGCGCGCGTTGCCGAGCGCCTGGACGGCGGCGGCGTTCGACGACGCATCCTGGGCCGATGCCGCGATCGTCTCAACCACCCACATCGGCGGGTTCGCGCGGTCACAGCCGCCGACCGACCCCTTCGGTGCCATGCTCGAGCGCGGCATCGGAGCGCTTGCCGGGCCGATCGTCGCGGCATCCGCGCTCACCGACAGCTCGACGCGGGAGCGGCCGGGCGCGTGGGCATCCGAGCATCCATCCGACCGCGTCCGCCAGGTGTTGGATGCCTTGGGCGATGCCACCGCATCCAGCCTGCCGGTGACCGCGCAGCTCACGGGCGAGAACCTGCAGCACATCTCCGTCGACTTCGGTCGCATCGTGGCAGGGTTCGTGGAGGTCGAACTTGACGCGCCCGCTGGCACGTCGGTTGAGCTGCACTATCGCGAGTACTCGTTCGACTCCGGCGTCGCGCTGATGTCTGCGCCACGCACGAGCGGGCAATACATCACCCGCGGCAGCGACGACACCTACTCGTCTCTCGAGTTGAACGGGCTGCGCTATCTGCACCTCGTCATCCACAGTGAGGCGGAGGCTGAGGTCACCGTGCGGGCGATCCGGGTGCGCGAGTTCAGCTATCCGTGGAAGGGAGACGCCTTCTTCCGGTCGAACGACGACGAGATCAACGCGCTGTACACGGCCGGTCGCCGCACGGTCGCGATGAACTCGTTCGACGCGTTCACTGACTGCCCGACGCGCGAGCAGCGCGCCTGGGTCGGCGACGGCGTCGTGCACCAGCTCGTACACCTGACGACGAACGAAGACTGGCGACTCGCACGCAACTACATCACGCTCGGCGACTCGCCCCGCGGCGATCACATGCTGCCGATGACGGTCGTCGGCGAGATCGAGGCGGGCGGTGCCACCACCATCCCCGACTGGGCGCTGCACTGGGTGCACGGTGTGCACAACCTGCTCATGTTCGACGGGGTGACCGAGCAGCTGCTCGGGGTGCTGCCGACCGTCGAGAAGATCCTGCGCTGGTACCTGCCGTACGTCGATGAAACCGGCACGATCAGCGATGTTCCAGAGTGGGATCTCGTCGACTGGTCGAGCGTCTTCTCGACCGGGCGCAGCAGCATCCTGACGTCTCTTTGGGCGCGCGGGCTCGCCGAGTACGCGGAGATCTGCGAGGCCGTCGGCAACGCCGCATCCGCTCGCTGGGCTCGAGGGCACTGGGAACGGGCGCGCGCCGGCTTCGAGGACTTCTGGGATGAGGCTCGTGGCACCTATGTCGACCACTTCGTCGACGGTGTGAAGATGCCTGCGGCATCCCAGGCGGCCGGGGCGACGGCGATCGTCGCAGGGCTCGTTCCGAGCGAACGCCTGTCGCGGATCATCGACGTGATCACCGACCCGTCCGCGCTCGTGGTGCGGTCGTGGATCGGCGGCAACGACGGCGGCTACGACCTGCAGAAGATGGCAGACCAGGGTCGCGGCGTACAGACGATCGACTGGGATGTCGACACCGAGATCGTGCTCGCGGAGCCGTTCTACAGCTACGTCGTGCATGACGCGGTCGCGGCGGCCGGGCGCGCTTCAGACCTCGTGACGCTGGTTCGGCGCTGGTCGCAGTTCCTCACCGACGGCTACGACACGTTCGGCGAATGCTGGGGATGGGGAACGCCGGTGCACGGCTGGAGCAGCACGCCGACGCGCGACCTCGTGTCGTACGTGCTCGGGGTGCGACCGGACGAGCCGGGCTACGCGCACGCCCGCATCGCGCCAGCGCCCGGAGCTCTCACGTCGCTCGAGGGTTCCGTGCCGACGCCACACGGCGCGATCACCGTGTCTCTCGTCGATGGAGTCGCTACGGTCGACAGCCCTGTGCCGTTCACCTTCGTGGATGCCGCGGGCCGCTCGCACGCACTCCCCCCAGGCACCCACACTCTCGACTTTCGCCGCTGAGGGGCGCCAGATCGCCCTTCCGCGACCGCGGG
>DASYEE010000012.1:0-83855 GCA_036499165.1 Galbitalea sp. | reverse complement strand
CATTTACGTTCGCGAGAAAGGTGCAGATCTCGGTGGAAGTAAGCGGACGGGCGTCGAGGCGGGGCATGGAACTCCTAGTGAGCGCGACGCCCGAGGCGTGCACGCGGCAATGGGGACGGACTGGTAGCGTTGTCGTCGAAGGAAAGGTCGAAGTAATCGCGGTCGTGCTGAAATGCGGTCACCCACTGGAGTGGCCACTTCGGCATCGGGATCTCTCGCTCGTCGCTGAAGAGCACGAGGAAGAGGCCGTGGCACCGCTGGCATTCAGCCTGCGCGTAGAGCTCTCGCATGCGAACGCCGGTTCGTCGAAGACGATGTCCAAGGAGCGCACACACGATGGGTCTCCACATCGTCAATCTCTCGGGTGTATCACGCCAGCGACGATGCTAGTTCGTCTTCGGTGGGACCGGGACCAGCGAGATCTCTACCGCTCGACGTCGGCGAAGCTCGTTGACGAGCTCGTTGACACACTGGGTGAAGTCGGTCTTTAGGTCGGCGCTATTCGAGATCTGCGTCAGGATCAGGTGAATTTGGCCCCATCGCGACGGCTCTCGTTCGAGATGTCCCCGGCGAACATATTCGTGGGTCATGTCGAGGATCGCCTGGACGTCCTCGAGTAAGAACCCGTTGTCGAGGTACGTGCCGGTGAGCGGTGGCGCGATGGGGTGACGCTCGGTTCCCTTGTAGAGCGACGCGGCGATGTGGAGGCCATCGACAACGCCCTTGATTAGGTCTCGATTGTGGTGGTCATTCCAGCCCAACCCCTCGCGTTGCTTGTGGTGCGCCGCGATGGCCTTCTCGAGGATCGAGTCGAAGTTGCGGATCCGAGCGGCGGCGAGCACGAGCCGGTCGAAGCGGTTCGGCGACACGGCTTCGCCGAGCAGTCGTCCGCCCAGCGCGTTGGAGATGGTCTCGAGGTTGGCGCGGTCACGCTCGTGCTGCTGAGTCTGCTCGTCGTGTTTGCGCTGCAGAGCGGCGTAACGGTCAGCCCATTCCTGACCGATGGCGCTCGCCTTCTCGATGGCGGCCGTACGTGAAACGCGCGAGGCGCGGAACTCTTGGATCTCGTCCTTGTCGAACTGCTCTGTCCCACGGGATCGACGGACGTCGCTGAGTGCTGTCTCGATGTGAGCGAGTTTCTCGCGCAGGTCCGAATTAGCCGCCATGAGCGCGGCGGCGTCATCCTTGAGACTACTGCATCGCTTCATCCATTCGTCGACGGCGTCGCTCATGTCGGCGACGTCGACCCGTGATGAGTTCAACTTGCGCGCGAGCTTGCTACGTCGGAGTTTCTTCAGCTTGCGGCGGAGACGGCGGACCTTGTCACGGAGTGCGGCTTTGCTCGACATTGCGGGTCACCTCGGAGAGTTGCTGGTTGATCTGGATCTCAAGCTCGTCGGGCACCTGCCAGAACGACAGGGCACCCTTGCACGGGATCGGTATGAGTGGATGGATGTCGGTAAGCACCAGGCCGAGCGGGCCAAAGAACCACCGGTGTTGGTCGTCCGGTAGTCCGTGGAGTGGCGCATCTGCTGCGAAGATGCTGGATTGGCGCCCGTCGTCCTTGCGGATGCAGCGCTCGAGCGTCGCCACGCCGATGATCGCGGATACCGGGAACAGCATTCGTGCACTCACGACCGGGTCGGATCGACGCTCACCAATAATCAGGTCCGGCACGTCCGCTCCGTAGATCTTGTCGATGAAGATATCCTCGACGGTCTCCATGTCGATCTCGCGGCTCGCGTGGATGGCGAAGCGCTGGCCTATCATCGACTTCGGATCATGGCGCCAGTCACGGTTCTCGATCCGCTTGATGCCGCTGGCAACCATCGTTGCCCACGGCTGGGTCAGCGTGAGCGCTCTCATCCGGGAATGTCCCTCGGCTTGCCCGCGATGCCACGGCTGACCAAAACGGCGCAACGACGGACGGCGACCAATGCCTCGCGCGGATACCCACGGGTGTGGTCAACCTCAATGTCGAGCTCCTCGACGAGCTGGGCGAACGCCTTCTGGACTGCGGTGACAATCCGCGGTTCGACGTCCACGCTCTCGTTGGATGGAGCGAGTCGTTGTTTGCGGTGCGGTGGCGGTAGGTCGTCCTCTTCGCGCTGCGCGGCAGCAATGACATCCGGCAAGCTCGCGGGGACGATCGATTCCTCGTCGGCCTCGCCCCAATGCTTGTTGTAGACCGTGTCCCAGTCGGTCTGCTCGACCTCGGTGGCGATGTCTGGCGCGAGCGCCTTGATCGCTTCCCACACGCACCCGTTGGGACCACGCGACTTGCCGACCGGGTAGCCCTGGTAGATGTGCATCATGAAGACGAGGCGCTCGACGGCCTTGTCGATGTCTTGGCGATTTGGCACGTCAGTACTCGCTCGAGGCGACCATGCCGTACGGCATGTCGACCAGTGGGCCACCATCGTCGCCCTTGATCACGCACGCCTTGATGCGCGCCTCGTCGGTAATCTCACCGACGCTGATCTCGTCTGTCTCGTCTGTCTCGCCTGCATCGATCAGGTGCTGGCAGATGAGACGGAGCGCGGTGATCGAGTCCTTGGCGATCACGGTAAACGAAGCGCCGCCGTCGGAACCTTCCCAGTATCGACGCACCCGACCGCGGGGTTTGTTCACGGATGGGGTTCGGTGGGCGCCGCAATCGACAACGTATCCGACGGACTGACAATCGGCGGCGGCGAGGGCCCAGGTAGCGAATGGACCGCTCGTGCCATCGCGGTGGTCTTCGATGTCCCACCAGTACCAACCTGGTCCGCCGTGGGGCTGGTGCACGGCGCGAAGCTCCTCGACGGCAGCTCGTGGCGTCGTCAGGAACGACATCGGCGCTGGGCGCGGTCGCGCATCGATGGCAGCCTCGAGCCGCTTGAACCGGGTACAGAACGCGTCGTCCATGCTTTTGGTGTCGCGCTCCAGTTGTTCGATGCGGCGGAGCACGTCGCCCGTCCACTGCGCGTTGATCGTCCATACCCGATGCTCGTCGCCGGCATTTTTCTGCGTGGCTTCGACAATCTGCCGCTCGTAGTTCGCGAACTCCGAGGCGGCGAACGCTTCTAGGAACGTCGAGGTCACAGCGAGCCGCCGCTCCGCGAAATCGGGGGGGCCACCATCTCGCACATCGTCGATAGCGAGGATGTCCTTCAGGAGGCGCTCAGCGTAGTCTTCGCTCGTCCTCACCAGGGCACCACGCCGATGTCGATGACGGTGTTGCCGTTGGCGCGTTGCTCACGCCCCGCGACGGGATAGAGATTCGTGCGGCACTCGAGCGACCGTTCGGCGTTCCGACGGTGCTCGTCGTTCGACATCGCGAGGTGCGCGAGGGCTTCGAGCATGAACGCCAAACGGGCGGACGGGTTGAGGACGCCGTGGTCGGTGTCATGCCATGACGGCTCCCCGAGTAGATCGCGGCCGAGCCGCTCGAGGTGCACCGGGGTGAAGTGACGCTTCCCGGCCTGATCGCCCGGCGCATGCGTCGCGTCGATGCCGTCGACGAGGAGACGGTACGTCGTCAAATGCTCCGGTTTCGTCGACCACGTCAGGTTCCCCACGAGCTCACCGCGCTTGAACATGATCACCAACATCACGTAACTCCTGGTAATTGTTATCTATGCGACCGTATGTGATGGCTAATTGCTATTAGGTATCGCCAGAAACGTCATCGGAATCAACCATTTCCGTCGGGAATAGCGGCAGCGTGCGGTTGTAGCGGGTCAAGCGACGAGGCTCGCCGCGCGCCGCGCACCACTCGTCCCACGGGATGGTTTTGTCGAACGCGCCGACGATCCAGCGCGTGAACGACGCGAGCTCGTCGGTGCGGTGGAACATCATCGGGTACGGACGGGCGCCAAAGTCGCGCAGCACGCGTCGTCGGTGCTCGCAATCGGCCAGCGTCTCGCCGGGCCAGTACCCGACGAGCATGTAGACCATGATGTGGTCCGGCTTCACGCCGTGCCGCACGAGCGCCTCGAGCCCCTTGATCAGCCGCCTTTCGTCCTTGCGGTTGTCCCACGCCGTGTAGATCCGCTTTTTCGCCATCGAGTCGTCGCGGTAGTCGACGCTCGCGATGGCCGCCGCAGTCTCGTCATTGAGCATCCGGGCGTTGATGCCCTGGTTGAAGGAGACGCGGAAGCCGCCGGCGCGGATCTCGGCGACGATCGATGGCCAATTCGGGTTGCCGAAGAAGTCGTTGTCGAGGATCAGGAGCTCGCGCGGCCATGGGTCGCCGCGCCAGATGTCCGCGATGCGGCCGACCGAACGGATCGCACCCTCCTTGCGCGGCACGACGCAGAACGAGCAACGTAGTCGGCACCCGCGCTGCGTGAACCCGATGGACTGACGCCACCGCGGATAGTCGGTGTAATCGATGGGACCGTCGCCGATCCCGACGTCTGCGAGCGTCGTCGACAGATCCCAACCGGTGCCGCCCAGCACGATCGTCGGGTAGATGTGGCGAGCTCGCTCGGCCAGCGGCTTCGTGCGTTCGAAGATCAGCGATCCGTACACCCGATCCCATGTCTGGTCCCCGAACCGCGGCTCGAGCGCGTTGCCGTTGCCGGCCCGACGCAGTTCGACGGCGTCGCCGAGTCCGCGATGGTGCGCGGCGATCCGCATCAACGCGAGGTTCGGCAACTTGCCGTCCAACTGCAGCGCGAGCACGTTCATCAGGTCTCGTACGGTACGCACGGGGAGAGCGCGGAGACGGCATTCTCGAGGTCGATAAGGAGGCTCGCGTGCGACTCGCTCGCGAGGACTTCGCACCACGTCGTCGACGACTCGTAGACCCGGACGCTGTGGAGGTACGGCAGATTGATCTTGGACAGGATCCACGCGCACAGCGCCTCCGTCGTCGGGCACGACAGCCCCGCGACCTGGTTCAGGACCTTGTGATCGAGCCGATCGTGAAGCGGTGCCCACGCCTTCGCGATCTGGGCGTAGTCGACGAGACATCCCGTGCGCGGATCGACTGGCCCGACGAGGCGAAGCTCGACGATGTACGTGTGGCCGTGCATGTTGCGGCACTTGTGGCCCTCCGGCATCAACGGAAGGCTGTGCGCGGCGTCGAAGGTGAACCGCTTGGCGATGGTGGCGATCATTCGGTGGGCTCCACGAGTAACGAGGTTTGGGAAACGGCGCGGTGCACGCGCGACTGGTGCTTGAAGAAACGGCTCGCGCCCGAGCCGTCGATGCTGTTGCAGCCCGCCGCCATCGCGATGTGGATGCGGCGCATGGCGTTGACGCGCCCCATGTGGCACCAGGCGCCGCGAGATCGCGCGAGCGCGCACCACATCCCGGCGCTGCGCTCCTTGAAATCGTCGCCGCCGCCGATGAAGACGCCGACCTTGGAACCGAGCAGACCCTCGATATCGGCCGGTTCCATGTCGTCCTGCACTGGGATCAGTACGCGCTCGGTCTCGCCCTGGACCTCGGACAGCCACGACAGGCTGAATTCGAGTGACGCCTTGCCGCCGAACACGATATCCGGCACGACGACGAACCGGACGCGCTTACCAAACAGCTTCAGCGCGCGGCGGAATTTGACAGCGTCAAACGGCTTCTTGTTGCGTGTCGTCCACGCGCCGTTGTCGAGGCCGAGCTCGGTGAAGCCTTCGTCGCGGAGAACGCCTTGCGCGGAGATCAGTAACCCCCAACCCTTGGCGCGGATGCCGGCGAGGTTGCGTTTGGTCCCGGTGCGCACGGCGTACATGATCACGTCTCTTCACCGTCGGGAGCGGTCTCACAGAGACCCCAGCGCATGCATCCACCAGTCGGTGACGGCGCGAACAGTTGCGACTGACGACCGCCGAAGTCCGTGCGCGCCCACTCGACCACCTTGTCGATCCCAGTAAAGCCCTGACGTTGCGTTTGAAAGAACGTCGCGTCCTCGGGATACGAATAACGGCCAGGCTTCTCAATGTTGCGCGCGCGACGGAGCTGCACCATCTCGCCCTCGAGCGCCCGAATCTCATCGATCTTGTCCGGCCGATGCTCGGCGATCAGTCGGATCTCTTCCTTGTTTGCGAAGATGCAGGGATAGCAACCGACTCGGTCGTGGCCGCGCTGGTACAGCGGATTGACGGGCACACCGTGGCGCCGATGAATCATCAGCACGTCCTCGACGGTCCAAGCGATCAGCGGACGCCAGACGTAGCCACCCCACCGCTCGCGGGTGAACTTCGGGCCTTCGTCCTCCCATTCCGGCATCTGGGCGCGACGTGCGCTCTCCTGCGCGCGCACGCCCATCGTTGAGATGGACTCGATGCCGGTCTGTTCCTCGACGAGGTCGTGGTATCCGCGCAACGGCTCGAGTTTGAGCTCGCGCGTACAGAACCGTTGCATGCGTCCCGGGAAGCCTGCGCGATGCCGTACGCGAGCGCGCATGCCACCGTCGACGCCGACGACATCGATCGTGATCGCGAGTTGCTCGCGCAACAGATCGAGGTACGCGTAGGTCTCGTCGGCCTCCCACCCGGTGTCCGCGAACACGAACCGCGCCGAGATTTCGGCTTCGCGGAGCGCGAGGATCAGGGCCGTCGAATCCTTGCCACCGGACACCGATGCGATGACCTGTAGCCCGGCACCGTCTGGCGGGATCGTGAGCGTCACGGGATTTGCTCCACGAGCTCGTGTGGAAGGTCGGCAAAGATCTTCGGACACCGCGCAGTGGTGGCGAAGCGACCATACGCACCCGTGTGGCTGAAGGTGCCGTGACAAACGCCATCGCAGTCACCGACGTGGTCGAAGTTCTTCTCGACCGGCGCCTTGCACGCGATGCAGCGGTATCCTGTCATCGTTCCTCCGTCATCAGCCCCATCAGGGACCGCTGGGCTGTGCGCTTCGCCTGCAATTCGGCGTACGCGGGGTTGAGGTCGAAGCCAATCCACCGCCGCCCGTGCTTCTCGGCGACCTCGCCCACGGTGCCGCTACCGAAGAACGGGTCGAGCACCAGGTCGCCGGCGCGACTGCCGGCAAGGATGCACGGCTCGATGAGTTTCGGTGGGAAGGTGGCGAAGTGAGCCTCGCTGTATGGCGTCGCGGCGACCGACCAGACCGAGCGCTTGTTCGCGCCAGCGATGTTGCCGTTCTGGGCGTGAAAGCCACGGACCGGAGGTTGCCGGGGCGGTACGGCTCTCGGCCTCGCCTACGCGGCATTTTTGTCCTCCGACTTGGGAGGCTCTCGAGCAGGCGGCACCGACGGCCGACCCTTGATGCGCGATGCGGTGAACTCCGGAACCATCTCGCGCTCCACGATGTAGTCCTCGGTGGTGCCGTCAGGAAGGCGGACGCGAAACTCGAGCGGCCACGAGGACTCCCAGCCATCACGGTTGGAGTGGAAGTGGTCCGCGCACATCTGCGCGGCGTCCCTCGCGTCCGTCGCCCACTTATCACTCGCGAGTATTTGCTCGATGTACCCGCCCGTCGTGCTCGGCTTGTCGGCGAAGTCGATACCGTCTAACTCGTCGTCTTCCCAGGACAGACACCACACGCGGTAATTGCTCATCGCGCTTCCTCGATAGCCTTCTGGATGCCGCGCGGCTCGACGATATGCGAGATGTGATTGTCCTGCACTTCGCGTATCACGGTGACGAAAACACCCGGGCTTGTCTCCACTTGGACGTGGATAATGCTTGGTGAGGTCGGTATGGTGACGAGTCGGATCGCACCAAGACGTTGCTTGATGGCAACCCACGCGCGATGGACGGCGATTGCGTAGAGCTCGAAGTCCTTTGATGCCATCGCCGACTCGCAGAAGTTGAGACCGTGGCTGATGACATCGTTGAGTCGGTCGATCTGTTCTTTCAAGGCTGGTTCTCCCAGGTGACGCGGTGAAACTCCTCAGCGGAGTAGAAACTCCACTTGGTGACATCCTTGGCTTGCGCATCGGCGCTCACGCCAAGCAGGTATTCGAGCGAGACAGTCAGCTTGCGCTCGTACAGCCAGATCCCGTGGAGCCCAGCATCCAGGATCTCGCGCGAGCACTGCCAGCACGATGGCGGTCCGCCAGCTACGAGCTCGCCATTCTCGACCTTCACATGCAGTAGGCGGAACTCCGAACGGTTGCCCCGGTACTCGACCGCTCGACGCACCGCTCGAGCTTCAGCGTGAACCGCCCACTGGTTGCAGATACGTTCGCACCGCCCGTCCCCGTCATACGACGAGCATTCGAATGGCGGTGGCGGGCCATTGCTGTACGCGCCGATGATCTCCGGGACCGTATCCTTGCCGCGCGGGCCATCGAGCATGTAGTACACGGCGACGCCGCGCTTGGACTTCGCGCAGACGGACGAGCGCGCCGCAGTGACCGCAGCAGCGATCACCTCGTCAAACGGGTGGAGTCTTGCCATTACGCTGGCCTCGCATCCAGGCGCGGTCCGCCCATGCATGAGCACTCGGCGAACCCGCACCGTTCGCACACAAGACGGAGTGAGGCCACGTGATCCGGGCAGTAGTACTCCACCAAGTTCGCGCGAACTACCCGCCGCCATCCGACGGTGACGGCCGCGTCGTTCAATGCGGTACGAAAATTGTTCGCGCGGCGCGCGTTGCCGGTCAGGAGGTCCATGTGTTCCTTCGAGATCGGATTTAGTGGCGCCACCTCGAGTGTCAACTCCACGTTGCAAATTGCGCATGTAATCGAGTCCGACTCGCTCTCGATGCTGAAAGTCATTGGGCCCCCCTCCATCGCATCGGCTCGGCATCATCCGGTTGATACAATGGGTGCGCCGGGGTGCCGTCGTTGTTCTCCTTCAAGCACGTGAGCTCGCCACCGATCAGCTTGCACACCGCCGCGCACCGCTCGCGGAAGTATGCGCGCTCGAGCTTCTTCCCGGCACCGGCCCCGGAGCCCCAGGCGGCGACCACGCGACCACCAGAGAGTCGCGCTTCCTGCACCGCCTTGGTGATGTAGTGGTCGTTGTCGGGCCCAACGATGCGGCCGTGGTCCTTCCAGCCCTGGCTCCAGGCCCACCACATCTTCTTCGGATCGGTGGAGCGGAACCCGAACACGTTGACGATCACGGTCCGATGGAATCCCCACAGCCGCGTGTATTTCTTGCACTTGCGGATGGTGTTGTCGTCGTGGTCGGCGTCCGCGGTGGACGGGTTGAGCATCACGAATGCGCACGTGATCGGCATGATCACGGCATGGTTGGCCGAGACGGTGGGTTCACGCGTCAACCAGTAGCGGTACACGCCGTCCGAGCTGAAGACCGCCTCGCCTTGGGGAAAGAGGCCGTTCACGGCACGTCCTTGATTTCATCGAAGGTCTGGCACAGCACTCGGTAGCCGCCGGCATAACGCTTCACTTGTCGAAGCGTGCCCCGCAACACGCGATGCTGCATGTCGCGGGTGGCGACCACCGTGGTCTGCGTGAGGTCGATGTCGCCATCTCGGCCATCGCCGAACAGGTCCGGGATCACGGCGACGCCGCCTTGCCACTGGCACAGTGCTGAATTCGCTCGACCATCATGTTCTGGCCATGCGCGCTGCACCGGAACAGCACAGCCTTGCAGTTGCAGAGGATCCATCGGCTCGCCGTCTCGCGGCAGCCCGGTACGTCGCACGGATGCTTCGCCAGCAAGATCAGACGCTCACTCACATTCCACCGCGCTTGCGAAGGTTGCGGATCACCATGCGGATGTGGGCTCGGTAGTTTCGAATCGGCGCGACCTTGTGCTTGATCAGAAGGTTGGCCATCCCTTCGATGAAGTCGGTGGCGTCCAGGAGCGCGCCCCGCGTCATGACGAGTCTGTTCTCGAGCTCGTGCTCCACGAAGCCCACCCGTTGCCGGACGGTCGCCAGGGCTTCGTCTACGCGCTCGATCGGCGTCGGCGTCCGATTCTTCACGCGGCCTCCTTGAGGCGCCTAGCGGCCTGTAGAGCCTCCTCGTGACGCTGCGGACACCCGGCGCGGTTGTGTCCGGGCTCGTCGCAGTACCCGCACCGATAGATCACGGTGCGCTTGCTGCCCGCCTTCCGGTACCGGACGGTGCGGATCGCATTGGCCTCCGCGCAACTCGGACACCGCACGCCGGTACGACCAGTGATCGCCGCCGGACAGTCGAGGCAGACAAGGCGGGCGAACCTCGACTCGCGCCATCGTCGACGCCAGCACGTCATGCAGGTGCAGGACACTTCGTGGATGATGCGCGGACGGCGGAGGCGAGCTTGAAGCGCGCCGGTCACCGGAACCTCCGGCGGAACGAGTTCTTGATCGCTTCACGTTGGTGGGAATGGAACATGCCGCCGTCTTCGGCGATCAGGTCGTCGACCCAGCCCCGGATCTCGTCGGACGGGTACGTCCGCACTTCGAGTTTGCCCAGCAGCATCGAGATGGTCTTCAGGTAGACCGACGCGATGTCCGGTTGGCCGTCATCGCTCTCGTAGTACGCGATGTCCGTATCGCCGCCGAGTCGCGTGAACGTGATCGCCGCCCGATATCGAATGCGGTCCATCGGCCCCGCACGCGGCACGGGCTCGAGCCAAGACTCCCTCGTGATGCGAACTCGCGTGTGACCGCTCACGACCTCGAACCATGGCTCTGTGTGCACGACTGGTTCGACGCGCGCGACCGGTGTAACCGCTGGCTTGTTCTTCGCCTTCGTGGTCTTCGCTTTCACGGGCGTCGCTCTCCCTCTTCGAATAGTTCATCGGCCGCGCGCACGTAACCCGGCGCGGTGATCGTGATGATGTCGAGGCTCGCGAGATGAGCCATGCCGCTCGTGACGCTGCCGCCTGGCTTGTAGCCAGCGAGATCGCGCGCCATCTCGCGCGCAATGGCGCCTGGGTACCGGTCGCAGATGACCCGGAACATCTTCCGCTCGACCTTGTCGAGTTTCCTCTCGAAGTGCTCGCGCAGCGCGACGCCGACCGGCATCAGCGTGTATGGCCCGAGCGCCTGGAGACCGCGCGGCGTGATGACGAGGAGGTCGTTATTCGGGACCGCCCATTGCTCGCGGACGAGCGTGGCGAGCGCGCTGGTGACCGAACCGCCCTCCGCGTAACCGCTGTAGATGCGCACCTGCCTCCGGGTCAGACCGGAGGGACGCGCCGCGAGCACGGACAGCATGGCGCGCTCGACCTTCGAGGTCGGGTTGGCGAGTGCGTACCCGGGCACGTTCTTCGATGGCCCAGGGATCGTCGCTGGCTTATTCTTCTTGCGCTCCACGCGACATGGCGGCGGCTCGCGGAGTGTCTCCGGTGGATGGGATGGACCAATCCACTGCGTAAGAACATCGTGGATGTCGCCCAACGGCACTGCGATCTCGCGGATGCTAGCGAGCGCGTATTTCAGCCTCGCGTTGTCATCAGTGAGCCTCGACAACGCCTCCGTAGATTTGTTGAGTTTGGTGGTCAATAACGTCACGGCTGCTTCGAGCTCGGCCTCGCGATTCTTGCCGTCCTGCACGAACGCGTGATGGAGTGGGTCGCCTTTCGACTGCCCCCAACCGGCCACGATGACCTTGCCATCCGTCACCTTCGTGATCCTGGCGAAGGACGGCACTGCCTTCTCGCCGATCTCGAGCTCCTCCATTGCCCGCTTGAGCTCATCGAGGTTGACCGGTCGCATCTTCACTGGCTGGTCGCTGTGCTCCTTCGCGTCCGGCGTCGCGCTCGCATCGAAGGTGGTCTTCGGCAGCACGTTGACGCGCTGGCAGATCTTTAGCCACTCCGGGCTCCACAGGATGCACTGCCCGCGCGGCAAGCTCGCGAGCTGCTTCAGCGCGGTGTTGACCTCGGGCAGTTCCTTTGCTTCCGCCCACTCCTTGATGGCCTTCCGCTCCTGGGACCCGGGCAGTTGGAACGCGGCGATGACCTCGGCCTGGTTGAGGACGTCCTTGTTCACGGACTGCGGACGCTGATCGAGCATCGACACCCCGATGCCGTAGTTGCGGCCAAGCCGGACGAGGTCCTCCATCGCGCCCAGCATCCGTTCCTGTCCCTTCATCACGCGCTGAGGAACGATGGTGTGCGCCTCCTCGAGCACGATGTGCACGGGCGAGCGTGACGATTTCTTCTCGTGAAAGAACTCCTCCGCCCAGTCGGTCAGGAACCGCTGGCGCTGGCCCTTGCGCATGTCGGAGAGGTCGAGCACGGCGCTCGAGCCGGTGTCGACCAGCGTGCTCGCGATGAGCGCTCCGGCCTCGTGGGACAGCAGGATGTCGCCGTGCTGGCCGCCGATCACCGGGATCGAGAAGCCGTTGGCGCCATCGCCCTCGGTGCCGAGCCGCAATCCCCACCATGTACCGACGACGTCGACGATGACGACCTGGATCTTGTGGCCGAGGAGCTGCTCGACGAACCGGCCGCAACAATACGTTTTGCCCGACCCTCGTTTGCCGAGGAACGCGAACACCTGTGTCGCGGAAATCGTCGGCGACATCTGGACGATTTGCGAGTCGTCCTCGTTCGTCTGAAACACGCGTACAGTGTCTGGGTCAACTCGGAGCATCACGGATCCCGGTGAAAGGTTCGGCGTCTCTCCGCCGTGTCACGCTGGATCCCTCAGCGTTCGCAGTGCCTGCGGGGTCGGCCAGCGCTCTATCTGAAAGCGCCAACGTCCCGCTTAACGACCGGTCGGGTCGGACGAATCAGGGCGTGCTCTGCACCGCCCGCGAGGACTCTCGGAGTTGCTGGTCTGTGTAGCAAGCGGGCGTCGTGATCTTGCCCTTCTCGTCTTGGATCGGTGTGATCCGATGCTCGGCGCATCCCTTCGTGCAGGGATATTTCTCCTGCAGGTTGGCGAGGTGCGCAAGAAAACAGCGCTGGTGCCTCTGCGATCCGTAGTTCGGGTCGGCGTTCATGGCTTGCCCCGTGTATGGCGCGCCGGTATGACATCGTTCCGCAGATGACGAAGTCTGGTCGCACGGCCCTCGTCGTACTCCGCGCGACGCTTCAGGAGCCGGATGTCGCCCTGAATGATGAATGCCCACGTGCCCCAGATGACGGCCTGGGACGCCAGTGCGATGGCAGTGATCAGCGTGTCGCCCCAGACGAAGGCGAACGCCGTCCAGAACGCCATGATGCCGGTGACCAGCCGACCCTGGCGGAGACGGCGAAGCTCGACGTGGTCCTGGTAGTCCGTCACTTGCGGTCTCCAGGGCGCCATACGGGCTCCCGCTTGACCACCACGGGCTTGGCCCGCGCCATCGCCTGGTTGTGGCTCTCACCGGTGCGGTGCATCCCTCCGCACATGGTGCAGGACCAGAAGCCATCGCTGGGCATCACCAGGTCACTCCATTCCGCCGATCGTCGGCCTCCACCTCAGGAGCGCGCTCGCTCAGGAGGCGAATGTCGGCGGGCTTGTCGAGGTCGAACGTGTAGTCGTCGCACACCATGTACCCGCGCTCTTCGGCCGGCAGGCACGCGGCGATGGCGACGTCGCGCACCGCCCACCACCATCGCCGCATCTGGCCGCACTGGTAGACATCATCGACCTTGGGGTGCCTTGCGAGCGCTTCGCGCAGCGTCTCGAGCATGACCGTGCGGCTCGTATCCCACGCGATGCCCCAGAGCTCGCCACCGGAGGTCGAGAGGTCGCTCGTGCCTACGAAGCGGATCGCTGCGGCAGGATCGAGCAACATCCGCATGCAGTCCCACGAGTAGACAACGTCCCCCAGGAGCACCACGCACCGATCCGAGCTCAGGACGGTTCCCGTGCGCTCGCGCTTCAGGTCGAAGTACTCGCCCAGCCCGCGGAGGCTGGAGTTCCCGGGATCGGGGAGCGACACGAACTCCGGCATGTACCTGACCGTCAACCGAGTGCCGACGCCAAAGTGCGTCTGTCCGTCCTCGGAAGAAACGATCACCGGATGCTTCGCATAGTGCTCGGCAATGCTCGGCCACCCGACGACCGTGGTGACATGGACCTCGTTTGCGAGTAGCAAGGCGAGTTGGCGGAGTGTGCGCGTGAGGATGGACACTCCGTACTTGTGGATCCCGGTCGCGACCGGTATCTGCAGGCAGACAAGTTGCTTGGGGGTGTGCGGCAGTTCGAACATCGGCAGCCGCGTCTGTGCGCCCTGCGCGAGGATGATGACGTGGGTGGTCACCAGAACCCTCCGGCGTGGAGCACGTACGCGAAGAATGCGATGTACCCCAGATAGCCGAGGATGATCGCGGTCACCTGTCCGGCGGACTTCCTCCAATCGCGAAGCTCGTTAACGGAGAACCAGACGAACATGATCACCAACGTGATGATGACCGTCCACTGCGGCCACCCGAAGTCGTTCATCGGACGAACACCGGAGGCTGAACGATCTGCGGCGCGGTGTTGGCGAGGCTGGGCGCAGCGGCGGCGACCTCGGTGATCGCGGCGAGTAGCATGTTGACGAGGTGGACGGCCTCGCTGACAGTCATCATCGAATCGAGTTGCGGAACCTCTTTGCGGTCGCGCGAGATCATGCCGACGATGATTCTGGTCTCGGGATACATCAGGTCCGGGCTCACGTTTGCCATCACGCCGACGCGGCCGTCGTACATCGGACCCGCGTCGTTCACGAACCGTAGCGACTCGACATCGCCGTACGACACGAACACGCCGTCGCCGTTGATGTCGCGATGCTCACTGTTCGCCATAGCTGTCCTCCTCCTCCTCGTCGTCGTCACCGTTCTCGTCGTCATCATCTTCCCAGGGCTCGCATTCCTTCATGTCGGCCTGGTCGAACGTGCTCTCTGCGCTCTCGAGCGCCCGGGATGCGGCGCCGACCGATTCGAGCGCGGCATCGACGAGCTCGGCCCGCTCCTTGCCCGCCTTGTCGTCGTCAGGGTTGACGAAGATGGCGATACACTCGTCGATGGCATCGATAGCGGCCTGCGCGCTCGCGCGAGCGGCGGCGAGCCGAGCCATGACGAAGTCGCGCGGGGTGATCTCTAGATCGCTGACCACCTGGATGCTGCGGCGCTTGGTCTTGGTCTTGGGGCTCATCCGATTGTGCCCCGCCGGACGAAGCACAACCGACCGACAAGCAACTGCATCGTCGCGACATCCTGGCTCACGCCATCGGCAATGCCATTCGGCGTGCCGGTGGAAAACCACACCCACGTCTCGCCTTCATTGTCGAGAAAGTGGCCCGCCACGCGCTTGCCCTGTTCGCTGAGATCCCCTACCCACTCGCGGACGGCATCGAGCGCCTCGAGCTTCGACAGCACCACGCGTTGCTCTGGAGGCGCAAGCGCCACCTCTGACTGCGGTCGGCAGTACGTGACGATGAAGCAACGTCCGTCCGCTTCACCGAGATGGCCGATCTGGTGCCGCCCCCAGCCGCGGCGACGCGCCTCCTGCAACGCATCGCGGCACGAGGAGTCCCAGATCTTTCCGTTCTCTTCCTGCTCCTTGAACTCGGCACAACGGACGAGTCCGCGAATCATCTCAAGCACGGTCATCGACGCCCCCTTCCGAGTAGCCGGTTGACCATGCCTGCCCCAACGGTGCGCGCGGGCTGCGCGGGCGGATTCGGATCGCGCGGTCGTCCATGGGTGCGCGGGTCCTTGCGCACGGACACGACCTTCACGTCCTGGATGCCGACAACCTCCATCGAATACCCGCAGTGCTCGCACACCACCTGATGGCCGGTATCGAGGAGCTGCTGATCGTTCAGGGCGCGGAAGTCCTCGGGCTGTCCGCAGTGCGGGCACGGCACGCGGTGAATCGGCCCCTGGGTGACCGGTGGAAGTTGCTGTGGCTTTCCGGGCAACGGTCGCGGCATGTCAGATCTCCTTGAGCAGTCCCAGGTGACGGTATAGTACCCGCCTGACGAGGGCGGCCTCGGACATCATCTCGGCGTCGGTTTGTCGGTCCAGCAGTTCCTTCGCTTCCAGCGAGATGCGGGTCTGCACCAGTGCCGTCTCCGGATTCGCCCGGGATCTCTTCTTGGTCGGTTTGGCCACGTGATGCGTTTTGATGTGTCTCGCATCATCTTGCGTTCGTCAAGGTCGATGTGCAAGATGCTTTTCACCCATGCCGATCCCGTTCGCTATCCAACGCAAGTACGCGGCTTTCTACATCGAGGGCCGCGAGTCGTCGAAGCTTCGATGTGACGTGGACGAGGAAGATCTGGCCGCGCGCGTGCTCGACGGTAAGATCTCCGTGCATGACGCATGCGTCGCCGCCGCCGAGAACGCCGCCAAGCCGCTCGAGGTCGACCGCCGCAAGCGGACGTGGCTCGCCGACAACGAGGACGCGATCAAGGATGCGAACGACTGCGCGAGCGACGGGAAGATGGAACCGAAGTGGGGCGACGAGGCGTACAGCCACTACCTGCACGGCAAGATTGACGAGCTCGCGATGATGCTCGAGAGCGACGTGGTCGAGGCGATGAGCCACGAACTCTTCGATGACGACAATGAGGAAGGGGAAGAGGATGGCGACAGCGAGGCTGAAGACGAGAACGAGGACAGCGAGGAGGACGAGGACGACGAATAGCCACGCGTGCGTCGTGTGCCTGAAGCGCACCACGCATCCCACGCTGTGCGCCGATTGCTTCGACGCGTATCAAGAGACTGACGGTATGGACATGCTCGCCGTGGTCGCGTGGGCGGCCGAGCGGGCTAGACGCTCACTTGAACGGCAGTTCCGCGGCCTCGGCGCCGAGACCCGGGCGCTCCGAGACGAGCTTCGTGAGTACCGGCGAGCGCTTGAGGACTAGTTCGTTGGCATCAGCTTGAAGTCAGCCCCGCTGGCGAGTGATGCACCGCACGAGCAATGCGTCGGGACGAGTTGACGAGCCAAGACGTGGTACGAGATCGGATCCGGTCGATGCTCGGGATCATCGACCGTCTCCGCTAGCCGACACACGACGAAACAGGGCTGGTTGTCGATCAGAGGCACGCACCATGCTGCGACGACCGGCCACTGCGTTCGCGGCGTGTGCCAAGAGTTCACGAACCGCCGACGATGAGCGAACCCTGCGCGGGCTCGGCCCGTCGCACGAGCCCGACGCAATCGATGTCTTCGATGCCGAAGAACTGCTCGAGCATGATCCGATGGTGGCCCTGGCTGGCTATCGACATCATCTTGAAGACACCCTCGGGGGTCATCGAGAGCACGCCCTGCATCTCGTGACCGCTCGCGAGATGGACGGCGACCTCGGGCAGCGCGGGCGCCTGGCCTTGGACCGCGGTGCCATCCGGGTTCTCGAGCTTGGGCGCCTCGCTGAATAGCCGGTCGATCAGCTTCCGCATGGGGGCGTGACGGTCGAGCATCGCCGCCTTGACCATGCTTATCCCACCGGCCATGCCGGCGAGACCAGGATCAGTGCCGGCGAACACCCACGCGTAGTCGGCGAGGATCTGTTCTTTCAACGGACGGAGGATCTCGGCGACGCCGAGATCGAGGTGGCTCGAGATGGCATCAACGATCTGTTCGGGGTTGAGGCCCACGCTGGTCATCACGCGGAGGAGTTCCATCACCGCCTCGATGGCCTTGGCAGAGTTCACTGCGCATTCCGCGATCATTCGCCGCCGCTCCAACTCGTTGGGCATCGTCTCGGTCGTCGTCATTTCAAACCTTCCAGATAGCCGAGCGCTTGCTTCGCCACTGCGGCGTACCCGTAGCGCTCGATCGGGTTGTAGAAGCACGTGATACACCGGCTCGGCTGTTCGAAGCTCGACCGCATGAACGACGACAGTGACATCAGGTCCGGCTCATGCCACAGGCACCGTGACGTCAGTCCCTGCACGCCGCCCACCGCGAGCCCGTACATCTCCGGCCGATCCTTCGGTCCCGGGGTGATCGCCACGTCGAGCTCGGCGGGCGTGTACGCCGCCGGGTACAGATCGGCCGTGGTGCCACCATTGCTGGCGAGGTAGTCGTCACTCCCCTGACCAAAGGGCGCGATGATGTGCCGTCCCGCGAGCATTGCCTCGAACGCGGGCAGGTTCCACGCCTCACCGCGGCTCGCCGACACGAAGCAGTCGACCTCGTCCCGATGAAACGCGATCATCTCCTCGTCCGTCACGTACCGATTATTGAACTCGATCCGGGGGATCTCCGACTGCGGGATCCCAGTGGCATGGATCGCCGCCATGAATTGACGATCGGTCACGCCCGCGCACGAGAGCATCAGTCGCACACGCTCCCCGGCCTTGAACGTGTGCGTGTACGCCTTGATGACACCTCCGATGTTCTTGCGACCCGACCACGCACCCACGTAGTAAAACGTGAACGCTCGGTCACCCTTGTCCTCTTGGCGGTCGAGTCGCGCGCCGAGCGACTCCTCGTCGAAGCAATGCGGCAGCACCCGGTATTCTGGTCCGTGAGGCGCCGATCCGTCAGGTGGCGTAGCGTCCTTGGGGACATACGACAGGCCACGCAGCGAGGACGAACTCGGCGACCACACCGCGTCGAACTCAGCCAAACCCGACGTCACCTCCTCAGGGGCTGCGAGCGCCTCCCAGGTCGTGTAGGCGACCGTCTGGGCGCCGTATAAATCATGGCCAGGGCTCGTGCATTGCTGCTGGGCGATCTCGAGCACGCGCTTACAGTCGAGCGGCAATGTGTGGACGATGATGGCGTGCGGGTTGACGAGCAGTTCATTGTCTTTTCGGAGAAACCTTGCCAGTGGCAAGGACGCACCAGCGAGGCTGACCTGGGCAGCGGGTGCGAGCGGACGGATGTCGAGCTCGGCGCCAGCGCGATGGAGCGCGAGGCAGAACGCGTTGGCGGCTTTGCCGTATCCGGTGCGCTGACCGACGTGGCCGTAGTAACGAATCTTCATGAGTCCCCCGGAAAGAGAATCTTCCGCAACAGGGCGACCCCGTCGGCGCGACCGGGACCCTGCGGAATCGCCATCGTGATCGGCTTGGCGCCGACGCCGCGCCACCACTGCGCATCGGCCTCGCTGCCGCACACCAGCGCCTGGTACTTCATCGCGCTGAAGACTTCGAGTTTGGATGCGGGGTACACACCCGGCGGAACGATGAGGATATTGCGATGGCCTGCGGTGTAGATCTCGACGTCACCTGACGTGGTCTCCGCCGGTCGCGATCCGTCACGAGATGGCGGGATGCGGATCGAGAGGTGCCATGCCCAGCGCTGGGGTGGGCAGCACACGACGTTGACGTACGGACCGTCGATGGCGACCATGCCCAGCCCTATGTGCGCCGTCCAGTCACCCATGAATCCCTGTTGGTTCGTGGGGAGCACGCGAATCCCATTGTTCGGGATGGCCACCATCGCCTCAAGCCAGCGTCTTGCGGCAAGTCCGATCATGGAGTTGTCGGTCTGCGCCCAGTAACGAATGAACAACGAGCCCGGCGATGGCATCAGTGCATCACGGGTGGCCGAACGTTTCCGGCGCAGCGATGAAGAGATCCTTCACGTACGCGACAGGGAAGTCCTCGCAGGTGGTCCAGTGGCCCTCCCCGGTGAGGATGTACCCGCCATGGCGATGTCGCCGGTCCTTCGAAACGACGGGCCGCGCCCACACGTTGCTCTGGTGCTGGATGCAGACGAAGCGCCGCGCCTGGCCAGTGCCGAGGTCGTGCTCGCGGATGCCGAGCCGCCGGTACAGCTTGCCGGTGAGCTCGCTATCGATGCCGCGCGCGACCGACTCGTCCCAGCCCCCGACCTTTCGCACGCCAGCGGCGTCGTAGTTGCGAGCTCGGCCGGTCATCGGTCCCGAGGCGTCCTTGACCCCGGTCCACCGCACGACGTCTCCGGTGGAGAGGTGGAGTTGCCGGAATTCCCTCACGCTCGAGAGGAGGTGACCATCCTCGTAGGCGGCGCACGCCTCGAGCGCACGTAGGGGGCTCTGGATGTCGTCATCATCGGCGACGAGGAGGAGGTTGCCGCTCGCATTGCTGAGGGCGAGGTTGCGTTTCTTGGCGCAGGTCTGCGCCGTAGTCACCAAGTCCATGACTACATCGCAGTCGGCCAGCACGCGCTCGGCCTCGTGGTCCCGGTCGTGCCGCACGATAATGATCTCAACCCCCCAGCCCTCGGGCATCTTGCACGCGAGGATGGAATCGAGCGCTGCACGCAGCAACGCCGGGCGATAGTGCGTGGCGACGATCCACGACGCCACGCGCTGGTCTGGCCGGAGAGCCATCCAACACGTCTATCACGGGAGTGCGGCGGGTGTGGATTTACGCGGGCTCGGGCAGATCCCGGGCAGATGTACAATGGGTCATGGACGATGCCGTGGTGGTCGACGAGCCCGAACCGGTCGTGGACAAGCGTCCGACGCGCCCCAATCCACCGCTGGCGAAATCCGAGGAACACGAGCGCCTAGTGATCGACTTCGCGCTCCCCGAGGCCGCCGCGCTGTTCTTGGAGGCGTGCGCACGGTCGATCCGCGAGCAGTCACGGGTGGTGCTGATTATCGAGCGACCCGGTCAGGACGGGAAGAACGCGACGCGTTGACCGGCGAAGGCGGGATGGAACCACCGGATGGGACCATCCACCCATTGTTCGACGGTGTGCAACGGATAACCGGGCTTGGAGTAGTCGCGCTCGACGGATCTCACTCGCATGCGCGCCATGAAGAGCCGGGGCCGGAAATCGAGCAACGTGATGCTCTCGCCATCGGGATACGAGATGGTCTTGCCAATCGCAAGGTCTTCACCGGAACGAGAGTCAACAATGCGCATCACGATCTCCTTACGATGTCCGACGGATAGCCTTCACACCAAAGTAGGCGGTCCAACCGAACCAGAATAGCCGCCACCCGCCGCCGTGGGCACCCGCCATGTACGCGCCCAGCAGCGCAGTGGCGATGTCGATGCGTCCACCCGATGGCAGGACCTCGGCATCACCGACATACATCAGGTTGGAGACGCCTCGAGCGATGGGGTTGTCGGTGCGGATCTCCATGGTCACCCTCCTCGAACGAGCTCGTTGTCATCTTCGCCCTCGTCTTCGACGATCAGAACTGCGGCGATACTGACGAAGAACATGAGAGCGAATAGCGCGGGCATCGAAGCGTCAGTTGAGAGTAACGTAGTTACCGAGGTTAGCCACGACCCCGTATGTACCGTCGCTAAGGATCACGAACCACGGCGGCGGGCCACCGGGAAACAATCCTGAGATGTCAGTGAAAAACGGCGTCGTGTACCCACCGGAATTCAAGACGCCTGTCGCAGCGATCTGCGCCATCATTGGCGATAGGATATTCATGATGAACAAGGTCGCGATGTCTCCTTGTTCGAGTTGCTGTGCCCAACCAGTTCGCATCGGTCCGCTAGTCTCCTGAATTTGATAGAGCTTACTCATGAGCGTGATTCTATCCCGCTTCGTTATCGTGTCAGGAGTTGAAAATATACACGAGTCCGTTGGTGCCGTTGCCACCATGTAGCCCGGCTCCGCTCCCGGTGCCGCCGGTACCGGCATTGACCTGCGGGGTTGGCAGGAGATTCGTCGGCGTGGTGGTCACGATCACGACGAGCCCGCCGCCGCCGCCGCCGCCGCCGCCGGGATTGACGCCGCCACCCGCATTGCCGCCGTTGCCGCCGTTGGCTTGAATCTGCAGCGAGCTACTGATCGTCCGAAAAATGAGCGCCACGCAACCACCCGGACCGCCGCCGCCGCCGCCGCCGCCGGAACCGGCACCGCCACCACAGCCGCCGCCGCCTGCATTGCCGCCAGCCCAGATTTGAACAGCCGCTGAATTCGGGACAAAAAACGAGAAGCACTGAGGCGCGAAAAGACTCGTGCCGAGTGCTGTGTACGGTGTCGCGCTTCCACCATTACCCCCAATAGCAGTCCCCGAACCGCCGCCGCCGCCCGCGCCAACACCGGTTGCATTGCCGCCCGACGAATTGCCGCCGGTTCCCGTGAATCCTTCGTACAAATTTCCGGGATTGAGTGTGCCGACACCTCCTCCAGCGCCCGTCGTGCCGCCGGCACCGCCTGGCTGCAGCGTCCGCATGTAGACGCTTCCCGGGACCGGTGAGGTTCCGGCCACGCCTCCCACATTCGCCGCGCCACCATTGCCGCCGTTGCCACCACTACATTGCAGGAGACCCGGCCCGGCGGCATTGCCAGATCCGAAGACGCGCCATCCCGCCGTCTTGACGGTGATGCCCACATTGATCGTCATGTTGTGCGGACGCAGATCGCGCGTCATCGTGTAGACGTTCGCGACCGGCACCATGCCAGCGACGGTAGCGATGCCGTCGAAGACAAGATCTCCGTCTCCACCCGTGCCGAAGATGCCTGCGGCCGATGCTGATGCCGTCGTCGCGCCGACTTGACCGATGCCTCGCCATCGAGCGCTCGCACCGTCATAGATCAGGATGACGACGGAACCCGGGCCGATGAGCAGCGACACCGCGCCCGGCAATATGAAGCGATTCGCCGCCGCTGACCCGGTGTCTTCGTTGGTCAGCGTGATGTTGAGCGACGTATCGATGTTCTCGAGCACGAGCATCCGGCCATCGACCTGCGCCACGAGACCGGTCAGGGTCGCCGATCCACTCAACGCCTGACGCAGCACGCCTGCCACCGCCAACCCGACCGGGTTGTAGTCGTTCACCGAGCCTGTGATCGCCGCCGGGCTGGTCACGGTGTTGATCTGCACGAACGGGACGGCCTGCGTCATGTTCTCGGCGATCCACCGCGCTGTGGTGCCATCGTAGAGGAACGTGATCGCGCCGTCGGTCAGGAGCTCCCATGTGCCGCCACCGGGCATCGAGAACCGGTTCGCGGCCGTGGAGTTGGTGTCCTCGCTGGTGATCGTCAGGATCCCAGTTCCGAGGTTCTGGATCGTGATGCGGCGGCCGGCGCCTTGGGCGGTCAGCCCCGACAGGATGGCGACGACGCCCACATTGACCGCTTGGCGGATCGTCGCGGCGTTGGCGAGTCCCGCCGGGTTGTAGTTGTTCGCCAGCCCTGCCGGCAAGCTCGCCGGCGTGATCGCTCCAGAGAACGTAACCGCCCCCGTGACGATGAGGCTCGGCAGCGTGGTCGAGCTCGTGCTCGCGAGCATCTTCCAGCGCGATGTCGTGGTGTCATACCGGAGCCAGCACGCGGAGCCCGGCGTCAGGACAGCGATGGCCGCGCCGGGAAGGTCGAAGCGGTTCGCCGCCGCCGAGCCCACATCCTCGTTGGTCAGGGTAACGTTGCCGACGTTGGCGGCGAGCGCGTAGAGGACCACCATCCGCCCGACGGGCTGGGCGGCGAGGCCCGTGATCGATGCCGCCGAGCTCGCCGTGAGGTTGACGACGACGATGGAGGCGAGGTTGGCCGGAGCGAAATCGTTCTGGGTGGTGCCGCCCAGATCGGCAGATGTGGTGGTGCCCAAGAGCGACAGCGCCGTGATGTTGGCGAGCGCGAGGTCCGCAACATCGGCAGTCAGTGGCTTGGACATGAGACCCGGTTATGAAGCGGGCGGCTCCGTCCACGATCCGCTCTCGGGCGGATCTTGGGTGGCGTGGGGGACGGGAATGTCGTGCCCTTGCAGGACGTCGTGACCGCTGCGGATGAAGTCCTCAGGGAGGAAGCGCACGGCGATCACGAGCCCACCGTCCGGCTGCACCGAGACCACGTAAGCATCTCGAGTGCGATGTGGCTCGCCGTCGGAGTCGACAAAATGGAAGAGGACTCTGTCTCCGGGATTCGGCATCAGCCTGCGACCTCGATGGTGAAGACGACATTTTTGGGGTTGGTGGCGGGTGCCTGGGACTTCGTGAGAACGACGGAGAGCGCGTCACCTGCAACCACCGTAGTGCCGCCGGTGGGACCGCCGACCGCAGTGGTAAATGCGATCACGATGCTGCCAGACTGCGCCACGTTATTTTTCCGGACGGTGTAAGTGATGTTGCCGGCGCCAGTGCCGACGACCTGGTGCACGCGCCAGTTGCGGATCGCGGCGGGTCTTGGCATGCGCGGCTCGATCGTCGTTGCGCTCGCGACCGCCAGATCTGAACCGGGGGCCAGGAATAGCGCCGTGAGCGCAGCTCCGGTATCAATCACGCCGAACTGAATCTCGTGCGGCCCCACGCCGATCCAACCACCCGTGCCACCCGAGACACCAGCACCGGTCTCCTTGACGAAGAGCGTAGTAGCGACGCCGCCGCCCTGGTCGGTGACCATTGACCCAGCGGGTGCCGACACGTTGGCGACCGGCGTGGTGGCCGTGATCGCAATCTGCGTCCCCGGTTCGGCATTGCCCGAGCCGGTGACGCCGACATTCGTAGTAGGCGGCGCCATCGTCGCAGTCGAGCCGCCGATGAGAAGATTGTCCGCGCAGTACCGCCATCCCGCGAAGACCGCTCCGCCGCTCGAGACCCACTCGACGACCGTGGCGGTCCCCGGGTTTCGCACGTAGCACGACCGAACGGACGCATCGGTTAGATTATCGGCATTCGAAGCCCCGACTTGGATGCCAGACACCGTGTTCGCGGCAGAGCCGACGTCGGGGACCACGAGCTCGCCCGAGTACGCGATGTGACTGGTCGCCCCAAGAGCGCCGCTCCGGTATTTCAACGCGACCGTCGGATTGACCGAGATCAGCCCTGACCAGACGTTCCCGGACAACACCACCTGGCTGCCGCCTTGCGAATCGAAGAACCCGGCACCATTGCCGACCGCACCACAACTCGCCCCGCGGACCACGTTGTCCATAACGGTCATCTGAAGCGGATCGGTCGTGGTGGCGATCAACGCGACTGGGATCCGAGCAAGAGTGGCATCCGTGACGTTGAAGGAGTTCGCGATCAGGGCGAGATTGGTGATCGAGTCCTGGAGCGAGATCGCCCCGGCGGCCGTGGTTGGCGAATCGAGGACGAGGACGTTGCCGATCAGGATGTGGCGGTCGACGAGTTGTCCGACGATGTCGCCGCCGTGCGCGATGGTGTTGTAGCCCGCGATGAGTCGAGTGGCTGCCGCACCCGACGTCCCGCCCAGCGTGAACGCCGGCGAGCCCTGGGAGTTGTGGTCGAGTTGGTTGCCGATGATGTCGATGTCGGTGATTTGCGCGGTACCCGATGGCTCGAAGTCGATCAACTGACCGTTCAGGACACCGGTCATGAAGTTGTAGGCGATCATCACGCGTGTGACGCCGCGCTGGAAACTCACGATCGACCGGCTGCCGCGCAGTCCGGTGCCCGGATCGTGGCCGTCGCACGAATTGTAGAACACGCGCGTATCGTTCGTCGGAACGCCCGTGTCACCGGCGAGCCGAATCTGATCGCCGTGCGCCTGGCCGAAATAGCAGCCGATGACATCGCAATCCTGCGTCCCCGAGCCCGCCGGATCCGCAATGGCGCCTTGGGGCTGGATCAGGTGGTTCTGGTTCGTCGCCTCGACGTTGGTGGCGAGCGCCGAGTCCATGAACAGGCTGATGAAGCGAATGCCCTTGGTGAAGTTGTGGAGCCGGAACAACACGGTCGACGTCGCGTGCTGGTCGCCCGAGATCCGAATCTGGCTGGCCTTGCCGTCGCCCAGAAACGTCAGGTTCTGGACGTTCGACACGGACAGGAGATCCTGGGTGCCAGCGTTCGGCTTGAGCACCGCGAACTGCCCGGGCGGCACGTAGATGGTCCCGCCGCCGGCCGCCTGCGCCGCCGCGATAGCCGCATTGATCGCCGCCCGGTTATCCGTGACACCATCACCGACCGCGCCGAAATCGACGATGTTGAAGATCCGGAGGTCGTAGTTCTGGCGCGACCAGCCCGCGATGTCGTGTGGCGAGGTCTTCAGGTAGATCTCGTGCTGGCTGCCGCTCGCGCGCAAGAGCCACGACGCGAGCGGTGCCGACGGAACCGGCTCGGTGACGTCGGGCGCCGTCGCGCTGCCGATCCAGTCAGCGAGGAGTGTATGGGCTCGGTCCGCGGATAACTCCTTGGCCATTAGATGAGCTCCATCGTCGCAATCGCATTGGTCTGTCCGGCCGCCACGACGCCCGCCTTGACCACTGAGATCGACAGCAGGTCTCCGGCCACGACCGTGAAGGAATGCGTGACGTCGCTGACGTTGGTGGGTGCCGCCGCCGCGTTGTCGGCGGAGACGGTCAGCGTGGTATCGACGCCGTTCTTGCGTACCGTCCAGGTGACCGCACCTGCCGTGGTCCCGGTGCCTTGGATGCGCAGGAAGAGGTTGCGCACCGTACCCGGTCGAGTGACCGCCATCTGGATCTCAGTGGCGGTCGGTAGCGTGATGTACCCGGGCGCCATATAGACGGCAGTGGCGACGGTCGTCGTGGTGGCAACACCGAACGTGAGGATGTCGCCGCCGATGCCGATCCACCCGGTGTTGCCGGTGCCGCTCTCCTTGTAGTAGACGGTCGTCGAGTCGCCGCCCGAACGGTTCAGGTACATCGAGCCGATGCGCGCGGTAATCGCGGCCTCGGGCGTTCCGATGCCGGTCAAGAGTTGCGAGCCGAACGTGCCACCGTTCCATCCGATGATCGGATAGACCGTCGCGGTACCCGTCAGATTGATATCGCCCGTGCTCGAGTCGAAGTTGTTCGCGGCATACATCAACTTGCCGGTAAAGGACGCCTCGGCTCCGTTCTTCTCGAGGCCGTATGCCATCTGGTCGCCGAAGTTGCCGTTGACGGCGACATTGTTGATGGTCGAGCCGTTGATCTTCAGCAGCACGCCCGCCGCGAACGTCCCGGCGGCTGCCGTGATCTGGTTGCCTGCGATCAGCGTGTCGTCGACGACCGCCGTGGTCGCGTCGATCTCGATGCCGTAGACCGTGGTCGCGCCCGCGGTGTTCGTGTTGCGACAGAGATTGTTTCCGATCGACACCACCTTGATGTCGGCGGCGAGAATGAAGCCCGCGGAGGCAACCTCGTTGATCAGCATGTTGTTGCCGATACGAAGCCGGGTCGGCGTCTGGCCACCGGAAGTCTCAAGGCTGATACAGACCCCCGCCGAGGATCCGCCCGAACGGTCGATCGTGTTGCCCGAGAAGGCGAGATCGGTCACGAGCCCGAACATGCGCCACGCCGCATTGCCGCTGGCAAACGCGCCCGACGTCTGGACGTTGCCCACAACGGTGGCTTGGATGGTCTGCGACATCTCGACGAAGCCGCCGAAGATGATGTTGTTGGAGAACGTCGCGATGGAGACGAGCGTGGTCGTGGGACCGACCACTTGCATCGCGAGTTTGTCCGCGCCCGTGTGGATGAGCTCGTTGTTGCTGACGACGAGGCTCGAGATCGCGACATCCGTGGTGGAGTCGACGACAATCTCGCGCAGGCAGTTCGTCAGGTAGTTCTCGGTGACGAACGCATACGACACACCCTCCTTGATGTGGATGCCGTACTCGCCGACGCCATCAAACAGGCACTCGGCCACCCAGACGCGCTGGATGAGGTTCGCGGCGGCACCACGAAAGCGGACCCCGTCGCCCGACCCCGCGACCATGCCGGTGAACTTGCACCGGATGACGGAGATATCGAGCATGTTGCCGGCACCGAGCACCGTCGACGCATGGATGAGGTTGTCCGAGGTCGCGGGGTTGGTGACGCCGGATCCGTCGAGGACCATATCCATGAAGCGGATCGCCGAGCACGAGCCGCGAAGCTGGAACAGGTCCCAGGCGGCGGCGCCCGCGTTGCCGGACATCTTGATCACGGTCCCAAGCCCGGCGCCGACGAGTTGCATGTTCGTCGCGCCGTTCAAGATGAAGGAGTAGCCCAGCACGCCGTTCTGCGAGCACAGATACGTACCGCGCGGAAAGTAGACCTGGCCCTTGTTCGTGGACGCCTGGCACGCGTCGATAGCGGCCTGGATGGCGACCCGATCATCGGTGATGCCGTCGCCGACCGCGCCGTAGTCGCGGACGTTGTACCAGGCGAAGCTGTTCGCGAGCTTGGTCCACGCGGTGGCGGCAGCACCGGTCTTGAGCCACGCCTCGCCGATGGCTCCGCCGTTCTGGCGGAGGTAGAACGATGCGAGTTGCGCCGCGAGACCGCCGCCCGCGCTCGGATCGGCCGTCCCCGAGAGGAGGTCGACGATCTTGAGGCGGATTTGGTCGGCGGAAAGGATCTTGCTCACGGGCTACCTCATGCTTGGAAGATCAGAAACGAGAGGATGTCGCCGGCGGTCAGGTTCGCGCTGGTGATGACCCGGAACGTGGTCGTGGTGCGATCTCCCGCGAGCGTGTCGGGCAGATCGAGGACCGGGATCAGCGTGACGCCCTTGGGCGACCAGTAGATCTCGTACGTGTCGTTCGGTAGCGCTGCTCCGGTGATGTTGACATTGAAGTCCGAGCCCTCGCCGCCCGTCGCGACGTAGTCCGTGGCGCGGAGGTTGGTGTTCTCCGCGATGAGCTTCGTCCACGCGGTGTTCGCACCACCGGTCTTGAAGTAGATGCCCGGGGTGTCGGTGCGCATCAGAAGCGAACCGAGCGGAGCTGCATAGCCGCCACCCGCCGTCGGGTCCGAGTTGATGGACGCGATGGTGGGCGTGACCGTACCGTTGGGATAGGCGACGACGGCGGATGCGAATGTTTTGGACATGTGATCTCCCTGTACCCTTGGGTGTGAACCCCTACGCCACCCTGTGAGCCAGCGCGATCACGTCGGATCGACCGCCTCGAAGTAGATGGTATCGCCAGCAGTGAGTGCCCCGGTGGTGATGCACCGGAACAGCAGCGTCGTCCGATCTCCGGCGAGGATGTCGGGAAAATCGAAGTCGACGATCATGTTGACGCCCTGGCACGTGCCGCTGACGAGATACGAGTCATTCGCTCGAGCGACGGGGAGGTTGACGCTGAAGTCCGAGCCTTCCGCGCCGGTCGCGTGGTAGAGGAACCGCTGCGAGTTGCCGCCACCGCCACCGCCACCGCCCTGATCATTGGTCGCGCCGACGTTGGCGATGGGCGTGCCGGGGTTGACGGTCGGCGTGCCGACGCGCCGGGCTCGCATCCAGTGCGCGGTGAACTCCGAGCTCTGGAGACCGGGCTGGTTGAACGACATCACGGTGCCCCAGGCGGTCGTGCCGTCCTCGGACTCCTCGATCAGCACGGTGCCGCGGAACGCGCTGCCGACCTGCACGCTCTTGAATAGCCCCAGGCTCGAGGTGTCGACGGCCGCGCCGACGCCATCGGCGGCCGGCACGGGGATCGCCGCGAAGCCGGTACCGTCATCGGAGCCGCCGCAATCGACCTCGGGCGTACCGCCAGCTCGCGAGTTGAACGCGGACACGCGGGTCCGCAGCCAGTGCGCGGCGACCTGGATGGTCACCTGGCCGGGATTGGGGAACGACGCGACGGCGACCCATGTGCCCGCCTGCAGCGGATCGAGGTTCGCCTCGACGGCGATGATCGCGGCCAGATCGCCCGAGACCACGAGGGTCTTGAACGATCCGAACGAGCTCACGTCGACGGGCGTACCGGCGCCGTTCGCCGACGGAGTGGGGAGGTTGACGAATTGATTGGCCATGGGTCAGCGCCTCCAGAGAAACCACAGCAGCGCCGCGGCGCCGCCGAGAAGGATGATCGAACCGATCGAGCCGCTGGTGACGGTCGCTTCCGCGAGCCAGTCGACCGGGTCCATGATGATGTCGAAACCGGTCTGGCCGTGCGCGTAGTCGGGGATCGGCACGTCGCGGACCTCCCAGTGGGTGTGGTTTGCGCCCGAGGTGGTGCCGACCTGATCGCCGCCTTGGAACGACTGACCGACCGGCGCCATGTCCTGGTTGGCCGGATCGAGGTGCCCGAGCAGATGCGTCTTTCCGCTGACGCCCTCGAGCAGGATGATCCACGGCCCGTAGCCGCCGAACGGCGAGCTTGAGCCATCGGCGGCGGCGATCACCGTGGAGTTCTCGGGCGCGACGACGGGCGTGCCCGCCATCCCGAACACGTCGAGGCCCGGGTGCTTGCACGGGTACGAGCCGACGCCGCACGAGCCATCGGCGGGCGAGTTGCGCGCCTCGAGATAGCCGCCGTGGCTCCCCTGGATCAGTGGGTAGATCGGTGGCTGCGGCTTGCCGTACTCGGGCGGCAACGTCGGGATGTCCGCGTTGCCGAGCGCCTGGTACGCGCGGCCTGCGCGCTCGAGCACGTAGGCCATCAACGCCCCCGCGGTTTGATCTCGGCGCGCGTGCGTGGATAGTACGCCGCATCGAAGGCAGCCCGTTCCTCCCACGCCTTCACGCGCGCCCGGTCGGACTCGTCGGCCGCCGCCACGCGCGAGCGATGGGCCGCGACCTGACGCTGTTCGTCGGCCTTGAAGTCACCGAGGCTCATCGCGTAGCGGGGCGCCTCCCCGAAGTCATCCGCGCGGATCCTGTCCGCGTGCCGCGTGATGGCTCGCCATGCGCTGTCCGAGAGTTGCGGCAGCATGTCGCGTGCATCGGCGACGTACTCGGAGTGGTCGGGATCCTTGATGGCGCGGCCGTTCGCGAGCCCCTCGGCCCACATCTCGCCCGTGATCATCCCGTCCTTCAGCCTGAACTCACCCTCGATGTAGCGCAGCGCGCTCGCGAGCTCGTCGATGGTCGGAACCCGGGTGTGCCACGATGGATTGCGGCGATCTCGTCGCCGCTTGCTCGGGTTATTGCGCAGCGTCATCTCTTGCCGCGCGGCATCGACGACCGAGTCGAGCGAGCCCTCGTGGAGCATCACGCGCGCCTGATCCTCGTCCATGTCGCCTTCGTTCAAGGCCACCGGGAAGTACTGGAACAGGAAAAAGTTGTCGCCCTGGTCTTCGTCCTCGACGATGTAATAGTCGCCGTCGACGCGGTTCGGATCGTTCGACGGCCCGAGATGCCATGCTGGACTCGACCAGTCGGCGTTGAGGCCCGCGAAGGTCGGCTTGAGGTTCGCGGATTTCATCACATTCGCGATGTCGCGGCGCGCCGTCTTGCGGCCCCGCTTCCGCTGCGGTTGCACCGCGTGACGCGTCTCGCCCTCCCAGGTCAGATCCTGGCCATCGAACTCGACGTCGAAGATCGGGACCGCGTAGTTCGCCATCCCGCGGACGCTCTCGCCCTGGGACATCTTCCACACGCCTTCGCCGAACGCGCGCGGGTTGGGGAACAGGTGCTCCACGGCGCGCCACATCTGATCGACCGTCTGCGAGGCTCCATCGGAGAGGAGATCGAGTAGATCCTTGGCCGCGTCGTACGCGCCGGGCGGCGTCGCCGGTGCGCGCGACCTCGAGTAGCCGCGCCATGCAAGCACCCACAGCGAGTCGGCAATGCCACTAAGCACCTGACTCTCGACACTGGCGGACTTGCGGCTTGGCATGGCTGGCTATGCGTCCTTCGCGATGTTCTTGTCGATGGCGACCTTCCACCGGCAGAGGCCGAGCCCGAACTCCATCCGGCGGACGTGGCCCTCAAGCTCCCACGTGCACTCGAACGCTTCGATCGAGATCGTGCCCGCGTTGTCGGGCCCACCGGTGGTCTCGTACTCGATGTGCTTGCGCTGGCCCGGGATAGTCAGCGTATTGCGACATCGCGGGCAGATCAGGTGGACGAACGGCGGTTCGCCGGCGACGTGATAGACGTCGGCCGTCATCACGAAGTCCTTGTACTGGATCAGCGGATGGCAGACGGCGGACTCGGACAGTCGCATCGTCGATTGCATGCCCGCATGACTGGTCATTCCCGTCGGGTCGGGCGCGTCACCCGCGAGCTGCACCATCTCGCGCTTGTGCGGGCGCGCGAGCGCGGACGGCTCGTCGCCCAGGAGGCGGCGGACCGACGGATCGGAGAGGTTGATGTTGAGCGACATATCGAATCCCCGGAGAGGGTTTAAAAGGACGAAACACGTCGAGCTACGCCGCCGACTCGCTGCGCGCCTTGCGCTTTTTCATCATCATGAAGGCCAGGACGCCGATGCCGCCGATCAGGATGATCGTCGTCGTCGACGGACCTTGCTGCGCGGCGTACGCCGCCTGGAGGTCGGCCGCTTGCTGCTGCTGCGCGCCGATGGTCCGCTGGGTGGTCCCGAACCAGTTCACGACACCGCCCACCGCGCTGCCGATGGTGTCGAGGATGCCGCCCATGCCGGAGTAGCCGGGGCGCGAGATCAGGTTGGACTTGACGAACATGACCTACGCCTCTTTCTTCTTGCCCATCACCATTACGAGCACGATGGCGGCGCCGCCCAGTAGGAGGACGGTGCCCATATCGGGGCCGGTGGACGGCGGGACCGGGTAGTACGGCATCGTCGGGGTGGCCGTGCCGAAAATTCCCTTCAGCGCGGAACCGACACCGTCCCAGAATCCGCCGGTGGGGCCGCTCGAGGAGGAGGACGAGCCCGAGCTCGACGACGCCGGGGGCGCGGGGGGCGGCGTGCCGCCGGTCTCGACGCCATAGGCATTGATGTCGCCGGTGACGTCGTCGCCCATGTTGCGCGGCCACGTCGTGACACCGGCGCTACCGAATCCCTTCAGCGCGCGACGCATCGCGGGCGAGCGCTTCACGGCGCGCTTCCAGGAAGTAACGGCTCCTTGGTTGTCCTTCAGGTACATGTCAGCCCTCGCTTGCGACCGGCGTGGTCGACGCGGGGTGCGTCGTCCTGGCCGTGTGGTGATCGGTGGTGTGCTTGCCCTTGCGGACGTGCTTGATGACGAGGAACGCCGCGAGCGCGATGCCCCCGATGACCACGTAGGTCATCATCGGCGATGACGTGTCGGGGTTGATGGTGCCGGGCGGAACGGCCGCGGGTGGAGCGACGGGCGGCAGCGCGAGACCACCGGCCATCGTGCCGGCGGGCGCACCAGTCGTGATCCCACCTGCAGCGGCAGCGGTCACCGTGCCCATCGCGAGATAGCTCACTTCTTCCTCCGCAAGAGGAAGTACGCGCCCAGCCCCAAGCCGCCGAGCAGCAGCACCGACGTGACCGGGAATCCCGAGCTCGACACCGCGCCGGTGGTCGGGTCGACGGTACCGACCACATTGCCATTGGCATCCACGCACTCGGTGGTGGTGCCATCGACGCTCGGGACAACGCGCGCGCACTGCGACGCGACGGTAGGCGCAGGATTGAGCGCCCACCCGAACGCGCCCTGGATCGCCTGCGTGATCACGTTCTGATCGGCGGCCGTCGGGGTGGGCGACGGCGGCAGCGGGTTGCCGTTCGAGTCGCACGGCGTGCCGCCGCAGTCATACGACGGCGTGCCGAGCGTCGACGAGACGGTGGCGCCGAGCGCGCCCATGCTCCGGCGCTTGTGGAAGTAGCTCACGCGCCACCCTTGCGGAAGAACAGATACCAGGCGCCGACGCCGAGCCCGGCGACGATGCAGATCGTCCGTAGCGGGAGCGCCGGAGCCTGGGCGGTCGACGTCGACGTGGATGTCGAGGTGGTGGCATCCGGTGGGAGCGGAGTTGGAGGCATCGGGATCGGAGGCATCGGCACCGGCGGTGTGTACACCGGGTCGGTCGGCTGGATGAGTCCGGGCGGGACAATGCCGGTGTCGCCGCCGTTGCTGCCAGGGACGGCACCGAACCCCTGCATGCCGTTGGGCCATCCTCGGCCGCCCTTTTTCAGGAAGTAACTCACGCGCCACCCCCTGGCCTTTTGCGAAGGAAGAGAAACCACAGCGCGCCGCCGGCCGCCGCGAGCAGCGCGAGGTTGGTGAGGTTCGTCGACGATGCGCCGCCGCTCGCATCGAGATTGTCATCGGGCGGAGCGGTCGTATCCGTGGGCGGCGGAGGTGGCGCATCCGGTGGCGGGATCGTCGTGGATGTGTCGCCGCCGCCACCGCCGCCGGACGTGACTGTGCCGCCGCCGCCCGAGCCGCCGGACGTGGTCGCCGTACCCGGCGGGGTCACGCACTGGAGGAGCTTCGAATCGTACACGTAGCCTGGCTGGCACGAGACCGGCTGCTGTCCGGGCGGCGAGACGATGTTGAACTGGCTCGGGCCCGACATCGATCCGGTGACGCGCATCGGGCCAACGATCGAGGTCGCGCGCGCGGTCACGGCTGCACCGCGCATGCTCGGGCCGCCAGTGCCGCCGGCAGGACCACCGCCGATGTCCGATCCCTTCGCGTGCGTCTGGCTGGCCGTGGTGACGATCGATACAGCGCCCAGCGATCCCATCATGCCGATCATGCGCCGGTCGCGTCGAAGCGATGCCCTGGCGGCGTGGGCACGGCGAGCTCGGCGCGCGGGGTTCCGATCGTACGCGGCGATGGCGCCGGGACCGCGAGTGTGGGCGTTCTGATCGCGTTCGTACGACATCAGTGGTGACCTCCGTGGTGCCCGCCGCCATGTCCGCCGTGCCCGCCGTGCCCGCCGCCATGATGGTGGCCGCGGTGACCGCTACGGGCGGTGCCGATGCCGACGCCGACCGGGTACGCCACGTAGTCGTATCCCGACGAGCCATCGTCGTCGAAGTACTCGGCATCCTCGTCGGGCACCACGATCACCTGGACCTGCGGAGCGGTGGCCGCTGCGGCGGCGCTATCGATGCCGGCGAGCGTGAACGGCTGCCCCTTCACCTTGGTGAAGATGAAGCGGTAGCCGACGTAGGCACCGACGCCGATCAGGAGGAGGGCAGGCAGTTTCATGGTTCAGTCCTTCCCGAGCTCGTAGCCGATGAGCATCGGCAAGCCGATGATGACGGCGGCAGCGAGCGGGTACACCCACGGGTTTTGCTGCGCGTACACGTACCAACGCAGCGGGTAGACCGCCCTGTTCAGGCCAACGCCACCGGGCAGGCCGTCCGGGGTCTCTGGGCAGTTCGGGACCGGCTGTCCGCCCTGGATAGCGTGGAGCTGCCCGACGTGGCAGAGGACCTCAGGGAGATACGGATCGGATGCGATATCGAGGCCCGCACCGATACTGTTCTCGATGCTCGAGATCACGCTCGACAGATCGCCCATTCCGAACATCGGACCGAGTCCTCCGTTGGTGAGCGCCCTGCGTCGACGACGAATGCTCTTGCGCGTGTATCCCATGATGATCATCCCTACTGGAGTTGCCCCGAGGACGCCCCGTCGCTCTGGGACGGCACGTCTCTCCGGGTTATTTATGTCGGCTCTTCAACCAACTTCGCGACGCCTTGCGTCGACGAAGCGACCTCAGGGCAACTCCAGAATCAGGACCTCCTCTTCAATGCGCCCTTGACCATGTCGCCGATCCCCATCTCCTTCCACGCGAACCACGAGATGACGACGATGCCTCCGGCCTTGAGCCAGAAGCCGTAGTCCGTGCACGCGCCCGCCTCGATACACGCGGTCTGCTCCTGATCCTTGGCGACGTCGGCGGCGGTCTTGATCGCGGTCGTGATCCCGATCAGGAGGCCACCGACGATCAGCACCGGCCACAGCCATGGATGCGTCGCGCCAACGCCCGACAGCGCGGACTGATCCGCGGTCGGCTGGACGGACATGTCCGTCTGCATGGCCGTCATCGGAACCTTCCCTGACAGCGCGGTCTGCGCGAGTTGCACGGCTCCATTCGGGTTGACCGACAGGTTCGGGTTGGGGAGCACGACGCCCGGCATGAGCTCGGTCAGGAGGGCGTTCAACTTGTCGGCGAGATCCTGCTCGTTGGCGAGGTTGCGCGCGTTCGCGATCACGCGCTGCGCGTAGCCCAGCGGCTTGCGGATCTTCGTGATCGTCCCCGACATGACGCTGTCGTTGATCGCGCGCACACGAAGCCACTGCGCGAGCGCGCGCTTCATGCCGTTCAACTGCTGCTGGGCGGTCGAGACATCGGTGGTGCTGATCGCGGTGCTGGCCATGGCTACCTTCCGTAGATCCACAGCGCAGCCACGACGGCCGCGCCGATGAGGATGGTGGTGGTGTCGATCCCGGCGATGGTCGACGATGCGGCCTTGGCGACCCCGTGGAGATCGGCGTAGGTCGCGATGGTCGCCGTGATCGAGTCGATGCTGCCGTTGACGAAGCTCACCGGATCCGACCAGCCCTGATTGACCTGGCTGATCAGCGCCGCCGCACCCGCCTTGTCCACGGTGGACTTCGCGTTGCTGTACGCGTCGGTCGCGCGGCGCTGCACGAGTGTCATCGCTGCCATCGCAACGCCCTGATCGATGGTGCCATTCGTCGGGAAGCCGCTCGCGCCCACGTTGAAGCCGGTCAACTGGTACGCGGCCGGGGTCGTCGGGTCGAGGAACCGGTTGATCTGAAGGATCAACGTGTTCGCCTTGTCGGCCGACGGTGCCGTGTTCGAGCTCGCCGCCGCGGCGACGCACGAATTCGAGCCCCAGTCCCATACCTGCCCCACGTTGCAGACCTGACTGTCGAGATCACTTCCCGCCTGGTCGAGGTCGTCGCCTAGGATTCGGCGCGCACTCGTCCGGCCTCGTCGGACGAACCGGCGAGGACGGCGAGCGCCAGCGGTCGAGGCATAGGACATGGGATCAGAGGTTGACGATGCGATAGCCGATCAGATCGACGTGGAGGATGCCGGCGGTCGGCGGCGTGGCCGCATCCCAGGTGAACGCGTTGTACGTCGGGAAGAACTGGATCGCCGCGTTGGGCGACCACAGCGTGGGGACCGGGCAGGGGACGATGTTGTCCGGCCTCGAGAAGATGGGACCGCGAGGTGCGTTCTGGAGGAACCGTTGCGCGCCGCCGTCCTGCATCTCGTACATGATGTCGATGATGTCGGTCGTGACTTGCTGCGTCGGTAGCGGGAAGCTCGAGACCGGGCGCCACCGGCCGAAGTTCGTAGCGTTCGTCGGCGCGGTCGGACGCCACAGCGCCATCGGGTAGTGCGTCATGATGAACGGACCATCCTGCGAGATCTGGATGGTGACCGGCTGTCCGCGCGAGCCGAGATCCGCCGCCGTGAACGCCACGTCGCCAGAGAATGTCGACTCGATGCGGCGACCCGGGATCGCGTCGATCTCTTCGACGACCGACCGTGGGCGGCTCTGCAGTTCCTGCATCGCCTGGATCAGCCACGTGATCTGATTCGACTGCGCGCCGAGTTTGTTGTTCAGGGCGCGCAGGTACGCGGCGTGGGCGTTGATCTTTTGATCGGTCGGGTTCGGCATTCTCTTCTCCGAGAAGGGATCTCGTCGACCTGGGTCGGCGGTGACTTACTCGCCGCTGTCGGCGGTGAACATCTCGGAGCAATGCGGGTCGTTGGCGGCTCGTCGGCCGGATCAGGTACCGGCGAGCCTGGTCGCAGGTCTGGACTACTGGACGTCGCGCGTCTGGAGGCCATCGAGCATGTACTTGATGTCCTTCTGGTCGTCGGTTGCGCCAGCGTTCAGAAGATCGAGCGCCGAGTTCGTGCCCATGTCGAAGAAGTCCGCGGAGGCCGCGAAGTTCTGCCGAACGGGAACGATGATCGGGCGCGCGAGCTTCAGGATCGAGCCCTGCTCCGGGGTGCCGAGCGAGAAGATCGAGTTGGTCGCATCGAAGCCCCAGATGCCGCCACCGGCCGGGTGATACCAGCAAGGGGCAACGAACATCGGCTTGTTGCCGACGATCAGGGTCCAGAACAACTGGGAGGCGACCCCCAGGTAGTTCGCCCGACGGTTGGTGCCGTCGAAGTAGAGCCAGCAGCGGAGCGCCAGGATCACGTACGTCTGATCCGACGCCAGCTGACCGGCGACCTGGAGGTTGGTCAGCGCGAGCTGTCCAACGTTGGAGTTTCCGAACAGCTTCGTGCTGCTCGTGATCGGCGTCGCGGGATCGCCGGTCGTGCGGATGAGCGTGTCGTACACCGGCTGGTGTAGACGCTCGCGGTAACCATGGAGACGGGGCATCGTGGAGTCCTTGTGCTGTACGTTTGATTCGACGCCGAGGGAATCCCGGAACGTCAGGCAGGTGCCTCCTGCCACACCACGTCGCACCTCGTCACAATTCTGGTCGTAGCGGACGCCTTGCCACTAGCAAGGCATCATTGTTAGAAACCGCCGCGGAAGATGCCCTGGTTCAGGGAACCGGGGTTGTCGTACTGGCTGCCCGCACCCGGGATCTGTTGGGTGAAGGAGCGAGCCGGCACCGGAGCCACGAACTGACGACCCGGCACCTGCATCAGCATCGAGTTGCTCGAGACGCCCCCGAGCATATCGTTGCCGAGGTCCTCTTCGACGCCGAGCTCTTCTTCGACGCCGAGCTCCTCTTCGACGCCGAGTTCCTGCATCGCATCCGAGCCCACCGCGATGTAGTCGCTGAGGGCCAGGTTGTCGTTGATCGGCGACACGTAGTCGCCCACCGCGATGTAGTCGCCCACGCCGACGTACTCGCCCACGCCGATCATCGACTTGATCGAAGCCGGCATGAACGCCGACACGAGCGTATCGAGGACGTTGAGGGCCGAGCCCAGCATGGCCGCGTTGCGGTACTTGCCGAGCGCGCTGACCTTCTCGGTCAGGAAGCCGACGCCGAAGAGCGAGCCGATGGCGAGCACCGGGGCCTGCAGCGACCCCAGGTTCGACACGCCCGGGATCATCGGACCGATCTTGCTGACGATCAGCCGCGACGCGTAGAGGCCGAGCAACACCGGGAGCGCATCCTTCGCGACCTGCATCAGGCCCGAGATGCTCGGGTTGCGCCGGTAACGACGGCTGTACCGATGGTGCAGCGCGCGACGGCCACGCCGACGCGACCGGCGATGCGTGCGGCGCGCCCGACGCCGACGTCGGCGCGACGGGTTGCCCAGCATCGTGCCATGACGTCCCTTGGCCATCACGATGGTCGCGCTCGACCGACGCCGACGACGGATCCGGCGGGTCTTCCGTGCCCGACGCCGACGACGACGCGGGCTGCGACGTGCCCGGCGGCGACGCCGACGGGTGGTCTTCCGCGACCGACGGGCGCGTCGACGACGACGCTTCGGGGCGGCGGTTGCCTTCCGGCGACGGCGGCGACGCTTCGGGGCGGCAGTCGACTTGCGACGACGCCGACGACGCTTGGGCGACGCCGAGGCGCGGCGACGACGGCGATGAACTGCGCGACGTGCCTTGCGCGCGCGACGGGGCTTGCGACGACGAGCCATCTTGCTCACTCCTTTACGGCGCGCCTTGCGCCGGGAAACCTTGGTTGCACGCTTCGCCTTGCGCGCTCGAGCGCGAGCTCGGCGCTTTCGGACAACGCCACCGCCCGCGCGCTTTTTGCGCCAGTACGCCGCTAGTGCCTTGGGCATCTTGCCCTTGCGGGAGCGGCGAGCGGGATTGACCTTGCCAATCCGTGCTCGACCACGCACCACGGCGCCTCTGCGTCCTCTCCTCCGCGGTCCGTTTACGAACAAAATCGGCATAGCTCTCCAGGTCCTCGTTTGTCCCCATGACCCGGAGAGGTGCATGGCGGGGCGACTCCGGATTAGGTCGACATATAAGGAAGGTGACGTCAACCCCCTCTGTGGAAGTTTCCACCCGGACATACCGCGATTCCGCACCGTTTGCCGGGTCACGGTTTCGGATGCCAATTACCGAGCGCTCACGGTGCCGGGATCGGTTTTCGATGGCTGATCGACTGCGTTATGGGATCGTGAGATAAGAAGATCTCGCAACCCGAATATTTTCACCCACAAGGATCGACCCATGGCCATGCATGCCGCAACACGTGCTCATTCGAACGTCCTAGACTTCGACGCACGGGTGAAGGATCTCCGCTCTCGCACGGCCAAAGAAGTCGCGGAGGACCTGGAAGTGCAAGTCCGAACCGTCGACGGCGCGTGGCACCAGAAGGCAATCGGTGGGAAGAGGTCGAAGTGCGGGGAACAAGATCTCACGCACGTCGACAATCGCTACTGTCCGGTCCGTGCAGAGAGTTATCTGGGGAGGCTCTGCAGCGATGGTTGCTTCTCCGAGTACGAGATCACAGTCTTGAAGCCGGCCGCCGAAGAGAAGGCCCGCGAAGAAGACGAGACCGATCAGCGACGCTGACGCGATTCGAGGTGCGCGCTGTTACTTCAACGCCGACCATCTGAACGTGGTCGGCGTTGTCGTCTCTACTCGCCGCCGATTCCGCAGCGTAGCTTGATGTATCCCGCGACGAGCGCGGCAAGCACGGTGATAGCCGCGCCCAACCACTTGAGCTTCGTCCGGCGCGACGTTTTCTTCGCGTCCAGATCGTCGTCGATCTTCGCGCTCTTCTTTTTTGTCCCGAGGGCAATCTCGGACAGCGCGCGCTTGTGGCGTCGTTCCTCCGCACGTTCGATAGAGCCGGCGAGGCCATCGAGTTTGCCAACGACCTCGTGGGTCAGCGCGGTGTTCTCGAGCAGATGCTCATGCATCGCGTCGGCCTTGCGGTCGAGGCGGTCGATGTCAGATTTTTGGGCGAGGAGTTGCGCCTGGGTCTCCTTGCGGAGTTGCTCGACACCATCGAGCGTCGACTTCGTTTGGCGCTGCGCGACGCGCGCGCGCATCTCGACCTTCTCGATCGTTGGGACTCGGGGATCGGCCAGAGCGCGCTCCATCTCGCGGAACGCGGGCGATCCGAGCGGCGGGGTCTTGCCCTCGAATGGATCGGTCAGCCGAGGCGGCTCGCCAAGCGCTCTCCGCACACCGGTCGGTGGTGTGCGGGGTCGGTTCTGATCGCGTCGATCGTCATCGGTCATGGTACTGCTCCTCAGCCGACGATGCCGCGGCCCTCTACGCGAAGACTACCGCCCCAGATCATCGCAAGCACCTTCGACTTGCCCTCGACGACGTACAGGCACCGGCCGTCCCCCGGAGACGCGTAGAGCTCGCATCGGGTGCACTCGGCTTCGATCTCCTCGCCGTTCTTCTCGAACGAGAACCCCAAGCTCTTGCCAAGGAGCACGAGTGCCTCGGCGTTCGCGAACTCCGGCGGCACGTCGGTGTCAGCCTTGCCGTCGGTCAGGCATAGCTTCACGCCCGGATCGATCTCGTGGATGTACGACAGGGGGCGCCTGGGCTTCTTGAGCGTCGCCGGGTCGACCTTGCCGCTCTCGTACGTCACCCACTTCGCCGGACCCGCGAGCCGCACGCGCTTGGGGATCGCGAAGCCGTCCTTGAACTCGCCGATCTTCTTCGGCTCGTAACGGTTGAACCGTTTGTACAAAGCAACGGCATCTCTCGGCGCTTCCCTCACGTCGATACTCCGGCGCCCTTCCTTCGCGTTTTGCCGAACTGCATCAGCACCCACCCCGCGCCGCCGATGATCACGATCCACTTCGCGTAGGTCCAGATGTCGGTGAGGTCTCCGCTGACGTGATAAACGAGGTCGCCGACGTTCGCGACGACGCCTGCGATCTTCGACACGATGCCCCACACCACATTGAACCCGGCCTGGAACGTGCCGATCACGGACGCGAGCCACGGCATGTTGCACGTGAGGTACGCTGCCGTCGCGATGGCGTTGTACGACGCCTGCATCGAGTCGATCACGTACTGCTTCAGTCCCGGCGAATCGATGACGGTCGCGCCCTGTTGGATGGCCGCGTTGTACTGCGCAGTGAGCTCGAGCCCCTTCTGGGTCTGCGCGGTGATCGCGTTGTACGCGTCCATCGTCTTCTGCTGCGAATCGCTACTGGGAAGCGGCGCCTTGATCAGCGCGTCCTTCGCTGACGCCGCGAGTTGGTAGGCAGCGAGGATGGCGGCGTTGAAGTCGTCGGGCGTGTAGTAGCCGCTCGGCTGCCACTGCGCGTTCGTCTGATCGACCGTCGCCTGCAGCGTGGCCATCTGCGCGGTCATCTGCGTCTGGCACTGCGAGTCCCGGAACGCGCTCGAGAGCCCGATGCTGCCGGTGACGCCGCTGAGAACGTCTCCGATGTCGTCGAGGATGCCGCTCAAGGCGCTCTTCCTTGAACGCGCGTGCGGCCGGCGCCGCCGAGTCATTGCATAGCTCATCGGAGCCCCTTCCATGCGAAGTACGCGATCACGCCGCCGACGATCCACGTCCACGGGCTCGAGATGTCGACATCCCCCAGTGCGCCCGCCGACCCCATCGTAGCGATCCGTCCCATCGGCATCGCACCAGAGCCGACCTTGCGCGCGTCCGGCGGCACCCGCCACGCCGCCTGGTCTGGCGTCGCGCCGAGCGGCGAGCGCCCGAGGCGAACCGGTGGCGATCCGGCGTGCGTGCCGTTACCCGGGGCGTCCGACTGGTAGTAGTCGTACGACCGCGTGTCCGGCTTATATACGGAGTACGTGGTCACGGATTACGGTTTCTTGAACAGCGACCAGAGCGTGAGGGCTCCTAGCGCGAGGCTGCCCCACATGAACAGATCGTCCATCGAGTCCGAGAACTTGATCGACAGCTTCCCGCCGCCGCATCCACCCCCGCCGCCGCATCCACATCCGCAGTCCCCCATCCCGCTCATGCTGCGCTTCATCGAAGTAGTCGGGACGTACGTGCGCGCCTGACCGGCTGGGCTCCGGATGTACGACGGCGCCTTGATGTCACCCAGCGCGGCCCCCATCGGCATGACCTCCGGTGCGCCCGGCTTGGGCAGCACGAGGGTCTTGTCACCGAACACCGAGCCCTCGAGCGTGGCGCCACCGAGCGAGCCCAGCGACTTGGCATCGGCTGCGCGCGCCTGAACGGGCGGACCGTTCCGCCACGACATCGGGCCGCCTTGCTTCTGAAACGCGTAGCCGTATTTCATCTGAGAACTCCCCGTGGTTAGCGAACGAAGAACAGGTAGGCGGCAAGCAGGCCACCGCCGATCAGAAGGTATGTCGTCGTCGACATGCCCTGCGATCCGAACGGCGTACAGATCCCGCTCGCGTTGAGGCCCTGACCGGGCGGGCAAGCGTTCACGCAGTTGCCGTAAAAGGACGAGTAGACCGCACCCGCGCCGCAGTTGCCCGGGACCGGAGCTCCGGCGGGGGCGATGACGGGATCGGCGACGATGTTGCCGTTCATGTCGACGGCACCCATCGACGTCGCCGGCCGATAGCTGCGAGCCTGCCCGGACGGCGTGCGGAGGATGTCGCCCATCGAGGTGGTCGGGCGATAGCGGCGAGCTTGGCCCACCGGGGTTCGGAGAATGCTCATCGTCGGCTGCCTTTCGTAGTCGAGCGTCTCTTCGAGGCGGCGCTCCTGCCCATCAACTGATAGATGACGAAGCCGCCGACCGCGACGACCGCGACTTGCTGGATCGTGGAGAGGCCACCGAAGGCGCCCAGGATGTCGCCGGCAGCGCTCGCACCTGGCGGCTTGAGCGTCAGGCCGGACTTCGTGTTGATGCTGCCGCTCGAGGTTGCCTGGGGAACCGTCGCGGGCGCGCCGATGTTGTTCGCGAACATCGTGACCTGGTTGGCGATCACGTCACAGCTCGAGGCGACGCCGACACACGAGGAGGTGTCACCGCCAACCGTCTGGCCGGACGCGCTCTGGACCTGCTTCAGCAGCGTGATCGTCGCCGGGCCGATGTCGCCGTCGACCGTGATCTTGTTGAACCCCTTCACGAACGCGACGCGGTTCATCTGCGACTGGAGGTTTTTCGCGGCGTTGAGCGCCGGAAAGTCGACCGCCTTGCAGACGCCGCCCATGTTCTTCCAGTCCGAGGAGGAGATCGATCCACCGCTCTGCAACTGGTCGGCGTTGTCGCCGGGGTTGCCGGTGATGTTGATGTCGCCCGATGACGATCCGCCGGAGTCGACGCATCCACCGGCCGCATCCGACCACACTTGAGCCCCGGAACAGAACACGTCGGTCATGTCATCCGATGCGGCGTCGCCCATTCGGATGAGATTGACCGACGATCCTCGATCGTTGATGGGGCGACTGTTGCGTAGGTACATGGAGCGTTGCCTCGGTTGAGTTACGAGCGAAACACGGGTGGGCGGTCAGGCCGCGCGCCTCTTCTTAGAAAAGTGACGATAGACGAAGTACCCGGCGACAGCGTACGTGATGATCCCGCCTGGCACGTCCGGCAGGAAGTCCAGGAAGCCCTCCAGGCTGTTCAGGAGGTGGGGATCCGGCGGCGTCGGGCGGAGTCGCTTGACCGCCTGCACGCTATATGGCGGCGCGCCGGTCGCCGAGCTCGTGCGCGCGAGTAGCGTGCTGACGTTGTCGATCCATGGCAGCGACATCCAGCCTGGCCCTACGACCTGCGCGAGCGCATCCGCGGTGTCGTCGTCGAGGTAGCCGGTGACCGGTACGCCCAGGTGTTCCTGGATCCGCTTCACCATCAGGATGATCTGCGGGCTCTTCGGGTCGGACGTAGCCGGCGCCGAGAATGAGTCCTGAACCATCATCGTCGCGTTGAAGTCACCGACGCCCAGCTGCTTCAGCAGCGAGCGGACGTTGCGGTTGTCGTAGTTGGTCATGGCGTCCTTGCGAGTGGCAATCAGTCCTTCGAGATCATGTACACCGCGAAGATCCCGACGCCGCCGAGAAGGAGCAGCGTGGTCGTATCGAGGCCGGATGGCGCCGGATATGGGGCGCCCGGCGTGTTCGGCCGCAAAGCATTACCAAAGAGCCCGCCGATAACCCCCCAGATCGGATTACTTGATGATGACGAGCTCGAGCCGCCCGAGCTGGCATATGGGGTCGCACCCGGAATCGGCGTGCTCGAGATGACGTTGCCGCTCGCGTCGATGCACTCGTTCTGCGTGCCGTCGATGGAGACGGCCATGCGCGCACACGTATCTCCGAGCGCGCCGCGCAGTGACGTGGTGGGGCGAAAGCGTCGGGCGGAACCGCGGGGGCTCGGTAGGTAGCTCATTTCACGGTTCCTCCGGCGGCCGCAGCCGCCTTTTTCTTGCGATTCGACTTCTTCGCCAACGCAGCAGCCAGCACGGCGCCACCGCCAAGGAGAGCGATCAGCGTCCAGTTCGTCGGATGTGGGATCGGGATGCACTGGCTGATCCCGTTCCACATGTACCCGTCCGGACAGGTGGGAACCTGCGTCCCACCGCAGAGTGCCGAGCCGACGGTGACCCCGGCACCCGCCGCCGCCCCATAGACTGGGTTCGCCTTGCCTGCACCCTGCGCCGCAGCATTCGCGGCGCCCGGTTGCGTCAACACGCTGCACGCGAGACCACCGACGGCCGCGACGGCATCATTGACGGCGGTCAACACTGCCTGCGCGGCATCCGAGAGCTTCGAGGGGACGTAAGCAATCAGGTCCCACAACGGTTGCCACCAAGGCTTCTGCGGCAGCGGCGCGAAGATGAGGCGCATGAACGCGGGCGGGTACGTCACCGTTTGGCTGCCGTCCGGGTTGGCGGTCACCGTGTATGGATTGCTCATGATGAACATCCACATGCCCCAGTCTTTGTCGTCGGCGTTCGAGTGTTTGACGCCCTGGCGATCTATCGTGCTTGGCATCACGTCGTAGATCGGCGGATCAGATCCGTCTGATCGAAACTTCACCGCCGGTACCGCCGTGAACTGTTGCGAGTCATAGGACAGCGTGCCGTCGCTGTTCTGCGTGATGAGGTTCATGTCGAACGTGTTGCCACCTTCGACCGTCATGTCAGGCGTCAGGCCGATGGCGGCGTAGAAGTCGGCAGCCGTCGGAGACTGGTAGACCAGGTTCACCAGTTTTGCGCCCGGATCGCCAGCGTTGCACCCGCGCGAGCCACAATGGTAGTAGGAGCCCGACTGGGGCGAGCCCGGGCCGACGAGCTGACTGGCGGGCCATGCGGTTTTATACGCGCCGTTGTCGCCAAGCGGCCTCGTCAACTGCTTCAGCATCCACGGGCGGGCCGCCGCTGGGATCTGATTGGGCGTCGCGAAATCGACCGCGTACGAGCCGTGGGCAGGATCAAACTTGAACGGTCCCACGGTGATCTCGGTCGGCGACACCACCGTGTTCGAGGTCGAGATCGACGACACGTTCGTGAGCCCGCCTGCGGCGGCGCTCGTGGCGGCAGCGCTGGTGGCTCCCAGGCTGCGTCGTGCGGCGCGCTTGAATAAACCGGCCATGGGTGCCGCGGAGCCCATGGCCGAACAGCCGGTGTATCCCGTGCAGCCGCTCAGGCCGCTCGGTCGCTTGCCCTGACCGCGAAGCGTGAGCTCGGCGATCATGCCCGCCGACATCGCTCGAGACAGCCCGGCGTGGAGTGCCTGCGCGGAGTTCATGCCCTGGCGGCGGAGATCGCGGGCGATCTTTCCGGTCCGCGCCTCGAGCGACGGGTCGATCGTCGCCAGTGTCTTCTTCAGGTACTTCGCGCGCTGGTTCGTCGGCAGCATCTGCATGCGCGCGAGGATGTTCGTGGCGGCGGCCTGACCGTACGACGGGAATGGGTCCGGCATCGGCGCGTCGCCGGCGATCCCGCCCAGCCCGTGGAGCGCTTGGCCACCTTGGTGGACAGGATGGAGTGGCTTCGCCTTGCCGATCCCCAGGATCGCGCGGAGCCATCCGAATGCGTCGGCCGCGCCCATCGACACCGCCTGGCCTTCGTTCGCTGGCATGCCGATAGCGGGCGCGACCATGGTGATCTTCTGCGTGCCGCCGCTGTTCGGGACCCGCCGGTCGGAGAGGACCTGGGGGCGGCGGTTCAGGTAGTGGGGGATCTTCGGGCCGGAGTACGTGCCGCTCGGCTGCCACCGGGTGGTCAGCGTGCCCTGACCGTAGCCCTCGTCGGTGACGTACTGAGGGACGTCATAGCCACCGGTCTTGACGTTCGGATCGTCGTAGGTGCCGCGCGGCATCTGCTTCGTCACGAACGCGCGCCGCTGGAGTCCCTCTTGACGGACGTACTTGGGGAGGGCGAAGCCTGGGTCCCATGCTGGTGGAAGGTTGTAGGCCATGACGTAACCTTTCTACGCTGCAATCCCGTAGACGCGAGCGGCCTTGACCCGCCCCAGCATCTGTTTCGTCTTCTCGGCGGCGACCGGATCGAGCACGACCTTCTGACGGGTGCGGGGCTCGAGCCCGCACGTGAACACGTGCGAGTATTGGCGCTCGGTGCCGTAGAACATGTCTTCGAACGCGACGGTCACGAATTCCGCGCGGCCACCCATCGCGATCACCGCCGCCGCCAACCAGGTCGCGAGGTCGTCACAGTCGACGCTCGGCACGTGGCCGTCCAAGATCATCTTGGAGATCACGTACGGCGCGCGCACGAGCTCGACACGCCGCGGGTCCCGCATGTAGCGGGTGTTCTGCAACATGAAGTAGAACACCGCGAGCATCTCGCTCGTGTAGTCCTTCGAGTCGACGTTCTCGCAGATCACCTCGCACAGTTGGCGGGTCTCGAGGTGGTCCTGGTCCTCACGCACCGCGCGCCGCATGACCTGGATGGTCTGCGGCGCGCCTGCGTACTCGATGTTGGACAACGGCGCGCGGTCCGGCACCCAGATGTTACGGGTGCCAGCGTACGCGCTATTTCGGTTGGTCCGGATCACGGTGGCCCACACCCGGAGAGATGGAGGCCGACATTGCGATCACCGACACTAGCCGATGAGCCGCTCGGCAACCTTCCTCAGCCAGTTCTTTCCGGCCTGGGAGGAGAGGGGCGAGCTGCTCTGTAACTTTGCCACCTTAGACATGAAGACGTCAACGCCATGGTCCCGGAGGGTGATCTTCACCTCCTCTGGGATGTGGGGGCCGAAACTCTGGGCGACGATCTCGGGCTCCTGTCCACCACTGAAGGCGTTCTCGAGCATGGTAATGACCTGCGTCACCGTGGCCGGATCGACCTCGGGAAGCTCGGGCTCGACCACACCGTCCGGTCCCACCACCGGTCTCTTCTTCTTCTTCCGGATCGGGCCGGTCAACTGACCGTTGGGCTGGAGGAGGTACTTCTGGCCGTCGGGACCGTCGACGACTTGCGGTCGTCGCTGTTGCTGTTGGGCGATCTGCGCCTGGTGCGCTTGCTGGGCGGCGATGGCCTGTTGCTGCGGATTCGGAGCACCCTTGCCACCGATGATGCCCGCAATCGCGGCGATGTTCCCGGGATCGGTCACGGCCTCGATGATCCTCGCCCCGGTCGATTTCTCGTCCTCGTCGCCGCCGATGGCCTCGCGGATGGCCTGGACGTCCTTCATCGTCTCGATGATCCCCTTCTCTTTCTTCGCGCGAAGTTCCTTGACTTCGGTCGTCATGGCATCGATCTGGCGCTCGAGTGTCCGCACGGTGCCTTCGAGGAGCCGGATCTGGGTGTCGTTCGAGCTCTTGATCGCACCGAGCGCGATCTCGTGCGACATCCGCAGTCCCTGGATCTCGCGCTCGTGCTGCATCGTGATGTACTGCTTGTCGCGTTCGAAGCCATCACGTAGCCGCGACTCCTGTTGCGACTGGCCATCCTTGATCGTGCGGATCTCCGCCTCGTACGCGATCCGCGTGGCCTGGACCTGATCGCCCGACTTCGTCATGAAGTGGGTCAGCATCCCCTCCTTGAACGTGTCCGTGGGGACGGGCTTGTTTTGGAGGTCGGCGATCAGTTTATCCTTCGCCGTCGATTGTTCCATCAGCGCGACGATCTGCGCCTGCAGCGGCGCCACCGCGAGCCGGAGGGCGTCGAGCATCTGGGCATTGTTGTCGTGATGAACCTGTTCCTGGGGCCGCTCGGCGCGCCGGTTGGCTTGCTCGAGTTGATCCTTCATCACGCCCATCACCTCCTTGACGATCCCGGGCGAGTCCCCGTTCGCGGCCGGCGCCGTCTCCTTCGCCGGGGCCGAGGGGTTCTTGGCGCGGAGCGCGTCGAGCTTCGGTTCGCCGGCGACCGTGAAGTCCTTCGCCTTGTAGAACACGAAGCGTCCCTTCGCGTCGGGCCGCATCACCTTGATGCGCATCTTGCCGCCACCATGGTGCTGGGCGACGAGTTCCTCGTCGATCATCTGTTCGTATCGCTTCAGGTGACCGCTGCACTGGATATCCCGCCCCGAGAACGTGTCGAACGCCGTTTCTGGCGACACGCGATGGAGCTCGATGCGAAACGCGCCCTCCTCCGCACCGATCGAGCGCATGAACACCGCGAGCGAGTTGTCCTCGTCCGCCTGGAGGCGACGTAGCGGCTCGGTCAGCGGCAGCGATGACGAGCGGGTTGGCTTGGGGTCGGTCTCGGCGTCGTTCGCCACAGCGGTCGTGTCGCCGAGCTCGAGAATCTCGGGCCGCGAGTCCACGCCCTCGGTGTCGTTTTTGGCCTCAGCCTTACTCGTCTTCATCGTCATCCTCCTCGTCATCGGCATCGCTGCCAGCACTGTCCTCGTCCTCGTCCTCGTCCTCGTCATCCGGATCCTCGAGCACGGTGACTTCCTCGAGCGTTTCCTGCGCCACCTTGCACATCCCTCGGAACGCGTCGACCGCGCGCTTGACGGCGGCATTGCCCGGCGACTGGTCCTCGAGCGCCTTGGCGATCCCTAGGCCAGCAACGATCACATTCGCGAACACCTTCGCGGTCTCGGGATGGATGATCTCCTCCGCCCCGTTGAGGAGGTTCTCGATGCATTCGTCCTGTTCCTCGACCTCGGTCACCAAGCTCTCGACGAACGGCCACAGGGTGTTCTTCAGGTGGAGCACGATATCGGCAGAGCTCGTGAGCGGCCCCATCGTGGTGAGGGTTTGGAGGTTCGATTGCAGGTCGGCCTTCAGACTTTCGACGGTCATGGTGGATCTCCGAAGGGGCCGAGTTCCGCGGTGGGAGGCGCCTCGCCGTTGGTGATTTCCGGATCGCGCGCGGCAAGCTCGGCGGCGAGTAACTCGCGCTGGGCGGCAGCGACTTCCTCCGCCACACGAGCGGCATCGGCTCGAGCGACCTGCCACGCATTCATGTCCTTCAGGAATTGCTTCCCGCTCTTGGACTTCAGGTGGCGGTCGCGTTCGGCCTTGCGGCGCTTTTCGAGCGTCGCGCTGGTCGGCAGCCACAGGTTGCACGCGACGACAGGTGTGTCGCCGAGCTCGAACTCGATGCCCGATTGCGGGTAGCACGTGTGGTGGACCTGGACGTGGAGGCCACCATCCGAGCCGTCGCGCGGCGTTTCGGCGTCGAGCTGCGTCTCGAGCCGGTGGTAATGGACGCATGGGCCTTGCTCGCACATCCTCGGCGCGAGCCTTGGCGATCCTTGCGTCTGTGAATCGGTGAACAGCAACGATCCGTCCGGTCCCAACGGTGGGAGCGGGGACGGAGTGAAGCCATCCGTGAGGTCATCCCTGACCGAACGTCGTTTCATCCCGGAGAACTCCTTTCGGACGGCTACGATAAGCACTCCGGAACGACTGCGGCGGATTTGCGCGGGACTTTCCGGGGACTCTCGACGGCTTTTTCAGCCTTCAAAGTGGGGTCCAGGGACCATGGCCTTTGGCCCAGGGGTTGAAAAGCCTCCGGAGTAGGCGCCCAAGTAGCTGTTAGGACGTCCGAAACTGGTAGGTTTTGGACGTGTTTCACCACGTCTGACGTCTGGTTTCTACCACTCCGGAGTGCCGATCCCGGCCAAGTCCCCGAATTTCGGACCTTGCCAGTGGCAATCTAATCCGGAATACCTTTCGCAGTATCCCTTTCCATCGGAAACGAACCAACCCCGGGGGCATGGCCCCCGAGAGAGTAGGGACCCCATGGGGGCAAAGAAACTGAAGGCGTCTGCGGTGCTGGTGCGGGACGGCAAAGAGTCGACAGCAACCGTCACGCTTGTCACGGGCTCGGCACCTGTCATCCGCATCGATGGCACCATGGGGTCCTGGTATCTCGCGGACGTTCGCGACTCTAACGGAGTGTGGGTCGATTTCGGGCAAGGACTCGCGTGCACCAACATTGCAGCGCTTGTCGCGGAGGCATACGCGATGTTGCGTGGCGACGGCGACGGGGAGTGCGCGTAATGGGCGCCGCAGATCAAGAGGGACTCCGGCTCGCTGGCGCGTTGATCCCATACATCGGTTCGACCCCCACAACGCGGCGTCTTTGCGTCGAGATCGCGACACTCGCACGCCGCTATCAGCGGATTCAGGTGGCCAAACTGAATCGCTTCCTGACAGCAAGCGAGCGCACCATCGAGCCGAGACTCGAAGACCATATCCGGGCGCTCGTGGCCTCACTGCCCGCAACGGACGATGGCGCGATCACTGTCAGTTTCGACGGTGATCCGCGAGGATCCGCGGTGCACGTCACTGTGCCGAATCAACCGCACGCGGGTAATTCGCTTGGACTCGGTGGTGAGTTCTATGTGGGAGGCGAATAGCCATGGCCCGAACCACCGAGCATCCGGTGATGGCATACATGCGCTATGAGGCGCGCGGGTTCGTGACGTCATTCATGACGGATCTCACGAACCACGACGCGGCAGCACTCAGCAAGCGTCCGCATGACGAGTGTTTCTCGTGGATCGTCAACCCATGCGGGACACACATCGCATTCCCCCATCAAAGCGATTGCAACGGCGCATGGTCTACACGCTTCGCAGTCGAGGTGATGCGCGCCATGGGGCCCGATAACCTCCGCTACTTTTGGTGGGATGGTACCCACCTCGTGCGCATCAAGTGTGCGGCAGATCTCGACGACAAAATGGCCGAGCATGAGGCCACACTCCGCGAAACAGCCAAGCGAGCACACCTCGCTGAGATGGGAGTGGCGTAGTCATGGGTCCCGTCAAGATCTACAACCGATCGGCATGGCCGGCGATCATGGGAATCGTCCATTGCTGTGACGGCACGCGTTACACCATCAAGATTGACGATGACATCGTCACAGTACATCTCGCGGACAACGGTCTCTGCAATACCACGAGCGCAAAACGCAGTCGCACGACCGGGTTCGCCGCGTCCAGGATGGTGAGGCGGTACCTACAATCCATGGGAGGCGTGTAGTCATGGCCCGACGCAAGAAACAGGTAATCCCCGTGATCGCTGCACCCTCTTCGCAATCGGCGAAGGTGCCGCGCCCGTTCTATGCCCCTCCTCCGCAACGCGAGCTTGCCGATACCGTGCTCGAAGACGCCAACACATTGCTTGCGCGTCACGATGTCGGTGTCACCGATGACACGATCGACATCTGGCAGACACTTCGAGATCTCGCCGGAGTTGTCGGTGACATGTCGGTGCTGCAAGGGCAGATCGCCGAGCTTCAAGCGGACGTCGAGGCGGCAGACGGGCTTACGAAGGAAGCGAAGGAGCGCGCAACGCTCGTCGCGACCGATGCGGATCGCCGATGTCATGAGGCCACCGGCGAAATGCTACGGATGCGCACGGAGCGCGACGCGCTCAATACAGAGCTCGAACAACTCCGTCACAAGTCCTCGAACCAAGACGCCCAGATCCGTATGGGGATCGCGGCGAACATGGAGTTGCAGTCAAAGATCGACACGCTGACGTCGAGGCTTGCCACTCAACAGATCGAGCCATCGGCCGAACAAACCATCATGTCAAACATCCGTCGGCGGTATGCGACCTACAGCGCTCGCGGTCCGTCCGGTATGTCCCCAACCGCTATCGCTCGTGATCGGGCACTGGCAGAACGCGAGAACGCGTAACGATGTACAAGATCATCCGACATTTCTTCAATGGTACGAAACGCACCGTCCGTACTGGCCTCACGCTTGAAGAGGCGCAAGCGCACTGCAATGATCCGGAGACGTCATCCACCACGTGCACCAAAGCGGCCGGCAAGCGGCGCACGCGTATCCATGGCCGGTGGTTCGATGGTTACACGGAGTGTCGCCGATGAGACTTACCCTCTTGTTCCTGATCATGTGCGGCGCATGCGGCGCATGCGTTGCCGAACCGGAACCGGATCCGACTCCGGTGGTGGTGACACCGCAGTCCCCGGAGGGCCCGAAGTGTCCCGGGTTCACGGTGTCCTCGTGGATCGCACGTGGAGATGACAGAGGGCCAGCATGGTCCGCACTGCGGGCCTATAGCCCCACGCCATTCGGCACCGCTACGCTACTGCAAGACGGCGCGCCGTTGTCCGCATCGGACATTCCCGCGCTCCCCTGGGAGGATACCAGCACGATCCCGTCGGTGTGGCGCGATCAGCCCTACGAGGACGTGCTGATCCATCTTCCTGCGTTAGATGTTTCCTACTCCGTCACTGTTTCATACTCGGACGGTTCCGAGTGCTCCACGTTCATTCCCTTGGCTCGCTAACCGCTACTCGTCGTCGGACATGGTCCGACAGAAACGGAGATCCCATGGGGATCAAACAGTACCTCCGAGTCTCTGATCTTCCTGCGTCGCTTCGCGGCGCGCTCGAGTCTGTCAGCTACGCGAAGGTTGACATCGCAGTCGAGGCGCAAACCGAGGTTTCGATTCGCGCGCTCGGTGGCGATGGCTATCAAGCCTTCGCCGTCATCGTCAACCTGGAGACCGGGCAAACCGGTACTCACTGGGGGAGTTGGGGCGGTCCCAACGCATTCTCCAGCGATACCAACCCTGTCGACGCAGACGGACGCATGCACGCGATCCCGGTGAACGGAGCTGCGATCACCGGTCGGCGTGGTGGCGGGCGCTCGGTGCTCGCGACGATCCACGTGCACCCGGATAACCTCGCGAAACTCTTGCCCGGTGACACCTCGGAGTTGTCGCTTCGCGAGCGCTACGTGCTCCACGTCTACGATGGCATCAAGTCATCCTACCGCGCGGAGTATCTCCGTTTTATCAAAGGACGCGACGCGCTCGTCATGTCGCTGGTCGAACGCGGCTACCTCAAGCGCAACTCGAACGGAGCGACGCAGATCACCACCGCTGGCAAGAACGCGCGCGGCGACGGAAACGCGGATCGGTACCGTTGGGATCTGGAAAAGATGGAGTCGGCGTCGTGAGCGTCAAGATTCCCACGGTCCATCTCAACGGCACGTCCGGCGAGTCATTGGAAGAGCGCGCATTCTCAGCGGTGCAAGCTGTTTCATCCGCCATCGATGCCATGTGCGAAGCCGGACCTAATGCACGCGACTATTACATGCAGGGCGACACGGCGGCATTCGACGCGCAACGCGAGCATGAGGATCGCGTGAAGCGTCTCAAGATGGTCCGCGACGAATTGCGCGAGATCTGGGAAGGCGTGCGCGATCAGATCGAAGAGCGCGACGCCCGACGGAAGGCGAGGTAGCCCGTGACGCAGCCCCCAGACACAAAGCCCGGCTACTACTACGTGTCAGCCATCGATGGCGCGCGTTCGGCGCGGGTGAGAGGACCCTTTCGCGACGATCACGCAGGAGCGCTCGCATCCGTCGACTCCGCGCGTGAGCGCATGATCGCCATCGATCCGCGCGCACACTGGTATGCGTTCGGCACGTGCCGGAGCGACGCCGATCTCGGCCCGGGGTATCTCGATGCGACCGAAGGCGGTGGCTCGTGACCCGCCTCCCCGCTCGCAACATCATGCTCCGTCGCGTGGAGGGTTCCCCGCACGAGCTCGGCACGTGGCATGCCCGGACGTGGGATGCCGCCGAGTCACAGATCGCCGTCATGCGACGCACGGCGCCCGCTCGCGGCGGCTACGACAAGGTCCTCGTGCTCGTCACGTTCGAGACGGACGAAACCGGCACGCCATACCTCTACTCAACCCGGTACGACATCAAGCACCCCGATGTCACCGACTCCGGCGACAACCTCGCGCGCCACATCCGCCATGACTGGGAGTTCAAAGCGCTACGCTGGACACCGGCGCACATGGACCGCGACAAGCACCGCGCCTTCCTACTCGATCTGAATATCGACCCCAAGGTGTGGGCGACACGATGCGACCGATACGACATCCCCGGCCTCGCCACGTTGTGCGCCCAGTGCGAGGCGAACGCGCGATGGAACGAAGCGGCGGGATGCAAGGCGCTCGCGGAGGAGTGTCGCGCCTACTGCCGAAACGGCCACAAAGCGGTGGCCTCGTGAGCAATCCCTACGAAGAGCACTGGATGTCCGTCGATCTCAGCCGAATTGCCAAGGAGCGTGACGCCATGCAAGCCATCCCCACCGTGACAGCCCCCGTCGCTACCGTTCCAACCTGCCCGACCTGTCACACGCCGACTCATGCCAGCGAGTCGAACGACGCTGGCCAGTGCTTCAACTGCGCGCGCCCTGAAGAGGTCAAGCTGACCGATGGCCTGATTCCGTACCGCGGATGGCGAGCTTCGTACGAGTTCCCCGGGCAGATCGAATGGAGACATCCGCACACCACGACCGTCGTGTTTTCGACTCCGGATCATCAGGATCTTGGCTGGCTGTCGATCGAGATCCAGCAACAGGATGGCGGAGGTCCGGTCCAAGTCCCGAAGACAAGCGCCAACATGGGAGAAGGAATCGACGAGGGCGCGGAAGTCCCGTTCCCGGTTCGCACGTCCGATGCGTTGTTTGCCGCTGTCAAGCCGTGGCTCGATCTTCACTACCCCAAGCATCCGGCATACGCCTACGTGCTTGCAGCGCTCACCGAGCACATGGACGGGATCAATGGTCCCGAGGGCAAGGAGTACGTGGAGATCATGGAGAACCTCCGCGCCGAGATCGCCCGCCGAATCGATACCTACGTCTCCAACCCCACGAGGCGCTAAATGAACCTCGTTACCTCGCACCAACTGGACGACTACATCACCACGCCCGACGACATCGGCGATGCGCTCGTAGAGCTTCACGAGGCAGGCGTCACGATGGAGCAACTGATCGCGCATCTACAGGACCAACTCGGCGCATCCGGCGATACGTGCACGCCCCTCGCGGCGGAGGTCTGGATCGGCCGTCGACTCCAGATCTTCCGTCCGGTGGAGAACCTCACGGCCGAGCGCGCAATGGAGATCGCGAAGTCGGTCCGCGACACGCACGGCTGGGATTCGCTCTGCACCAATGCCGAGCGCGACTCCATTCGCGCAGCGTGGCGCATCTGCCCGGGTCACTGGTGCCAGTACAACGTGATCGTCGAGATCTCCGTGGGAGGGATCGTGTTCAAGGACGGACAGCCCGTGCTGGTCGATCCAAAGGAGGCAGTCGGCGCTCAATCATCCTGATACTGTGATACGAACCCATCGCCGCATGGCGGCAGAGGAGTCTCGAGATGTTACGACATGTGATCGTGCTCGGCGTGCTACTCGGCACGTTCGGGATCGCTTCCGCCGAGTCCTTCAAGCTCGGCGCGGGCAAGTACCAGGACGGCCACAAGGGGAAGTGTAAGCGGGTCCAGACGTACGAGTGGCTGATGCATATCGTCGGGCGCGGACCGCTCATCACCTGCACCCACGCTGGGACGGCTGACACGATGTCGATCACCAGTGGCAAGGAGCCGCCGCTGTTCGCCGACGTCGTCGACAAGTCCACCGGGACATGGCGACTCGATGACACCCACAAACTGATGATCACCGTCGACCCGCTCGCGCATCCGCGAGACACGGAGATCACCGTCGGGATCATCGACCGTGCCGACGACACCGAGTGCTACGAGAAATGGATCGGGGTGGGCGTGCGACAGCCGGAGGTGAAGCCGTGACGACGCCCAAGAACTGGGAGGAAGCGAGGCGCCTTCTCGACGAGCAGGAGCGCATCCGCAACATCGAAGCGTCCACCGACAACGTCAAGGAACGTCTCAAGCGACGCCAACCTCGGTATCTCGGCGAGTTCGCCGTCGACATCGAACAGAGTCCGTTCGCGGGGTGGACCACCGGGCAGTGGGCGCTCCACTACATCGGGCTCTACGGCGGGATCGACGGCGATCATCACAAGGCGTGGGTGCTCGACCAGGTCGCGCGCATCCTGAATGGCGCGCCGCTCAACGTGGTCGAGGCCAAGTGGGACAACGGGGATTCCGAGTTCCGTTTTGACGTCGGCGACTCCGAAACGTACCGGCAGTGGGTGGTCACCCTGCGCGCTGGCGAGAACGGCCCCGACTCGTACGACTACAGCGAAGGGATCGCGCCATGACCCGGGGAACCGACACGAAGACCTCGCCCACATCGATCGTCCAGAGCGGCCCGGCATCGTCCGGGCCCGATCCGGGCAAGCGTTCCGGTACTCAGGGACCCAACTACACCGGTAGCGCGTACGCGGACCACGGAGCGCTGTGCGAGAGCCAACCCGGGGCGGATGGGTGCTTCCTGCCCGCAAAGGTCCGAGACAAATACATCCCGGAGATCACGCAGCGGATCGCGGCGGTCGGCGAGACCTACCAACGAGCCTGCGATGTTGTCCGGCTCGAGCGGCTGATGACACCGTCCACGCAGCCGTCATTCGTCGTCGGCTTGCTCTTCGACATCGTGGTCGGGAAGTGGACCGGGGGTATCGTCGAGCACTTCGCGGCGCTGCGCGCGGCTGCGTTCCAGACCGCGAACGCCCTGGAGCTCGAGGTTACTGGCGTCATGAAACTTGAGGCGGCGACGCTCAACGCGAAGCTCGCGACCGCGGTGGCGAAGGTCAAGCCGCTTGCGGTGCAGTCCGCGGGATCGACTACCACGAGCGCGGCGCAGTCGTTCATTTCCGCGCTGAAACTCAGCGCGGCCATCGGGTTCCAGACGCTACGCGAGAGCGTGCCAGCCACCGCGACCGATGCTGAACTCATCGGCATCCATGAAGCGTTCGACGTCCAGTATCACTCACAGGACTCCTACCAAGTTGCGATCAGCGAGAAGATCGAGCGCTACCTGAAGAGCGGTGTGACGAACATCGGTCGACAGTCCGACACCTCACGGCAGGGCGTCAGCACCAAGGAGGATGCCGACCCGTACGCGGCCGTCGATACGCGCGTGGCGTGGGCTCGGTTCACCTCGGGCTATCCAACCCGTCTGGTCTACGAACACGCGAGCTCGCGTGACATCGGTGGCAAGGGCGCGGCGAAATTCGGCGGTGCCGACACGCAACATGCTGGCGCAACCAAGGCCGGGCTGCCGGGTGAGACGGTCGACGCTGAGGCTGGCGCGCATTTCGTGCCGCAAGAATTCGTCGAGGTCGCGTTGCAGCGTCACATCGCACAGTGGGGCGGCGATCCCGGGTTCGTCGACATTGATGACTCGGCTTGGTACTGGGAACCTGCGCGCGCAGCTGCCGCGCATCAGCGCAAGCGTCAGGAACAGAAGTCGTCGATCCCCGTCGTCCAAAGCCCGAACATGACGAGGCTCGACCTCAAACCAGGCATGACCGACGAGCCAATCGTGATCCCCGACGCATTCAAGCTGAAGGATGGCATGCCGTGAGGGACACACTTATCCGGATCGCCGTCGGGCTCGTGGTCGTGATGATCGCCGTCCTGGGATTCATCGCTGCCGGCGCGGCGGCGGATCGCAACAATCTCCGCCTCGAGCTATCGCGCGTCCTCGAACGAGAGCGGGCATGCGTCCTACAGCTAGGAAGTAAGAGCAGCCGATGACACCCCCATCCGGCACGATGTCCGCCATGGAAAAACGCGACGCGTGGCTCGAGGCGGAAGCACTGGCGCTCGGCACCGACGAGCAGCGTGAGCGCTGGAACGCCGGCGCGCTACCCGATCCGGAGATCGCCACCCTGGCCCGCAACCAACTCTTCCAGCCGCTCGACGGCATGGTGCGGTGGCGCAAGATCGGCCCAGAAGAGATCCGCCATCTCACCCACCTCGGCCTCGGATGCTCAAGCTCGTCGGTGGAGTTCGATTCGAAGCCCACCAACGAGATCGACGCCCAGCAGTGGGTGATTCGCAATCGCATCATGCGAGCGTGCGCGATCATCGACACTCACGAGTGGATGAAGCGCGCGCGAGCGCACTGTGAAATCGAGGTCATCGATCACATCGCGAACTGCGTGTTGTGCGACGTCACTGTGAGTCGGCTGTCGGTGATCGTCCGCGTCCCATGGGTCGGCCGGATGCTGATGAGGGAGTACGCCCTGTGAAATTCGACCGCGAGATTCGCCTTCTGTACGGCGCTCACCAGATTTTTATCCGGCTGGGGTTCGACCCGGCGGCCCTCTACACCGGCATCAACTGGGGCCGGGTCATCCTCGTCGCCGCTCCTGGATATCCCGGGCTCGCCGACCAGTCCGAGCTCGCGAAGGTAAAGCCGCGGTTCGTATTCACGGTCTGCCAGACCGAGATGTACGAGGCGTGTTTCAACACGAAGTGGCTCCAGGCCATCGAGCAGATCCAGAGCCTTCGCAACGTCACCGTGGCAGAGCGCGATGCCATGGTCGCCGAGTTCGAGCGCGATCTCGACCGCGTAGGTCTCGTCATCGCGCTCTATGCGAAGGGCATGCTCCCCGGCCAATCCACGACGACCCCTCCATCGTCCGAGGCGTCGTGATGGGTGCCGCGTGGTTGGAGCGTCCCCAGGAATGGACGCAGCGGATGATCATCCTCACGCACGTCGCCGACCAGTGCGGCTACGAGAGCGTCATGGCCATGCTCGAGGCGGCGACCTTCGACGTCTGCCCGGGCGTCTGCATGGGGTGCAAGACGGTCGTCGATAGCGTCGAGCCCGACACTCGCGACAACTGCTGCGAGGAGTGCCACGCGGCGGGGCTTGGATGGGATCTGTGCCGTACTGTCAAGAGCGTGCTCGTCATCGCGGAGTTGGTGTGAAGCCGCGCAAGCAATGCAAGAAATGCCCGTGGAAGGTCGGCACCAACCCGAACGAGATCCCGAACGGGTACAGCGTCGGAAAACACTGCGACCTCAAGCGCACCATCGCCACTGCCGATAGTCCCGTGCTCGCAGACTCGCTCCACGTGATGGCGTGCCACGAGACGAGCGTTGGTCAGATTTTGCCGTGCGTCGGGTGGCTCGTGCACCAGATGGGACCCGGCAATAACTTCGCGCTCCGTCTGCGGGTGGTGACCGGGCAGATCGATGCCAACGTCCAGACCGTCGGTCCGCAACACGAGCGGTTCGAGGACACGCTGCCGAGGGACAAGTGAATGCCATCTACAACGAGATCGAACCGTTCGCATGCGACTGGCTCGAGGCGCTCATCGCCGGAGGTCACATCGCCGCCGGCCGCGTCGAACGGCGAAGCATCACCGAGCTTCGACCAATCGACGTTGCCGGGCCTGGACAGCGCCATTTCTTCGCCGGTATCGCCGGATGGTCTGCCGCCTGTCGACTCGCTGGAGTCCCAGACGACGCCGACATCTGGACCGGCTCGTGCCCGTGTCAGCCGTTCTCGGACGCGGGCACGCGGAGCGGAGTACTCGACACTCGACATCTTTGGCCAGCATGGTTCGACCTCATCCGCGAGTGCCGACCTGCAGCGATCTTTGGAGAGCAAGTTGCGTCTCGAGATGGACTCGCGTGGCTCGACCTTGTTCGCGCTGACCTGGAACGATGCGGTTACGCCTTCGGGGCATCGGATCTGTGCGCTGCGGGCGTCGGATCCCCCCACCGACGACAGCGACTCTATTTCATGGCCTACACCCGTGAAGGAGGACGCCCGTTCCTCGGCGAGACACGGATACATGATAGAGGGCAATGCCGGGACCACGTTGCTAGATGCGGTCCGGTTGGCGGCATGGCCGACAGCGAAGGTGAACGATGCCGAGCGGGGCGGATGCCTGGAACACATGGACGGTCGACGCTCGAATCTGAACGACTCGGTTCATCTAGCGAGTTGGCCGACGTCGCGAGCGACCGACGGATCGAACGGCTCGACGACGCTTCGCTCAGAGAACGGCATCGACCTGCCAGCCACGGCGGGACTGACGGGCTGGGCGACGCCGTCCGCGACGGACGGCAAGATCGCATCCAACCCGGGACAGAGACGCGGACAAACGCTCGAGAACTACCGGGCGATGAAGCGCAACATGAAGTCAGGCGCACGTATCGCGATCACCCATCCTTCGCTCCAGGCGCAACTCGTGGTTTCTGGGCGCGCCCTGACTGGCTCTTCTGTCGCGACGGGAAGTGGAGGCCAGCTGAACCCGGATCACAGCCGTTGGCTTATGGGGTTCCCGGTCGAGTGGGCCTCTTGCGGGGCTACGGCAACGGCATCGTCCCGGAGGTCGCGGCGTCATTCATCCGGGCAGCGCGCGCGGCGGTCGAGGAAACGCGACGCTGATCGGTAAGGCGGGATCGGCCCACGAATTGGCACTGGCTAGACGTTTGGCTTAGGGTGAACGAATTCTCTCCAACGAAAGGACTCCGGGTATGACGACGACAGCAAGGGAGGTGGAACTCAAGGATCTCCATCTCGAGCACGCGATGTGGGCAAACCCACGCACGACGACAGGACTTGGCAGCGACGATCTCGACGACCTCGCGGCGTCGATCAAGGAACGCGGGATCTTGGTGCCGCTGGAGGTCTTGCGGGTCAAGAACGAGGACGGTGGCGTCATCGACCTGGTGGTCGACGGGCAGCGTCGGGTGCTCGCGGCGAAACTCGCCGGGTTCAAGGGCTCCGCGCCGATCCCGGTGGTCGATGCGCGCGAGGACACGCTCGAGTTCAACTGGCACGAGAGTGACGGTGTGTTCCTCGACATGCTCAGTATCGCGGTACAGCGCGTCGGTCTCTCCAGCTTCGAGCTCAGCGAAGCGGCCGAGCGGCTCAAGAACCGCGGCAAGAACGGCGAGGAAATTGCCCGCGCGATCAACAAGTCGGCCTCCTGGGTGAGCCGCATGCTCAAGGCTCGAGCATCGGCCGACCCGAAGATCTTGGCGGCATGGAAGGCAGGCAAGCTGACCGACGAGGTGTTCAAGGATCTCTCTGACGTCGCCACCGCGAAGCAGAGCGACGCGCTCGACGACTACCTGGGCGTGAAGAAAAGCGACCGGGGCGGTGCTCGCGCGATGGCCAAGGAGGCGAAGGCGAAGACCGTGAAGAACGGCCACGCCAAGCACAAGCCTGTGGTCTCCGGCGAACAGAAGACGCTCTTCGAAGACGACCACGCGGAAGCCAAGGCCAAGAAGAACCAGCCGCCCCGCAAGGACTTCCTCGAGGAGCTCGTCGCGCTCTCCGAAAAGCGGACGCCGACCTCGGACTACGTCAAGGGCATCATGGACGGAGTCGGCTACACCCTCGGCACGAAACAGCTCGACGAGTTCTCGCCCGCCTGGGCGAAGTATGTCAACCGCGTCGGTGGCAGCGCGACAACGAGTTTTTCCTCGCCGAAAGCAAAGAAAGGCAAGGCCAAGGGCAAGATCTCCAAGCCCACCAAGGCTCGCAAGCCATCGAAGAAGTCTGCTAAAAAGAAACGGTGAGCACGCGCCGTCGCCGGATGATGCCGCAAGGCGCCTGGCGTACGTGCACGAAGGACTGCGGGTACAAGACGTACACCGCCCACACCGGACCGCTCCCATGTCCGGTGCTGGGCTGTTTGGGCGAGCTCGGGTTGCCGCTAACGTGGCCCCATATCTGCTCGCACGGCCACTCCAGGGATGTGGAGGCGACCGATCTGCCTCGCCGGACGATCCCGGAGGCGTTCTGTGAAGAGTGCCCACCTATCGTCGAAGGTTGATGCCCCGGGATCTGCACCCGGTAGCGCTGTCACACGCAGAGGTGATACTTCGGTGACATGGGAGCACTGAAAGACCTCTTCGATTCCGCGCACTCGATGTTCGCGGTCATCCTATCCATCGGTGCCGTCGTGCTCACTGCGTTGGGCAAGATGACGACCGACCAGTTCATCACGTACAGCGAGTGGATCTACGGGATCTTCGCTGGCGCCACGGCGGGGATCACCGTCGCCGACAAGCTTGCCACTGGAAAGGTGGAGGCGGCCAAGGCCGCCGCCATCATCGCGTCCATGCCCAAGGCTGCGTAAGGAGCCGCCCATGTCTCGCATCATCGTTCCGCTGTCGCTGTTCGTGCTCACGTTTGTCATCTGCATTGGTCTCGTCGCCGTCCCGTCGTGCTCGACGCTAAAGGCGGATACGCCCGGCGATGTCGTCGACTGCACTGGGTCGAACCTCTCCGCGCTCGCGGCGCTCCTGAAGGGACAGTCCGAGGACGCGATTCTATCGGCGGCGGAGTCCGCTGGTTTGCAGATCGGCGGATGCATCATCGCCGAGCTCATCAACCAGTGGGAGGCCGGACACAAGGTCGGGGTGACCGCGACCGTGATCGCGGGCGATCCGCACGCGCTGATGGACTGGTTCCGCGCGAAGGTCGCGCCCGGGAAGACGTTCAAGACGACGGCGGGGGCGCGATGATCGGGCTCCACGCGGGCGTCCGGCTCGGCAAGATGGCGCCTCGGTACGATCCGCGAACGCTCCTCATGGCGAGTTACGTCAAGCACGAGTTCATCCCGCCACCGCCCGACAAACGTTACTGGTCGGCGAAGGCCGCCTCCGACTGGGGGATGATGAAAAACGACGTGCTGGGGGACTGCACGTGTGCGGCCATCGGACACCTGATCCAGGCGTGGACCGCGAACTCTACCACCGAGGTCACGATCTCCGATGACGACGTGGTGCGTCTGTATGAAGAGTTCTGCGGCTACAAGCCGGGCGATCCCGGCACCGATGAGGGCGGCGTCGAGCTCGACGTCCTCAATGGCTTCGTGAAGCAGGGTGCCGCCGGGCACAAGATCGACGGCTATGTCGCGCTCGAGCCGCACAACCACGACCACGTGCGCGCGTCCATCGACCTCTTCGGTGGCATCTACACCGGTGTGGCGCTCCCGCTTTCGGCGCAGGACCAGAAGGTATGGAGCGTCGTTCGTCACGCGCCGAACGCCACCCCGGGATCGTGGGGCGGTCACGCCATCGCCATCGTGGACTACGACAAGAGCGGGCTTGCGTGCGTGACCTGGGGCGCGCTCAAGCGCATGACCTGGCAGTGGTTCGATATGTATTGCGACGAGGCGTACGCCATCCTCTCCCAGGATTGGGCGAACGCCGGACGCATGGCGCCGTCGGGCTTCGACTACGCCGCACTCACCGCCGATCTGGCCTCGCTGCGTCACGCGGGCTGATCTACGATTAGGCGTGCCGTCGCGCGACGTTAACCAGTGCTGCTACAAAGAGGGGCGTCGTCGGTGCCGAAAGAACGGTACCGGCAACCCGCCGCTCTGCAACGCGCACCGCATCGCGTTCGCCGAGCAACTCGCGCCGGAACACGCGGCCGATCCGACGCTGGGCGATCTGGCGTCGGAGTTCCTGAATGGTGGGAGGATCAGCCTCGACGACGCGGTCCGGGCGGCGACCGGATGGGTGATGGGCGGCAACTACGGCCGCTTTTATCCGCCGACCGACGCGACACGACCGCCGCGCGTGACGCACACGGCCTCCCCATGGCAGAACATGTCGCCGGACGAGATCCTCCATGATCTCCGCCAAGGCGTCCGCTCGCAATCTCCCCCGCCGCCCAAGCCGCCGCCTCGCGACCCCCTCGAGCAGAAGCGCAAGGAGGCGAGGGTCGTGCTGGGGTTCGCGCCGAACGACGAGCTCGACGCCCAGCGCATTCGTCGGCGGCACCGCGAGCTCGCGATGCGGCATCACCCGGATCGCGGGGGATCTGTCGCTAAGATGGCGAAAATCAACGCGGCTGTCGACGTGCTCCTGGGCTGACTGGTAGCATCGCTCGGTGGCGGAACCGAACCAGTCCCGTGCGGATCAGGCCACCGCGATCCTGAACACGTACGCGACTTGGATCGACCAGTACCGAGGTGGGATGTCGCGCGAATTCGCGGCGACGATCATGCTTTGGGAGAGCGGCGGCAACTTCAATGCCCCGGGCGATCCGAGTCTGGGCGAGGTTGGGTTCTACCAGGTCGCGCAGTACGTCCCCGCCGAGTTTGGCCTTCCGCCCGAAGCTCGCAACGATCCCGAGGGCAACGTCTGCATCGGCCTGGCCGAGTACGGGCTCGAGAACTTGACGTGGTACCTGTTCCTGCCATCGCTGATCGCGCGTGATTCGCGTGACGCATGGATGCTCGCGCGGCTCTCGTTTGCCATCGGCCGCGGTGGTTCCCAGCAACTGGCGTCGATGGCAGCGGCGAGCTCGCCTGGGGACGTATTCGGCGACATCGTACGCTACGTCACCGCGAACGGAGCTCCGGCACTCGGCTCCCAGTCCGGCGCGAAGGTGCAGCAACGCGTGGTTGACATCCTGACGCAGATGCAGATCGCCGACCTCGTGGGCCCGAACCTGTTCGGTCCACCAACGTTTCCTCCACCGCCGCCAGGTGTCGATTCGAACGGCACGCCGTACGATCAGCTATGGACGGCGCCGCCCCAGGTCGCGCCGTACTACTCGCAACCGCTCGGCTGGGACATCTGGCTTGGGCTTGGACTTGTGGCGGGGGCGGCGTACTTTCTATTTGGGAGACGTTCATGAAAGCACCACCGCCATCACTGCGCCGCATGCCACCGCCGCACGTCAGTCCGATGACGCAGCGGCAAGCACAGATCCTGAAGGCGCCACCGAACAAGATCGATCCGGTGCAGATGGATCGCAACGTCGCCCAGGCGCACGCGCCCCGGACCACGCAGGGCGATCTCCGCACCGACGCGTTCACGTACTTCACGAAAGCCGACATCACCGACCGGCTCTACAACGGCGACCGGCTGTGGGCGCGCGTGCTCTTGACACTGGAAAGCGCAGGGCCGGTGGCGGTCGGGACCCGAGCCACCATCACGCCGGTGCTCTCGGGGCAGGGTCAGCTGTTGACCACCGGCCAGACGCGTGAGTTCATCATCGGCAAGGGTACCGTGCTCTACATCGCATCCACCACCGTGAACCGGGTGTCCGTGACCATCGAGCCCATCGCGTGGGCGGAGCAGATCACCGGACTTATCACGGCACTGCTCACTGGGGCTCCGGTGAGCAAGTGACCTACCCGCAACCCGACTCCAATCTGGCGCTGATCGAAGGGTTCAACTTCTTTCGCCTGAACTCCGAGCTCGTCTCGCCCGGCGACATCTTCGAATCCACCCAGAGCTCGTACGCGATCTGCGTCGGCCCGGACTCGGACATCGCCAATTATGGCTGCGCTTATTTTGATACCCAGGCACCCGACAACGTGCAGTTGCTGACGTTCTCTCCCCAACGCGGTTTCTCGGGACTCATCCCGGCGCTCGCGGGTCAGTACGCGCCCTCGGGGCGTCCGGGGAAGACGCTCTTCTGGAGCAACGATCTCTTCGACCCGGCATACGTGCCCAGCGCCGGGATCGGTGCCGGTGGTTCCATCGAACGGGTGCAACCCATCTTCGATGTGATCCAGTACTTCACCGAAGAACCATCGATCACGCCACAGCGGACCGACAAGGTCTTCTTCTATCAGCAGATCCCGATCGACATCGTCTCCGCGGGCACGTCGTACGTGATCATCCCGTTTTACGGACGCAAGAGCGCGTCGATTCGATTCGCGAATGTCGGTAATGGCTCGCTGGCCTTTGGCGTGCTGGGCGTCAATTATTATGCGGTCACCTTGGGCAAGGCCGTCGAGACCGTGATCCATGCATCCGCTCTGGTCGCCGCTAACGCGCAGGTGTTCGTACCGGTCACATTTGCCGCCAACGGAGCCTTCGACGCCATCGTGTGCTCCGTCGGCCTCTTGACCGGGGGCACCTATACGGCTGGAGACTTTCCGTTGACCATCACGGTATCGGATCAGGAGTAACGAGATGCCACCAGCAGCATCACTTATCGTGGCGGCCGAGAAGAGCTTCACGAACATCTACCCGATCTGGGCAGGCGGCGGAGCGACGCTTGCGACGAAACTCAATCTCTTCTGGCAGCAATTGATCAAGGCGCCGGATGTGTTCCCGGAGACCAACATCAACAATCACCCGATCAGCAACTGGTGCACGCTGATCGCGGCCGTCACCGATCAGATCTCGAGCGCGCTGGTCGTATCCTTCGGTCAGTTTGCCACCGCACAGCAGTACGTGTACCGAGTGTGCTACGTGGGCAATAGCCTCCACACCGCGAACCTCATCACGCTCGCGCAGACCAACGCCCTGCTGGCCGCGTACAACGCCGCGTTCACCTGATCAGCGCTTCAGGTATTGCTTCAGGAAGCGCTGGAAGTCGGGGTTGGAGAGACAGTCGGGATTCCGGGTGCGGCGGATCCGATCCATGATCTGCTCGGGGGTTGCGCGGCGGTTCAGCATCCCCAAGGCAACGCTGGCGACGAGTGCCGAGCGGTTGATCCCGGCCTGACAGGTGACCAGCACGGTCTTGCCGTTCGAGAGCGCGGTGGCGACCCACTGCCCGCCCACCAACGCATGGTCAGCTTCGAATCGTGAGAGGTTACTGTCGCGCAGGCGGCAACGCAGGATCGCGCCGCGGTAGAACGGGAACTCCGGCTGGTACTCCACGGCGCAGAGCACGAGTGCTTGGAACTGCGGCAGATCGCGGTCGGTCGGCGGCGCAGCTCCGACCCAGAGCCGCTTGGCGACGCAGTTCGCGTCGAGGGTCTCGAGCGCGTGGTTCGACATCTTCTTCCGCCGACGGTGAGCAGATAGCCACCCGCCGCGCTGACCGGGCGGGGCGGTCATGTGGCGCGTGCAGAACAGCGCGCCGAGCTCGCGGGGCGCACCGCAGCGCGGCGCGATACACGACACGCTATGGCCGAATGTTCGCGGCGGTCCAGGCGATGCCCGCGTCGCCGCCGTCTGCCACCACGATGGCGCTGATATCCGCGTTGCCGATCGGTGAGGTCAGCGGATAGCCGTGCTTGTTCCACTTGCCGTCGATCTTCCCACCGCCCTCGACGCCGACGCCTTGCCATCCCCAGAGCGTGGGTGGCTTGACATGCGGGTCCGCGCTCCACGTCCATCCGATGGAGTTGTAGATGTACGGCGGGAGGTCGGCCTCGTAGCAGGCCGTCCACAGCACACGGCATCCCATCGTGCTCGTGACCTTGTTGTCGCGCAGGTAGCTACCCGCATAGAGCATCGTGCCGCGTCCGGTGAGCCGGAAAATCTCGCCCTGGAAGGCGTGGACCCAGTCCTCGATCCGCGCGGCACCGGGCAGCGTCGGGTTCTCGGCTTGCTCCATGTCGAGCTCGGGCCAGAGATCGCCGACTCCAAAGCCGCCCGCCTTCTCGATACGTCCGACCATCAGGTCCGCTTGCGCCACCGCGTTCTGCGACAAGATGCCGTAGTGCGTGCCGCCGCGGAACGCGTCGACGCCGTACCGCTCGCCGGCGGCCTGGGCGACGAGCGGCCAGTTCTCCACCGACCACGCGGGCGCGTAGTAGAGTCCCTCGCTGATCTTGAGCGACACGCCGCACCACGGGCGGCCGGCGGCGAAGAACTTTTGCCACGTGGCGAGCCCGGAGTAGCCGTCGGGCGGGTACACATCGATCATCAGGCCGTCGGTCATCGTGCGACCGTCACTTTCGTATCGGCCTTCGCATGGCCCTTGATCTTTGCCTCCGCCTTGGCCTTGTCGTCGGCTTGGATCTCGAGGAGTTTCTTCTCGACCTTGTCGACCATCTCGCGGAAGTCGCCCCAGAGCGACATCGGCATGAACGCGGTCGATTCGACTTCGCGGTCCCGCTTGAACACCTTCACAAAGCAGAACGTGAGTTCGTTGTTTTTGAGGCGCCTCGAGATGCGGCACGTGATGCCGCTGACATCTGTGATGGTCGCTACTTCCTCGAATCGGCGCACTTCGTCAGGCATGGGTAGAAGTCTACCCCTAGCGTGCGACAGCTGTGAACATCCACAGATAGCGTGCCGATCCCTACCGACGCAGACGCTCGATCATCTTCTCGCCCACGGTATCGAGCTCGTCGCGGTTAACGGCGTCCACGTAGCCCAGCGCCGTTGTGACATTCGCCCAGGCCATGTGCGATTGCAGCTTGATAGCGGCGGCCGGGTCGCCAGCAAGCTCGCTGAGAAACATGGTCGCGTAGGTCCGTCGGAGCCGGTGCGGGTACACGTTCGGCATCGATAGATGCTTTCCGCACCGGTTCAGGTAGCGACGCACACGGTTGCCGCGCACCCGGGATGACGGGCTCGCGCTGACGAGCTCGCCGACCAGACGCCACTTCCCGTCTCGCATCGCGAGCAGCGCATCGATGGACTCGAGGATCGGCTTCGCGTTGAAGTCGAGACGCCGCGAGCCCTTCGCTTCGAAGATCAGCCGTCCGCTCTCGCGCGCGTTGCGGAGATCGCGCTTCTCGATCCGCAGCACGTCGCCGCACCGCAGCCCTCGAGCCGCCATGATCAGCACGACATGCCGACACGCCTCGTCGTCATCGCGCTCGCGCACGTGACGAACCAGGCGCGTCCAGTCGCCCTCCGCGAGTGGGATCTTCGGCGTCACGCGCCTCGGCGGCGGCAGCTTCAGATCCTTCAACTTCTTCGCGAGCTCGAGGTCCTCGGTGAAGTCGGCCCATGATGCGAGGCTCGCTCGAGCGAGTCGTCGCGTGTTCGGCGACAGCGACTTGTCGAGGAGCCGCGCGATCACGCCGCGGTCGTCATCGCGGCAGAGCTCGATGTTCGAACGGTAATGTCCGGCCGTGCCGTCGCTCCGGCCACGTTCGATCACCCACTGGGTGAACCGCTCAAGGTTCGCAGACGTCATCTCCACGCGCCCATGATAGCCTCGAACCATGATGTCGTTGGTGTCAAACCCCGCTTGGGTGACCTCGGCCATCGCCGACTCTTTCGAGGATCTCGAGCGGAAGATCCCGGCCGAGTGGCTCCCAAAGCTGACCGGCACCACGCGGGTCGGGCAGCGCACGATGGTCGCCTCGATGCGCGAGTATGGCTGTGGGGCGCATGGCTGCGTGCTGCCGACGCTCTCCGATGACGTCGTGCTGAAGGTCACCGATGACGAGAGCGAAGCGCAGTTCGCGATCAACCTCGCGCCTACCTTGGTCGCCCCGATCGTCGTCGAGTACTTCACGGTCGTCGCGCTGTCGGCGAAGCGCAAGGGGCAACCTCTCTATCTCCTGTGGCGCGAGTCTGCGACGAACGTCGGCGAGGTCGACGAGGTCGTCGGCATGGATGCGGAGATCGCCATCAACCGCCAGCACAAACTCGCGCAACAGGTCTACGTCGCTTTCCAGCAGCATCGACTCGATGCCGCCGCCGAGCTCGCCGAGCAGTGGGCACAGGCCGCGCTCGAAATGGCTCGGTTCGACGCGATCAAGCCGCTCGCGCTGGGCATGGTGCAGATCTGGGAAGAGCAGTCCATCTTCTTCGGGGATCTCCATGGCGGCAACCTGGGGATGGTCCAGCGCGACGGCGCTGACCTCTGGGTGATCACCGATCCAGGACACGTCGTCGTACTCGATGACGCCGCGACGAAGGTGATGGCTGCGCCATCGGTGGGACGGCAGCAGATCTCGGGATCGGCCGCGACGGTGCGCGGCCCGACGCGGCGCACGCATCACGGCTGGGAAGCCCCGGAGGCCGCTCGTCCGGCCACGGCGGCGACGAAGCGCCAGTATTGACTTCGCGTCCGGAGTCGTGGTGCCGTGAGGGATGCGCGATGAGACCGCAATCCCGGCGCTCGACCTGATCTTGCTCACGTCGATCCGATCCATCACGGCCAAAAAGCCGTGCTTCCACGACAGCGGACACCGCGCACGCGAGCTTCGCGACCTCCGGAAGGATCCCCCCGGAGCCTTCGACACGAAGAAGTCGGTGAAGACCGCGGAGATTCTCGCAACCGCGATGAAGGTCGCGTCGCCAAGGCATCGGATCACGCTTCCGGATACGTCGCTACACGACCTGAACGACGCCCTGCAGCGACTCGAGGCGGACGGCTGGATCGCCAAGGCGAGCGGCGACGCGTATCACTACACGCATGGCGTGGCGAAAAACTGAACGCGCCAGCGTAGTAGTCACGTGGTCACTGGCAAGAAAGCAAAGTCGAAGCGCACGGCGGCACGTGCCTACCCGCAGATCGCTCCCACAGGCGAGCGGCCAGCACCGCCCGAGCTCAAGGCCCGCCGCAAGGACAAACTCGACGACTCGAGACAGCGCTGGCGAGAAGCCATCGCACGTACGCGCGCGGCGCAGGCCGAAATCGACGCCCGCATCAAGGGCGTCCGCTTGGGAAAGGGACCTGGCGTGATCCGGGGCACCCCAAGAGCGCGCGCCGAGCCCGAGGAGATCGTGGACGTCATCCGCGAGCGCGCGCCGATGGCGCCGCCAGTCGAGTACGATCGGTCGGCGATCCACCAGGAGGCAGCGCAGCAACCGCGACCGAAGATCCGGATCACGCGCCCGCCCGACGACTCCGATGGTCGCATCGGCCTGTCGAGATGCAGCCTGTGTGGGAAACCCGGCCACAACCGCAAGCGGCACACGCATGAACCGAAATGCCTCCACAACCTGCCGTGGTCGCTCTGTCGGCTCTGCCTCAGAACAGCGTCAACTGCTTCGGGTCCTTCAGTATCACTGCCCAGCGCTCCTTGAACGTGTCGTACTCGGCTGCCGCCGCAGCTCCGCGTGAGCACTTCACCCGTACGGTCACCGGACAGCAGCATGCGTAGTACAGGCGATTGATGTCGCCTTCACGTCGACGAAGCGGGTTGATGGGGCGTCCGCACGCGACACACGGCATCTGCGCGAACATCGCCTCGTGCATCAACGGCTCGGGGACGTCCCGGAACTCGATACGGATCCTGGGGTCGTCGTGGCCGCCGTCGCGGTCGTATTTCTCGACGTGCAGATAAACGGAGAGCTTCAGCCACACTGGAATGTTGACGACGCTCATACGATCAGAGGTAACACGCACCCCTGATGCTCGAGATGCGGATCCCCGTTCGGAACGCGCGCGCAAGCACAATCCGGACGCATTCCATCGTGAAGCGGTCACTGGCCAGTGAGATCTCCACCCTATTCCTAGTGTCCATAATCTTAGAGGACGCTACGGAGTCACCGTAATGGTGAGAGATCGCTCCAATGTGCGTAAACGCGCGGGAGTTTCTTGCGCGATCCGCATCTCCTGCACTACATGGGAATGACGATGTACCGATGGCCTCTTCTGTCCTGGTTCCTGATCGGCGAACTGATGGATGTGGCCGAGGCGATGGCGAGTGGCGAATACTGGAAGGATGACCGAGGTCAGTTCGCCGAAGTCAGTGCCCACCACGCCGAACCATCCTTCTGGGAATGACCCGGAGATGGCCGGTTACACCAGGGTCGGCGATGTCACGCGGTGGCTGCGCCTACGCGACCTCTCCTGTGAAACCCGCTGGCTCTGGCTCGCGCTCTTCACCGACTCGTCCCGCGTCATCCCCGGGCTCTGGCGCGGCGGCATCGGTGCGATGTCCGACCTCGCCAACTTCGATCGGCATCAGACCGTCCGCTGTCTCGATCAACTCCTCGAACACGACCTCATCGAGTACGACGCCACCCACGGCGTCCTCCGCTTGACCGAACTCCCCGATGCGTGGGAGTGGCCGATGAACGGTTCCACCCTCATCGCCTGGTGGCGGCGCTTCCTGGATGTACCCGCGTGTCCCGTACGTGATGCGCACCTGAAGCTCGTGTGGTGGCTGATCGAGACCGCGACCCGCGACAGCACGCTCCGCGCCGGCAGGAAGAACGAGATCTCCGCCGACATCCGCGAGACATGGGAGGCGACCTTCGGCCAGATCCCCATGCCGACCAAACGTCGCCAGGGCGTCAAGCGTCTGCTCGACGAGGACACTTCGACCCCTGTCCAGCCCTCCCTTTTTGCAGCCTCTCCGGTTCCGACTCCAGTTCAACCGATCTTGTCGGCTGCCTCACCAAACACCACTGAACTGTTGGTCCGACACGGTGTCGACCACCCTGGGGAGAGGGAGAGGGACTCTTCTCCGGATCTGGGATCAGGGTCTTCTCTCTCTCCGGAGTCCGGAGAGCAAGTGCCGGACCAGATCCCAGAGCACACGCCGCCGCCGGGACCACCGCCGACACCCGTACGCGTAGCCACCGTGATCCCCATGGCGGAGTCCGAGTTCGCGATCCGCCGCAAGATGGGCGACGAGATCTGGGACAGCCTCAACGGCCGCCGTAACGCGCTCGCCATGGAGTTGGGGCTCGATCCACCGCGCGTTCTGCACGACCAACTGCCCGGACGTCGAGCGCTCGCCGAGCGCCTACGCGAGAGCGGAGACCATGCCCGTGATGACGCGGACCATGTCCTCGCGATCTGCGAGGCTGAGGCCCGCGCCAGCGGCTCGATGCAGTGGTTCGCGGGGTGCATGTTCGAACCGAAGTCGTGGGCGTTCAAGCTGGCGTTGACGCTCGCGGATGCGGTGCAAAACGGCAAGCGCGTCCGCGACCGGCAACAGAGCGCCAACGAAGTCGTCGGTGAGGTCTTCGCGGACCTCGCACGGCAGGAACAACTCGAATTGCACCGAGGTGATACGTCATGACGGCTCCCGAGACCGAGCAGATCTTCAAGCTCCTGATCCACACGTGGGCCACCCAGCGCGCGCGCATGTCGAAAGACGACCTCCGCGGCATGGCGCTCGCCTACGCCGCTGGCCTAGGAGACCTGGACTTCGCGCTCACCAAAGCGGCCGTCATCCGGCTCGCGCACACCCATGAGTGGATCCCCACCATCGCGGCGATCCGTGACGCGGTCGGCATCGTCGTGCACGGCCAGGTCATTACCGGCATGGAAGCGTGGGCGGCGGTCCACCATGCCCAGGTCAAGTACGGCAGCCACCGCACCCCTGGCGAGGACTTCAACTTCGACGATCCGATCACGAAGATCATCGTGAAGGGCATCGGCTGGCGCGAGATCTGCGCCAGCATGCGTCCGGATGCGATCCGTGACCGGTTCGTCTTCGCCTACGACCGGATCACGAAACAGGAGCGCACGGAGGCGCAGGCGTCGCCCGGCGCTGTCACACCATCCCTGCCTCGAGCGCAGCGACACCAACTCGCCATCCACGCGAGCTCGGCCATCGCGGGCGTACTCGCGGACGTGGGTGATCGCATCGAATGGGAGGAGCCCTGATGTTCGACCTCTACGAGTTCTGTCGCTACGGCGCCATCGCCATCCTCGCGTTCATGGTCGCGTGGCGGCATCCCCAACATGATCAGCACTGCCCGACGGCGTCGTACGTCAATGGCGTGCATCCGGTGGCCGAGCACGTCGGCGTCTACCAGTGCCTGCCAACCCCCGCGCTCCGCCACGAAGAGGAGACCGGACCGCACTACTACGTCCAGCCACCGCTACCAGGCGAGGACGATCCCGTCGAAGAGGGGATGATCGTCTGCACGGGTGGCCAGATCCCCATCCTCAAGAACGAACGTACCGTCGGCTGCCAAGCAAGGCACTAGACTTCCCGGATGAGCGCGACGTGCGCCGCATGCATGCAGCCGATCACGCGCGAGCAGAAGTTTCTACTCGAGGGCACGGAGTGCTTCCATCGCCGCTGCGTGCGCGGGATCGCCAACTCGCTCGCCACCCAACAGGAACAGACCATCAACGAGCTTCGCACGCGCGTGAGCCAACTCGACGCCAACGCGGCCTATCACCAGCGCCGGGCCGAGGACGCGCTGCGCGACTTCGGCGAGAGTCAGTCCAGCCTGCGAGAAATGAAGCAGACGCACAAGCGGCTCAAGACCGATCGGGACGAATGGCAGCGTGATTGCCGCAAGGCCGAGGACGAGAAGACCCGCCTCGCCAACGAGCTCGTGGAGGCACGCGCCACGCTTGCGCGCATCCGCGCCGAGCTCGCCACCGCCCAGCAGCGCGGACTCGAGCAGGCCATGGCCGATCTCGCCGCCACGACTCCGGAGCGGAAGGAGGAAGATCCCACCGCCATCCGCTTCAGCTTGCTAGAGACCGACTGACCATGTTAACCGGGTGACTCCGAATTCCGAGGTGTACATTGGCGAAGAGTGTTCGTACGCAGTTGGCGGACGCCCATCAGAGGGCGCGCGATCTTTCCAACGAGGTCCACACGCTGCAGGCAAAACTGCAGCCCTACGAGCGCCAAGTCGAGGCGCTCAAGCGACGCAACGTCGAGCTCCAGATGGAGTTGAATCGCGTCGCCGACGGGCCGATCCCGATGCTCCTGTGGTGCCCGCAGTGCCTCGAGCGTCACATCGACAAGGCGCTCGCGGACTCGCCGCATCACACGCATGCATGCCAGCACTGCGGCCACGTCTGGCGGCCGGCTATCGTTAGGACGGTTGGCGTCCAGTTCCTTCCCGGCTTCTACGATGGTACCGTTGCCAGTGGCAACCCGCGTACCCGGACGCATCCTGGAAGCGGAGAGAACATCCCGGTCACGGTGGATGGTACGGCGGTCTCGGAGCTGAAGTGAGCGACTCCGATTCCTACTGCTCGCCGCCAGAGATCGCGGACCCGCTCGAGCAGTTCGCGAACGGGCCGGTGTCGATGGACCCGTTCTCGAATCCGTTCTCGTTGATCAAGGCTCGGCGCGCGCTGTTCGCGGGAGGTCTTCATCTGCCCTGGGGCGGCTACGAGAACGGCGACGGCGATGCCTTCGAGAACCCGCCGTACTCGAGACTGACGGTGTGTACCGATAAGGGCCTTCACGAGATGATGTCCGGAAATATCCACGAGCTCATCCGTCTGGTGACGGTGTCGACCTCCACGGAGTGGTGGAAGCGAGCGGTGACCTTTCGCAAGTACAACGTGCGGCTCCTATTCACGCGGCGGATCTCGTTCCTCTTGCCGTGCGCCGGGTCGCTGAAGAAGCGGAAGACCGCAAACGCGCGGCACGAGTCGGTGCTGATGTACTACGGCGCGAGAGCGGGTCGATTCGAGAAGTACTTCGCCCACCTGTCGCAGTGGACGAGGTGGGGACGATGAGCGAGACGAGCGAGGCGAGGTGCTGTCCGCTGTCGGGTGGCGACCACGACGGCCCTGTCGCGTTCACGGAAGAGACTGTCACCGCGCGCAAGGAGCACAAGTGCTACGAGTGCCGTGGCGTTATCCCGAAGGGTGCACGCTACCTGAAGGAATCCGGGATCTGGGACGGGCGACCTGATCGATACAAGACCTGTCTTCTGTGTGCGGAGATTCGGACGCATTTTGCGTGTCAGGACGGCTGGCTCTACGGACAACTGTGGTCCGATCTCGAGGACAACTTTTTCCCGGACATGACGGCTGGTGGTCCGTGCATGGATGGACTGTCGCCCGCGGCGAAGCAATTCCTGATCGACAGGCGAATGGACTGGTACATGGACGATCAGGAGCACGATGGTGCGCCGCCACCACAGGAGCAGCATCCATGACCGGTGTCATGCGTCGCGCGATCATCCTTCTGGGTGAGGCGAGCGGTGGGCTCTACTCGGAGAACGTCGCGGAGAAGATGACGATGAACCAATTCCGCGCCAACGCGCTGCTATCCCAGTTGCGCGCGGTCGAGATCGTAGGCTCGATGCCGGTGGGGGACAGGGTGTGCTGGCACCTCACCGCCAAGGGCGTGGCGCTCTACCGGAAGATGGGCTTCGATGCGTAGCGCTCGCGCTCGGACGCCGCTACTTACCGAGCGGCAGCGCACGCAAGAGCTCGATCACGCACAGCAGCACGACCGCGACCCACAGCGGCGCCCGCCCCCAAGCGGCCACGACCGCGCTGACGATAGCCAGGAGCGCGATGACGAGAATGACGGTCAACATGACGCGGGTACTGCTCGAACCGTGCCGATGGAGGTGAGCCGTGGGTGAGACGACATCGATCTCGTGGACCGATGCGACCTGGAACGTTACGCGCGGATGCCGTCGCGTCTCGGCCGGTTGCCAGAATTGCTACGCCGAGCGTCAGGCGAACCGCTTCTCGGGCCCGGGCGGCGCGTACGAGGGCCTGGTCAAGCTGAGGCCCAAGCGACAGTTCAAGATCGTGAACGGAGAGCCAACCGGCGACTTCCGAACCGTTCACGAACCACGGTGGTCGGGCGAGACCAAGTTCGTCACCGAACATCTTGCGGATCCCCTTCGCTGGAAGCGCCCGCGACGGATCTTCGTCGACTCGATGTCGGACCTGTTCTACGAGGGCTTTTCTGACGAGCAGATCGCGGCGGTCTACGGCGTGATGCTCGTCGCCGCACAGCATACCTACCAGGTCTTAACCAAGCGCCCGGAGCGAATGGCCTCATTCTTCGGGCGGTGGAGCGCCGACGATTGCATCGGCGCCATGGCGCGGACACAACTGCCGAATGGCCAATCGCTGCCGGGCCCGAAGCAATGGAACCGTCCGGCGAGGCGCGACTGGTACAGCGTCGAAACATGGCCGGCGCCGTGGATCTGGCACGGCGTCTCGGTCGAGGACCAAGACGCTGCTGACAAACGCATTCCCCATCTACTCGCAACGCCCAGCGTCGTCCGCTTCCTGAGTTGCGAGCCGTTACTCGGCCCGGTTGACCTGCGTCACGTCCAGCACGAGCGCATGTTCGAGCTCGACGCGCTGACGGGCGATCATGGCGTCACGCGTCCTCTTGCCGGACGTGGCCCCAAGATCAATCAGGTGATCGCCGGCTGCGAGAGTGGACCTGGGGCTCGAGAGTGCGACGTCGAATGGCTTCGCTCGCTGCGCGATCAATGTCGGAGTGCTGGCACCGCATACTTCCTGAAGCAGGCGATCCCGGCTATTCACAGTATGAGTGCTGGTGCCGCGAGGCCGATTCCGATCAACATCGGCACCGGTGCGACGTGGAAGCACGGCATCGTCATCGAGCTTCCGTACCTCGATGGGATCCAGCACGCCGAATTCCCAAGGGTGGACTGACATGCCGTTGATCACCACGGAGGGCAAGGCTGATGTGCAGATCGGCACCAACCGAACACGCCGTCTCGTCACCCTGAGACTGGTGTCGTCCCCGAAAGGCGGCCAGGTGTGGTCGTCCGATCTCTTGCTCACACCACAGCAGACCGCCCACATCATCTCCGAGTTGCAGTCCGCGTTGGCATCGCTGCCGCCGGAGCCCCCGCCGACGCCGCCGGGAATCCCCGAGCGATGAGCCGCGTCAAACTCGACAGCAAGGGTCGCGCGACGGCGCTCAAGGTCTACTGGAGTAAGCGCGAGCGCGCCCTGATCTACGACGGCGAGAAGCAGACCGGCGGCATGACCGCTGACGTGTTCGAGCGCATGCCGATCGTCTACGGCGATACGACATTCGTGAAGGAACTCGAGCGGAGCGGATATGACCTCACTACGCTAAGGCTGTCGGTCCAGCGGAAACCGATCGTGGACTCGTGAACGCGCAACCCGTGCTGATGGTCCCGTGCCAGCACTGCAGTGGTCGGGATCATGGCCGTCAGCGTCCGTGCCCGCAATGCGGTGGGTGGGGAGCGGTTCCGATCACCGCGCAGCAGATCCCCGTGAAGCGCAGTCGATGACAGACCATCGCCTTACCGTGTCTTCATGGCGGACGATCGGAAGTGCGACCGGTGCTCGAAATCGTTCATCGTGCTCGTCGAGCTGGAGGGCGAACCGCGGTGGTTCCTCTGCATCCGGTGCTATCGCGAAGGCTTCCGCACCGAGGCCGAAGAGCACGCCCAGCGCCACGGGTGAACTGTGAAGCTCATCATTGCCGGCAGTCGCACGGTGCGGCCGACGCTCGAGCAGATACACACGGCGGTCACGGCCTTCGCGGGCGAGAGCGGCAAGGTGGACGAGATCGTGAGCGGGTGCGCGGCCGGCGCCGACCAGGCAGGCGAGAACTACGCCGTCCACTATGAATACCCCGTCAAGAAATTCCCGGTGTCCGAGGCCGACCGCAAAAAGAACCCGTACCTCGCGCCGAAGTGGCGGAACCGCGCGATGGCCGAGTACGCTGATGGCGCACTCGTGTTCTGGGATGGCGAGAGCGGCGGGAGCGCGGATATGGTGACCAGGATGGTCGCACGCAAGAAACCCGTCATCGTCGTGCCGACCCGGAAGTACAAGAAAGGCCAGTGAACCATGCCGCGTCGCCGAGCTCGCAAGAATCCCGTCCACTACGCCATCGACTTCGAGAAGCTCGTACCGACGATCAAGGAGACCGTTGCTCAAGTGTTGCACTCCCATCACATCGACATCCCGAAGAACATCCAGGATGAGATCGCGCGGAATACGGCGCAGGCTCTCATTGCGGAAGCGGACGACGAGATTGTCACGTGATGGAGTACCGCCTTCGCACGTCACTTCAGGACGGGCTGGCGACGACCCTGATGTGGAAGTGCTATCCGGAGTATCGCGACGGCTACAGCACATTGAACGCCGTGTTCCATCTCGTGTGGGACTTCCGTCGCGCGTGGGACCGCATGCACGCGCGGCAGCGACGCCGGGACCGCGAGACCACCGAGTGGGTGGACATCGGCGGCGAAGGATGACTAGCAAGGAATGCTTACGCGAGGCCGCGCGTCGCGGTTACGTGGTCAAACCGGACGGCTCGGTAGCCGGTCCGCGAGGAAGTATAGCCTTTCGACGTACCAGTGATGGCTACCGAGCGATCTCGATGAAGGTTGACGGTAAAGTGAAGAACGTGCCGGTCCATCGGTTGGCAGCATTCCAAAAATTCGGAGACCGGATATTCGACCCTGGAATCGTTGTCCGGCATTTGAACGAAGACCATCTCGACAACTCCGTCGATAACCTCGGAATTGGCACGCCCTCCGCCAATCAGATGGATAGAGATCCTGATGACCGCAGGGCCCATGCCATCAGATCATCACGCGCCCTGCGTCGATACGACAACATGCTGGTCGCGGCGGTTCGGGCGGATCGGATCGCTGGTCTCGAATATCGGGATATCGCAGCGAAGCACGGCATCCCTCATACGACGGTGTTCCATATGGTAAAGAAGGCGACCTATTAGCCGATCCCTGCCCCGTTGACCCCGTCCGGTCGCAGGGTTACGCTGCTGTGCAACGGCGCGTCTTCTCCGGTCCGCGCCCGCGGAGAACCAGCATGGCGCGCGGACGTTTGAAGAAACGATTTGGTAAGCGGCGGTATACGGACAACCCGGCACCGCGCCGGAGTAACCCGCCGCTCCTGGCCGACCTCGTCGAATTCATCGCGCCCGGCTTCGCGGGCTTTGCGGCCACCCGCTTCCTGACCCGGATCGCCGCCGTCCAGGTCGAGAAGTGGAAACCGTCCTGGGGAAAGCACGCCGGCGCTGTCGCATCGCTCGCGTCGTTCTTCTCGGCCTGGTTCCTCGCGCACCGCGTGAAGATGCTCGAGAAGTACCACACGCCGATCGTCGTCGGCTCCGGCATCGCCGCCGCGCAGTCGCTCATCCAACTCTACATCCCACGCCTGGGGTGGATGGTGAGCGACGCGACCCCCGAGCTCGATGATGTTGCCAGTGGCGTGACGTCGTCGACGTCGGGTGACACCACGACGCAGATGCTCACCGCGAACGGGTTCACCGCGAGCAATGACGACCCGAGCGACTACACGTTCAACGATGAGTACGACGCCGGGATCTTCTCGCGCGGAGACCAGGCGCAGCGCCAGCACCACCAACGGCAGCAGCAGCCGCCCGCCGCGGCGCCGACCGCCGCGACCGGTTCGAGCACGGATGACGACCTCCTCGCCGAGCTCGACATGCAGGACCAGGGCAGCGGCGGCGCAGGCGGCATCTTCAACGGCAACCTCGCGAGTTGATCGTGAGCCTCGTCTGGTCGCCATGGACGTTGGCGCTGGCCGCTGGCGCGCTCGGTTACGTCGCCTACGATCAGCACCAGAAACTCGTGGCCTCGCAACAGGTAGCGTACGCCGCGCAGCAGAGCGCGGCGGCACTGCAGGACAGGATCAACGCCATGGCGGAGACCGCGAGCGCGACGTCCGTGACCGACAAGGCGAAGGCGTGGTGGGATAGCTTCGCCGCGAACGCATCCGTCGACGACCTGAAGAACTTCCTGTCCCAGCTCGACTCGAAGTGGGTGCCGCTCGTGCTCCAACAGTGGAAGACCGACGGGCTCTCGCTCGCGTTCCTGATGGACTTGGCGAAGGACTTCGGCATCATCAGTTAGGAGCCCCATGTCGTACACCCGCAAGCCGATGTCAGGGATTCAGTCGAGGGCGTACGGCTCGCGTGTAGCGACGCGCGCGCTCGCCGGCATCCAGTCGAGGCAGTCCGCGTCGCGCGTCGCGTCACGAGCGCTGGGCGGCCTGCTCGATTCGATCGACCCGCCGTTCCCGCCGCCGTTCGTAGGACCCGTGCCGGATCCGAACATGGATCAGGGGACGTGGAACGCGGCGATGCTGGGCGCGATCCAGAACCAGTCGCTGTGGATGGAAAGCTGGGTCCGTCGCGATCAGACCCAGCGGTGGATGCAACTCGCGGCGACGGTGTCGATCCCGCTCTTCGCGCTGATCTGGAAGGCGATCCTTCACCGCCGCGCGCCGATCTCGCTCTGATAGGCTTCGGGCATGCCGACCCATCGAGCCAAGAAGACGTACCTTCCACCGAAGACCGACGGTCTGTTCACCGTCCGCGACTCCCTCAAGGATGGCGGTAAGGTCTGGGGCCACAACCTCTCTTACACCGACGCGACGAAACTCAAGGAGGAGGTCACCGGATCTCGAAGGTCCCGCTCGGCGCGGCTCGAGCCCCAGGAAGGGATGGCCGCGACGTTCCTCGGAGAGTTCGGCGACGGCACTCACCGATCGGAGAGCCCACGGACGTCAGCGCCGACCAAGCCGATGTATGGAGGCGGAGGAGGAGGCACGGGCGGCATTGCCGACCTCAAGGTTGGCGAGACCACGCTCGAGCTCGCCAAGCAAGCCGCCCTCCGCGCCGCAGCTCCGATAGCCGCGGCGGCGCAAGCCCGCGCGAGCGCTCAGCGGCCGGCGCCGCTCCCACCGCCGGATGCTGTCGATATCGACATCCCAGACGGTGACAACGAGTACCTCGACGACGACGACATCGCTGGCCTCCTGGGAGAGGTCGGCGGCAGCGCCACCAGCGAGGACATCAAGCGCGCACACGCGCAAGCCGAGTCCGACTGGAAGGCATCCGACGCGAAGATGCGGGATCTCGAGCGTAAGCGTATGCCGATCCCGGACGAGCTCGTCGCATACGTCGGCCGCGTCCCGGAAGGCTACGCCAAGGGCGATGGCGGTCTGTGGTCGCCGTCCGCACCGGCTCCGCAAGCTGCGTAGATCCCTCCTTGCGCGCTGGGTATCATTCGGTGGTACTGTCTTGACATCCGGGCACCGCAACGCGAGGAATAGTCATGGCATTTACCGGCGTAGCAGTCTTCGAACAAGTCTCGGATCAGATCGTCCGCATCACGGGCCTTTCGCTCGCGGGTGCTGCGGTCGGGACCATCAGCCTCAAGGGCGGCTCCGGCAACGTGAAGCTGCCCGGCGCCTTCAAACCGGAGCCCTACGAGTACGATGGACACAACGTGTCCTTCGCCGCAGCGCTCGAGGTGTCCACGCGGCCCGCCGGATCGGTCGTCACATCGGTGCCGGTCGAGATCGTGAAGACCGGTACCGGTCCTGACGATTGGACTGCGACGCTGACCAACACGACGGTCGCGACCGCCACCCCCGCGCTCGAGATCTACGTTCAGTTTCACACCTGATCTGGGCGCGGCGATCCTGAATCAACTCGCCTACCGACGGTAGGAAGGGGACGAGTTCCGGCAGCGTCATCGCAAGATGGCGCTGTCAGCCTTTGGATCGAACGCGAGCTCGCGACACGTACCTCGAACGCAAGCCGGTCGAGCGCGTCCACGTCCAGTAGATCTGCCACCTTCATCGGGCGGTGTTGGTATCAGAGACGCGACTACAATGGGAGGGCACAACATCCCATGTGGCAGTGCCGTCTCGACCACGTCTGGCATCGCCGAGCCATCGGCATCCGCACCACCCGTTGTGGACGTCCGCTCAACGTCCACGTGCACTATCCGCTGCGTGCGGATAGTTACGTCGGCAAACTCTGCGTGGATGGATGCTTCTCGGCATACGAGCTCGCCGAGCTTGCCGCCGCCGTGAACGCAAAGATCGAAGACGATTTCCGTCGAGAGTGCGAGCAACTACAAGCCGACATCGACGAGGGCTACCGTCGGCATCTCGAGCGCCTCGAGCGCGAACGCAAAGATAGCGACAAGTAGCTACCCCGACGATGCCCCATGTCAGACATCGTGTCGGCGATACTGGAACGGATGACCAAGGCCGAGCGCGACGAGGACTTCTATTTCTGTATGAAGGTCCTCGGCCGCGGCGCTCGGCAGCGCGGCAACCATTGGGCGCGGTTCCGGATCGTCTACGCGCGATCCTGAACGAGCCGCTTGAGCCGGTCCTGATCGCTCGCGCGAATCAGCACACTCGTGCTGCCGCCAGCTATTTCGTCGATAGTGACCTTGAAGCCTTCCTCGTTGACCAGCGACTCGATGGCGTCGGCGAGCATCGACTTCGCATCGTCGCGCGTCTTGCCCTGCGTCATAACGGCAGCCTTGGACCACTCCGCCAGCCACCACTCGCCGTCCTGCCAGATCCGAGCGAGCATGTCGGTCCAGCGAGGCATCACGCGTCCGTGACCGACTGCCAGATGCGTGGGTCCTCTTCGGTCGCCCAGAACGACAGTGCGGCGCGCAAGTTGTCCACGCCGGCGAGCGGCAGGAACCCGCGTGCCACGGTCGACAGCATCCGCATCGGCTCGGTCACGTGGCCGTTGACGCTGGGCAGACGTCCGAAGCTAGAGGCCCAGGCTTCGTCGTAGCGCACGAGCTCAGCGCAGGTCCGCCGCATGACGTCGTTGTCCCAGGTGCGCGCGATCAGTGAGACCACGCCCAGGAGGCAGCGTGCGGCCGTGCGCGCCGACAGCGACTGCGGTGCGTTCGGGGACGTCACCGCCGCCGCTCGAGACTTCAGATCCGCATCCTTCCCGGTGGTCATCATGGCCTTTGGTCCTGTTCTCACCATGCACAGACGTGCACGTGGTGTCAAGAGTTGCCACTGGCAATGGGGGCGGCGATCCCGCCGCGTGCCGTCGGGCATCCGCATCGCATCGATCCCCTCCAGTGGAATGTCTGCATGCATTGGCCACAGCAGCACGAGCAGAACACCTTGGTCACCGTGCCGTGTTCCTGCACGATGACGCCTTCGACCGGCGTGGCCCTCGGGGTGCGCGCCAGGATGTTCGCGCGGAACCGCTCGAGCCGGGTCGGCATCGTGAGCTCGCCCGCAAGCGCGGCCTCGACGACCTGCTCGGGGGCCTGGTCGACGGCGTCGGCATACGAGAGCAGCTTCGAGTAGAGCGCGTCGCTGATCGGGATGAAGATGACTTCGTTGTCCTGGAGAGACATGGCCTCAGTGTGAGGCGCCTCGTATCGAGTGGGAAGTGGCGAACGTTGTCGACGATGAGATCGCGGAGTCGATGTCTGTGCCTCTGCACCATGTGCGTAGATCGGAAATCGTCGCGGAGATCGCCAACATCGATAACACCGAGTCGGATTCGTGAGCCCCATTTACG
>DASYEE010000011.1:0-28411 GCA_036499165.1 Galbitalea sp. | reverse complement strand
AAACACACATGGCAAAGATCATTGCTTTCAACGAAGAGGCCCGTCGCGGCCTCGAGCGTGGCCTCAACATTCTCGCCGACGCCGTCAAGGTGACGCTTGGCCCGCGCGGCCGCAACGTCGTGCTCGAGAAGAAGTGGGGAGCGCCCACCATCACGAACGACGGTGTCTCGATCGCTAAGGAGATCGAGCTCGACGATCCTTACGAGAAGATCGGCGCAGAGCTGGTCAAAGAGGTCGCCAAGAAGACGGATGACGTCGCTGGCGACGGTACGACCACTTCGGTCGTCCTGGCCCAGGCCCTGGTTCGCGAGGGCCTGCGCAACGTCGCAGCCGGCGCTGACCCGATCAGCCTGAAGCGCGGCATCGAGAAGGCCGTCACGGCCGTCATCGAGGCTCTCGTCACCGGTGCAAAGGAGATCGAGACAAAGGAAGAGATCGCGGCAACCGCATCCATCTCTGCCGGCGACCCCGAGATCGGCGCGCTCATCGCCGAGGCGATTGACAAGGTCGGCAAGGAGGGTGTTGTCACCGTCGAGGAGTCGAACACTTTCGGCACCGAGCTTGAGCTCACCGAGGGCATGCGCTTCGACAAGGGCTTCCTGTCCGCGTACTTCGTCACCGACCAGGAGCGCCAGGAGGCGGTCTTCGAGGACCCATACATCCTCATCGCCAACAGCAAGATCTCGAACATCAAGGATCTGCTGCCGATCGTCGACAAGGTCATCCAGGACGGCAAGCAGCTGCTCATCATTGCTGAGGATGTCGATGGCGAGGCTCTCGCGACCCTCATCGTCAACAAGCTCCGCGGCATCTTCAAGTCGGTTGCCGTCAAGGCCCCCGGCTTCGGCGACCGTCGCAAGGCGCAGCTGCAGGACATCGCAATTCTCACGGGCGGCCAGGTGATCTCCGAGGAGGTCGGCCTGAAGCTCGAGAACGCGACGCTCGACCTGCTGGGCCGCGCCCGCAAGGTTGTCGTCACGAAGGACGAGACCACGATCATCGAGGGCACCGGCGACGCCGACGCCATCGCCGGTCGCGTGAAGCAGATCCGCGCCGAGATCGAGAACACCGACAGCGACTACGACCGCGAGAAGCTGCAGGAGCGCCTGGCCAAGCTGGCCGGTGGCGTTGCAGTCATCAAGGCCGGTGCAGCTACCGAGGTTGAGCTGAAGGAGCGTAAGCACCGCATCGAGGATGCAGTGCGTAACGCCAAGGCAGCCGTCGAGGAGGGCATCGTCGCCGGTGGTGGCGTCGCTCTCATCCAGGCTGGCAAGGCCGCGTTCGACGGCAAGGCCCTCAAGGCTCTCGTCGGTGACGAGGCTACGGGCGCGAACATCGTGCGCGTTGCCATCGACGCTCCGCTCAAGCAGATCGCTCTCAACGCCGGCCTCGAGCCTGGCGTCGTGGTCGACAAGGTGCGCAACCTGCCTTCCGGCCAGGGCCTCAACGCGGCAACCGGCGAATACGTCGACATGCTCGCTGCGGGTATCAACGACCCGGTGAAGGTGACTCGCTCAGCGCTGCTGAACGCGGCATCCATCGCTGGTCTGTTCCTGACCACCGAGGCAGTTGTCGCTGACAAGCCCGAGAAGACCCCGGCGCCCCAGGGTGACCCGAACGGCGGCATGGACTTCTAGTCCGCAGCCTTCGCTTCTCAAGCAAGTACGTCGAAAGGCGGCTCCTCGTTACGAGGGGCCGCCTTCTGCGTTGTGCTGGGAATGTGAGCGCGAACTGACATTCACCTCTGGGGGTGGACTGGCGGAGGAGGATTGCCGTCTGACGGGACGCCGTGGAGGACAATTGCCGCATGGGACAACCGGTCGTACATTTTGAAATCATTGGTTCGGATGCCGCGGGGCTTCGCGAGTATTACGGCAGCCTCTTCAATTGGCAGTTCGATACAGACTCGCCGGTTGCGCCCGAGGTGTCAGACGAGGGTAACTACGGCTTCGTCGAACCGATGCCGTCGGATGCCGTCGGGCAGATCCCGGGCGGCGTGGGCGGCGGCGCGCAGTTCGCACCGCACGCGGTCTTCTACGTAGGGGTGCCGAACGTCGAGGCGGCGTTGCAGAAAGCCGAGGCACTCGGCGGCAAGCGCGTGATGGGGCCGGCGCGCAACCCGAACGGCCAGCTCGTGGTCGCTCACTTCACCGACCCCGAGGGCACGCTCGTCGGCCTCGCCGGCCCCCATTAGCGTTACTGCGCGAAGAGCCTCAGGTTGGCGGACTCCGCCTCCGCGTACTGCTGGCCGGCCGTCGACAGGGCGTGCCCGATGTTGCCGAGGCTGGAGTCGAGGCGCTGCTGCGTCGAACGCCAGTCTGCGACGATGCTCTGGAACGCGGTCGCCGCGACCCCGCTCCATGAACCCTCGAGCCCGACGAGCTGGCTGAGCAGGGAGCTCGACTCGCTCTGAATTCTCTCCATCGTCGCCTGAACGGATGCCGTCGCGCCGATTACTGCTTCACTGTCTACCTGGAATCGTGTCATGGGAAGACCGTAGGCGGGTACCAGTGGGGCCGGAGCGGATCAGGCAGAGGCGGTGGGTTCTGCGACGTCTGACGTCTTGTGCAGGAGTGGAAGCCGCACGCGGAATGTCGCTCCGCCTCCCGGGGTCTCGACAACATCCACGCTGCCCTTGTGGGTGGCGACAATCGATGCCACGATCGCCAGGCCAAGGCCGCTACCGCCGGTGTCGCGGTTGCGCGAGCTGTCCGCGCGCCAGAACCGCTCGAAGATCTTCTCGCGAATCTGCGGGGGGATGCCCTCGCCGTGGTCGATGATCGCGATGATTGCGGAGTCGCCCGGCTCGTCGACCGTGATGCCGATCTCGATGGGGCTGCCGGCCGGGGTGAAGCGCATCGCGTTGCCGATCAGGTTCGTGATCACCTGCCGGATCTTGTTTTCCTCTGCCATGACGACGGCCTCGACCGGTTCGGACGACTCCTCGATGACCGCGCGAACGGGCAGCTCGGATGGCCGGCGCGGCCTCCGCGATCGCAGCGCAGCGAGCGTCGCCCCGGCGAACGCGAAAGGCCGGGTGGCAGTGGAAACGGGCTTCGCCGATGCCGCTGTCGCGGGAGCAGGAGCCGCGGCGGTTTCGGCTGCCGACTCAAGCGGTTCGACGACGGTGACGACCGCGCGGATCGGCTCGGTGACGACGACCGTGACGTGCCTGTCAGGGGCGGAGGCCATGGCATCCAGAGCGGCGTCGTGAGCGAGCGGAACCAGGTCGACCGGAGCAAGGTTGAGCGGCTTTGCCTCGTCGATCCGCGCGAGCTCAAGCAGGTCGCCGACCAGCTCGCCCATGCGGATCGCTTCCTTCTCGATGCGTTCCATCGCCTGCGAGACCTCTTCCGGGGTCTTCAGCGCGCCCATCCTGTACAACTCGGCGTAGCCGCGAACCGACACGAGCGGGGTGCGCAGTTCATGGCTGGCGTCGCCGACGAAACGGCGCATCTGCTGCAGCGTGCGAGCCCGGTCTGCGAAGGACCGGTCGATCCGGCTCAGCATCGCGTTCAGCGACTCGTTGAGTCGACCGACCTCGGTGTTGCGTGGTGCGCGTTCGAGGCGCTGGTTGAAGTCGCCGGCCGCGAATCGCGCGGCCGTGTCTTCGACTTCTCGCAACGGCGCGAACGTGGATGTCACCAGCAACCTGGTCAGCGCCCCGCCGAGGACCACGACCACGAGAGCGAAGAACAGGAAGATCAGGGCGAATCGGCCGACCGTGTCGTTAGTGACGTAGAGATCCTGGCCGACGAGCAGCACTCGCGCGGGGTCTCCCGGAAGAACGACCCCGACGACGTGCCACTGGCTGCTGTGCGTCTTGTTCTCGAGGGTGAACAACTGGCCGCTGGTGATGGTCGACGGGAGGGTCGAGGTCGAGAGCACTGGCGGTGTGCCGTCGTCGGACGCGTTGTCGCACATGACCGTCGCGTTCTTGTCGATGACCGCATAGAACACGTGGCCCTCGAGCTTGACGGGCGGCTGCTTGCACGCGACATCCACGGCGTCCCCGTCGTCTGCTGCGACGCTCTTCAGCGTCTGGTCGACGTTGCCGATGAGGTAGCCGCGCAGGAAGCTCATGGTGCCGACGCCTGCGACAAGGAGGCCCAGGGTCAGCAACATCACGGTAACGCCCGTGATTTTGCTGCGCAGTGAAACGCCGTTCCACCACTCCGTGAGCTGGTTGTGCATCAGGGGGTAAGGCTAAACCTTCGCAGCGCGCAGCATGTAACCGAACCCGCGCTTGGTCTGGATGATCGGCTCCTCAGAGAACTGGTCGAGCTTGCGACGCAGGTAGGAGATATAGCTCTCGACGATGCCAGCGTCGCCGTTGAAGTCGTACTCCCAGACGTGGTCGAGGATCTGCGCCTTCGACAGCACACGGTTCGGGTTCAGCATGAGGTAGCGCAGCAGCTTGAACTCGGTCGGGCTGAGCTCGATCTGCTCGGTGCCGACGGTTACCTCGTGGGTGTCCTGATCCATGCTGAGCTCGCCAGCACGGATGATCGCCTCTTCGTCGTCGTGCATGGTGCGGCGGAGGATCGCCTTCAGCCTGGCGACGATCTCGTCGAGGCTGAACGGCTTCGTGACGTAGTCGTCACCGCCGACGGTGAGACCCGTGATCTTGTCTTCCGTGTCATCCTTCGCCGTCAGGAAGAGGATGGGCGCGGTGTAGCCGGATGCCCGAAGCCGCTTGGTGACGCCGAAGCCGTTCATGTCTGGCAGCATGACGTCGAGGATGATGAGATCCGGCTCTTCCTCGAGCACAGCCGAGATGGCCCCCGCGCCGTTGCCCACCGCTCGAACCGCGAAACCGGCGAAGCGCAGGCTCGTGGTGAGAAGGTCACGAATATTGGGCTCGTCATCGACGATAAGAATCTTTGGTCCGTCACTCATGGGCCTAGTATCTGCGTGTTCCCTGAGAAGATTCTGAACGTTCTGGTGATGGCTCATGTGGTTACGCTCAGATTGTGATCAACCGCATCGGCGCCCGCGATTTCGACTTCTCGCGCCAGGTGGCCGTGATGGCGATCGTGAACCGCACTCCAGACTCGTTCTTCGACCGGGGCTCGACCTTTGCGCTGGATCGTGCGGTCGAGGCCGCCCTGCGCGCGGTCGAAGATGGCGCAGACATCGTCGACTTCGGAGGGGTGCCGTTTGGCCGCGGCCCGGTCGTGACAGAGACCGAGGAAATCGACCGGATCGTGCCGTTGGTCGAGGCGATCGCAGCGGTCTCCGACGTGGTCATGTCTGTCGACACGACCAACGCCGAAGTCGCGCGACACAGCATCGCGGCTGGCGCATCTCTCGTCAACGACACCAGCGGCCTGTTCGACCCGCGGATGGCATCTGTCGTGGCCGCCTCTTCGGCGACCCTCGTGATCACCCACAGCCTGCAGCCGCCGCGCAGTGAGCCGCCGCGCCCAGAATACGGCGACGTCGTGGATGAGGTGGTCGCCTTCCTGCGTGACCGCGTCGGCCAGGCCGTTGCGGCCGGCATCCCGCGAGAGCGTCTCATCGTCGACCCGGGTCACGACCTCAACAAGAACACGTTCCACACGCTGGAGCTCACGCGCAGACTCGAAGAGGTTGCCGCGCTCGACCTGCCGATGCTGGTGGCTGTGTCTAATAAGGACTTCATCGGCGAGACGCTCGACCGGGTGAAGGAGGAGCGACTCGAGGGGTCGCTCGCCGCGGCGGTGATCTGCATCCTGAAGGGCGCGAGGATCGTGCGGATGCACGACGTGCCCGCGACGGTTGCGGCCGTGCGGATGACCGAGGCGATCCTCGGGTTCCGGGAGCCCGCCTATGCGATTCACAACCTGGGGGAGGCCCTGTGAGTGAGGTTGCCGTGATCGAATCGCTGCTTCCGGCGTTCGGGGCAGACCTCACCGACGACGCAATCGGCGCACACTATCTGGCCGGTTCGAATGCTGCGGCTCGCTGGCTTCGCGTCAACTTCATCTCGAGCATCGATGGCGCCGCGACGATCGACGGGCGCTCCGGCGGACTCGGCGATGATGCAGATCATCGAGTGTTCGACATCCTGCGACGCCTCAGCGACGTGGTGCTGGTCGGGGCCGGAACTGTTCGCACCGAGGGCTACGGCCCGATTGTCGTCGACGATGACGGCATGACGGCGCGAGTTACCGCGGGGTTGAAGCCACAGCCGACGTTCGCGATCGTCTCAGGAACGCTGAACCTCGACCCGAAGTCGACAATTTTCACGAAGTCTCCCGTGCGGCCGATCATCGTGACCACGGCATCCGCACCGGCTTCGCGACGCGAACTGCTCGAGCACCTGGCCGACGTCGTCGTGTGCGGCGGCGATACCGTGGATCCCGCGGTCGCCGTCGACGCACTCGCCGACCGCGGGCTCACGCGCATCCACTGCGAGGGGGGACCGCAATTGTTCGGCAGCCTCCTCGCGGCCGATGTCGTCGACGAGGTCTGCCTGACGATCAGCCCGCAGTTCGTCGGTGGCGACGCCGTGCGGATTGTGAACCGCGACTTGCCCGCGCTCCGTGGCTTCACGCTCGCGGGCATCCTGCGCTCGGACAACACCCTGCTGCTGCGCTACCTGCGGGGCACTGAGGACGCGGTCTCGTAACCGAGGCGTTTTTGCGCACACGTCGAACCGGGGCCGCTCCGCGGCGACGAACCGCCCGCACCTCTGAGCCGTTGCACCTGTAGACCGTCCTAAAGTCGGTAAATTCGCCGACACGCCGGTGGCAGACCGCCCGCTTGCCCGCGCGTCGCAGTTATTACCGACTTTGCGTCAGTGCGAGGTGGGCAGTGCGAGGTGGGCAGTGCGAGTGCGGCAGTGCGAGGTGGGCAGCGCGAAGAGGTCAGGCGGCGGTGTCGAGGTCGTCCGTGTCGAGGATGGTGTAGCTGTAGCCCTGCTCGGCGAGGAATCGCTGGCGGTTCTGGGCGAAGTCCTGGTCGACCGTGTCGCGGGCCACGAGCGTGTAGAAGTTGGCTGGCAGGCCGCTCTCCTTTGGGCGGAGCAGGCGGCCGAGGCGCTGTGCCTCCTCCTGCCGTGAACCGAATGAGCCGGACACCTGGATGGCCACGGTCGCCTCGGGCAGGTCAACGCTGAAGTTCGCGACCTTCGAGACCACCAACAACTTCGTCGTGCCGTCGCGAAACTCCTGGTAGAGCCGTTCGCGCTCGTCGACAGGGGTCGCGCCCGTGAGCTTCGGCGCGTTCAGGGCCTCGGCGAGCTGGTCGATCTGGTCGAGATACTGCCCGATCACGAGGATGCGCTCGCCCTCGTGCTTCTTCACGAGCGACCGAACGACACCCAGCTTGGCCGGAGCTGTCGCAGCCAGGCGGTACCGTTCGTCGTCGGCCGATGCCGCGTACTCGAGGCGCTCCGTCTCCGGCAGGTCGATGCGGACCTCATAGCAGGATGCGGGCGAGATGAATCCCTGCGCCTCAATTTCCTTCCACGGGGCGTCGAAACGCTTCGGCCCGATCAGGCTGAACACGTCGCCCTCCCGGCCATCCTCGCGCACGAGCGTCGCAGTGAGCCCGAGCCGGCGCCTGGCCTGCAGGTCTGCCGTCAGCTTGAATACGGGCGCGGGCAGCAGGTGAACCTCGTCGTAGATGACGAGGCCCCAGTCGAGCGCATCGAGGAGCGCGAGGTGCGTGTACTCACCCTTTCGACGCGCTGTAAGAATTTGGTATGTCGCGATCGTGACCGGTTTCACCTGCTTGACGAGCCCCGAGTATTCGCCGATCTCGTCTTCCGTGAGGGTGGTGCGCTTCAGCAGCTCCGCCCGCCACTGGCGCGCGCTGACGGTGTTGGTGACAAGGATGAGGGTCGTCGTGCCCGCCTCGGCCATTGCGCCCGCGCCGACGAGGGTCTTACCCGCGCCACAGGGCAGCACGACGACACCGTCGCCGTGGTCGAAGAAGCTCGTGACCGCGTGCTCCTGGTATTCGCGCAGCTCCCAGCCGTCGTGGTTCAGAGCGATCGGATGTGGCGTGCCCGGCGTGAAGCCGGCAAGATCCTCCGCCGGCCAGCCGAGCTTCAGCAACTCCTGCTTCAGTTGCCCGCGCGCCCACGCCTGCACGACGTAGGTCTGCGGACCCCGCTTCTCGAAGAGCAGAGCCGCCACCTTGCGGGCGCGGGTGATCTCGCTGAGCACCGCGGCATCCGTTGCTGTCAGGGTCAGGGCGCCGTCATCCGCGCGCTCGATGACGAGGCGGCCGTAGCGGGCGACCGTCTCGGCGATGTCGACGGAAACGCTCTGCGGGATGGGAAAGCGGCTGTAGCGCTCGAGGGTGTCGAGCATGTTCTGGGCGGTGTGTCCGGCTGCGCGGGCGTTCCAGAGACCGAGCCGCGTGATGCGGTAGGTGTGGATGTGTTCTGGGGCGCGCTCGAGTTCAGCGAACACGGCGAGATCGTGGCGGGCATCCTCGGCGGCGGGGTGCGCCACCTCGAGGAGCACGGTGCGATCGCTCTGCACGATGAGGGGACCGTCGGGCAAAGTCATCCCTCAAGCCTAGTTGCGGGGCTTGCGTGCTGCACTCGGTGGTCGAGTAGTGGCGCGACGAAGGAGCCCGCGTTATCGAGACCATCCTTACGACGTACGTGTGGTCTCGATAACGCCGGGCTTCGCCGCGACTACTCGACCAGCGAGGGTGGGCTTCGCCGCGACTACTCGACCGGCGAGGGTGGGCTTCGCCGCGACTACTCGACCGGCGAGGGGTGGCTTCGCCGCAACTACTCGACCAGCGAGGGGTGGCTTCGCCGCGACTACTCGACCTGCGAATCAGCTACTCGGGGAGCGGCGGGGCGACGGCGGTGATGCTGGAAAGCGGCAGCGTGCGCTCGAGATCCGACCGCCGATCGCGCGCCCGCAGTCGGCCGCCGGCGAGGCTCGCGGGCTCCAGCTGCAGGTCGATCGACGATCCATCCGGCATCGCGACGGTGACGGTGAGCCCCAGCTTGCCCCGAATCGCGGTGTCGATCTGGCGCTCGAGCCACGCCTGTCCGGTCTCTTCCGAGGTGGTCTCGCCGGCCATCCTCAGCTTCCGCACGATCCCCTGTGCGGTGGTCTCGCCGGGAGTGGATGCCGCCCGAGCGACCCTGCGTCGGTCGAGGAGCACGATTCTGCCCTCTGCGTCCTCCGCTGCGACCGGGTACCGCGCCTCGCTCAGCGACCAGAACACGACAGACTCGTCGAACCGGCTGACCGCGCGCATCGGTCCGACACGAGAGAGCCCGAGCGACTGGAGTCCGCTGTCGACGAGCACCGCGCTCAGCAGCGACGGCTCTTCTGCCGTGATGTAGGTCTGCGCGCCCTGCTCGTTGGCCGCGGTCGTCGGCTGGACGACCCGCCCGACGCGCAGTGAACCGAAGCGCGCGGCCGCGCCGGCGACCAGGTATTCGAGTGGTTGCGGGATACCGGTGAGCGCGATGGTCTGCAGGAAACTGCGGATGCTGTCGGCCGTCTCGCCCGTCGCCAGCGCCCGGTTGATGGAGGCCTCACTCACGCGATAGGTGCTTGCGAGAGCGCGAGACTCGACGTCTGCGAACGTGCGCAGTCGGGAATCGACACTCGGGACCAGCGGCCCGGTGCTCACGATCGAGAGATCGTGCTGCAGGTAGACCTTGTCGATCTCGGCCGGGAACAGTGCCGCCATTGCTGCTCCCGCCTCGTCCTGTCCGATCGTGATGAGAGCGGTGCCGGGAGTCGATGGGGCGTGGTTAGCGGTGATCCCGAGGGTCTCGGCGTCGCGAGAATATGCGAGCGCCCGCTCGCGCATCCACGTTCCGCCGGCTGGATAGAGCCAGCGCAGGTAGTCGGCGAGGTGGTCGCCCCATGTCGCGCCGGCGCGAGAGCTGAGCAGCTCGCGGATGTCGGCTGGCAGCCGATCGAACCAGGCGCCCGCGAGGTGCGCCCAGCGCTCGCCGCTCGGCAGCAGCATCCATTCGGTTGAAGCCTGGGTCGGCATCCAGCCGCCGAGGTCGAGGGCGGCGAGACCCGCACGGGCGGCGATCTCGACCAGGGTCGCTACCTGCTCGAGATCGACGAGCATTGCCGCGGCGAGACGCTTGGTCTCGGGCAGGGCGATGCCGCCGCGGGCGAGCTCACGGGCCGGCTCGTGCTGGATCTCGTTGACGAGCGCAGCGATCGAGTTGGTCGCAGCGAACGCGTGCTCGGAGGCGACGTGGTCGATGAATCGTGCATCGGCTGATGCGACCGGTGCAAGCACTCCGGGCGCAGGCTCGGAGACGAGCTCGTCGAGGGATGGGAGCCCGATGGACTTCCAGGTGCGCAACTGCTCGGTGACCGGCCCGTATGCGCGCCATCCCCCTGGGGTGCGCTCGACGAGCGCGAGTGCGTGAGCGACCGCTAGCGAGGCTTCGGCCGACGGGGCGAGATCGCCCAGCCGGGCAGTGACTGCTGCGGTGGTGGTGGGTTTGGCCGCATCCTCGGGGGACGCGGCGCCGATCACGCTGAGGGCCGCAAGCCCCGCACGATCGACTCTGGCGAGGACCTTCTGGATAGACGCCGCGTCGAGCAGCGCGTCGGCGAGGTCGAAGAAGTCGCGCAGGCGCACATCGCGGACCTCGCGGAGGGTGAGCAGCTCCGCGAGCTCCAGGTCGCCCGTCTCGCGCAGCCGCTCAGCCAGCGAGAGGGTGGACGTGCTACTTGCCGGCACCCTTGGCCGCTCGGCTGCGGCGCACGAAGGTGAGAACCAGGAGGACGATCAGCAGGATGAACCCGATCGGAAGCCCGATGCCGGGGAGAAGGTCGATGATCTGCCAGAAGCCAGCGCCGTTGTTGGCCTTGGTCGCATAACCGATCAGGATGCCCGCGATTGCGATGATCGACAGGCCGATAATCGCGACCACCATGAAGCCGAGCACGCGCTCAGCGCGGGTCTGCGGTTCTGGTTTTGGAGCGGGTGCCGGTTTCTTTGCCACGACCATAAGGATACGGGGTCTGCAATAGGTGCGCCCGCCCCCGGTATCCTTATCTGGCACCGTGACTCGCGCGGTGTGGAAGAGGTACCTACGATGCCTACCGGCAAGGTCAAGTTTTACGACGACGAAAAGGGCTTTGGCTTCATCAGCTCCGATGATGGCCAGGAGGTCTTTCTGCACGCCTCGGCGCTGCCCGCCGGCGTAACAGTCAAGCCCGGTTCCAAGCTCGAATTCGGTATTGCGGACGGCAAGAAGGGCGCCCAGGCGCTCTCGGTTCGCGTGATCTCGGCCCCGCCGAGCCTCGCTAAACTCAACCGCAAGTCTGCGGACGACATGGCGATCATCGTCGAAGACCTCGTTAAGCTGCTCGACGGCATCGGCTCGGGCCTGCGCCGCGGTCGTTACCCCGACAAGACGCACGGCTCGAAGATCGCGGCAGTGCTGCGCAAAGTCGCAGACGACCTCGATGCCTGATACCGCAATGTCTGACTACCGGGAGTTCGCCCGCGCTGCGCTGCTCGAAGTGACGCCCGCCGCGACAATCGGCGACTTCGTCGGCGACGGTGTCGTCGGCGAAGAGGTGACGAACTACCGTTTCGAGACCACCATGGCCGGGTACCCGGGCTGGATCTGGTCGATCACGATCGCGCACCTCGAGGGCCAGGAGCCGACCGTCGTCGAGAGCGAGCTGCTCCCGGCGGACGGTGCGTTGCTTGCGCCCGACTGGGTGCCGTGGTCGGAGCGCATGGATGACTACCGTGCTGCCCAGGCGGCAGCGGCGGCCGCCGGTGAAGCGGTCGAGGTCGACGGAGACACGGACGACGACGACGACGATGACGAAGACGATGACGACTTCGGCAGCGATGTGCTGCACGGGGGAGACCTCGACGGAGTCGACATCGACGAAGCTGACCCGGATGCCGAGGTTGCCGACGAGGCAGAACCAGACGACGCAGACTCGGAAGAGATCGAGTCAGAACTTCTTGACGTGAAGGTAGACGAGGGCGATCAGCCCGAGGCCGAGGCCGACAGCGGGAGTGAAGACCCACCACGCGTGCCCCGCCGTCGCAAGCGGGCCAGTAAAGAACAAGAGAACCACCAGGGCGACTAGCCAGGCGGCCATCCCGACGACGATGGCCGGACGGTCATTCGTCTTCACGGGCGTCGGGTCGGGCCGACGCTCGCTGTCTTTAAGCCAGAACCTCACGCATCCAGCCTACCGGCGGGGGTTGCTCTCGCTCGTTCCTCGCTGGGCGAGTAGCGGCGCGAGGTACGAGCCCGCGTTATCGAGACCACATCCTTGTCGTGCCGTTGGTCTCGATAACGCCGGCTTCGCGCGGCTACTCGACCAGCGAGCGGGTTGGGGTTTACCGCGGCTACTCGACCAGCGGGTTGGTCAGACCGCGGCGTAGATGTGCACGGCTACCTCAACGGGCAGCTCCAGGCCATCCTCGAAGCCGTCGACCTGCACAAACACGTAGGAGCCGAGGGCCGAGACCGTGGCCCTGGCTCCTGGCATGACGCCAGCGTTTTGCAGCTGCTGCAGCAACTCAGGCTCGAACTGCACCGGCTCCGCGAGCCGGCGAATCGTGACCGACTTCTCCGCGCCCCCCGCGGGCACAACGTCGACGATGCTGACCACGCCATCCATGAAGCGCGCAGCGGGCATGTCGCCCAGCTCGCCGAGACCCGGGATCGGGTTGCCGTATGGCGACTCGGTCGGATGCCCCAGCATTTCGAGCACGCGGCGCTCAACCTGCTCGCTCATCACGTGCTCCCAGCGGCAGGCCTCGTCGTGCACGTAGGCCCAGTCGAGGCCGATCACGTCAGAGAGCAGGCGCTCAGCCAGGCGGTGCTTGCGCAGGACATGGGTGGCTTTGCTGCGACCGTCGTCGGTCAGCGCCAGGTGCCGGTCGCCCTCGACAATCACCAGGCCATCGCGCTCCATGCGGGCGATCGTCTGCGAAACCGTAGGACCTGAGTGACCGAGGCGCTCGGAGATGCGGGCGCGGAGGGGAACGATGTTCTCCTCTTCGAGGTCGAGGATCGTGCGGAGGTACATCTCTGTCGTATCGACGAGATCCGTCACTAGATGCCTCCAACACTGCCCGCGGTTCTTCGATTCAGCCTAGCGAATGAGAACCGTCCTCACGTGCGCTCGCACATCTGCGCCGAATCGAGGCCACGCAAACCCCCAATAGAATTATTGCTATGCCCTCGCTCACTATTCCTTCTACGCTGCTGCCCGCCGACGGACGATTCGGTTGTGGGCCATCCAAGGTGCGCACCGAGCAGCTCGAGCACCTTGTCACCGCAGGCGCCGGAGTTCTCGGCACGTCTCACCGCCAGGCACCCGTCAAAGACCTCGTTGGCCGGGTGCGAACGGGGCTTGGCGAGCTGTTTCGCCTCCCGGACGGCTACGAGGTCGTGCTCGGCAATGGCGGGTCGACCGCGTTCTGGGATGCCGCATCGTTCGGTCTCGTCGAGAGGCGGGCGGAGACGCTGAGCTTCGGCGAGTTCGGCTCGAAGTTCGCGGCTGCCGCGGCTGCCCCGTGGCTGAAGGTTCCGAAGGTCATCACGGCAGACGGCGGATCGCGCAGCGAGGTCGAGATCGTCGACGGCATCGACACGTATGCCTGGCCACAGAACGAGACGTCGACCGGCGTCATGGCCCCGGTCACGCGAGTGGATGCCGACGCCCTCACAGTCATCGACGCGACGAGCGCCGCGGGCGGCATCGACTTCGAGGCGAGCGAGACGGATGTCTACTACTTCGCCCCGCAGAAGAACTTCGCCTCCGACGGCGGGCTGTGGTTTGCGCTGTTCTCGCCGGCTGCGATCGACCGGGTGGAGCAGATCGCGGCATCCGATCGTTACATCCCCGAGTTCCTCAGCATCAAGAACGCCATCGACAACTCGCGCCTCAACCAGACACTGAATACCCCGGCCATCGCGACGCTTCTCCTGATGGAGAACCAGATCGACTGGATCAACGGCAACGGCGGACTCGCCTGGGCCGACGCCCGCACGAAGGAAACCTCGAGCGTCCTCTACAGCTGGGCGGATGCGACCAGCTACGTGACTCCGTTCGTCACGAACCCGGAACACCGCTCGCAGGTCGTCGTGACGCTCGACTTCGATGAGTCGATCGATGCCGCAGCTGTCGCGAAGGCGCTCCGTGCCAACGGGATCGTCGACACCGAGCCGTACCGCAAGCTCGGCCGCAACCAGCTTCGCGTCGCGACCTTCGTCGCCATCGAGCCGGATGACGTGCGCGCGCTGGTCGCCTCGATCGAGTACGTGGTGGAGCACCTCGCCTAAAACGCGACACCAAACCGTTAGATTGCCGTAACCGGATCGGCACGAAACATCCTGTTACCCTGAAGTCCTTGGTAATTCTTCAAGCTCCAGGAGAGCCGATGTTGACAAGTCGCACCGCCCAAACCGTGGACGAGCGCGCACTTTTCTTCATACGGCACAGCAGCCAGCCGTGCGTGCACTGTCACGCGCGTAATGGATGAGGCACTGTCGTTTACGACGGTGCCTTTTTTGTTTGGTCGCATCTCCTCTCTGAAGATTTCCCAGGGGTGAAGTCGAATGCCCGCAAGCCGTGCGGGCTTCTTCGAGAGGAATGCAATGCGCACACTGGTCTTGAACGCCGGGTACGAGCCGCTGGCAGTCGTTTCCTTCAAGCGAGCACTAGTGCTCGTGATGAACGAGAAGGCGACCATCATTGCGAGCGATGACGAGCATCCCGTCTGGGGCTCGAATCGCTCGTGGGATCGGCCATCGGTGATCATCCTCCGGCGCTACGTGCGTATCCCGAGCGGCCGTGCGGTGCCGGTCTCGAGGCGCGGGGTCCTCCGCCGGGACGTGCACCGCTGCGGTTACTGCGGCGCCTCCGCCGGGACGATCGACCACGTGATGCCACGCTCGCGGGGTGGAGCGGACTCGTGGGAGAACCTCGTTGCCTGCTGCCTCAGCTGCAACAACCTGAAGGGCGACAAGACCCCGCATGAGATGGGCTGGACGCTTCGGATCCGCCCGCGCGCTCCCCACGGCGCCACCTGGCTGGTGCGCGGGGTCGAGCGCGCGGAGCCGCAGTGGGATGAGTTTCTGGGCGCCGCTGCGTAGCTAGAAGTGGGTGGCGCAGTACGGCTCGATGTCGTGGCGCAGCAGGTGTGTCAGCGTCGCAACGGCGTCGGGACTGCCAGCAACGCGCCCCGCCCGCGCGAGAGTGATGGCCGACGGTCCGCCGAGGTACAGCGAACTCAGGGCGCTGATGTCGAGCGTGATCTCCGGCGCGGTCGTCGTGGTCGTGACATCCGGTTTCCCGCCGCGAACAGCGAGCCGATACCTGCCGCTGGCTATACCCTGCGGATCGGTGACTTGGACGGTGATCTCCCCGTCGGTTTCGTACGAGCGCGCGGTGAGCGCGGCGACGACATCCAGGATGCGCAGCCAGACACCGTCCTCACCACCGACCACCTTGTATCGCCGTGGGTCGTCGAGCGTCCAGGCCAGCGGATCGGCGAGCGGGGCGTTCTCGACCTCGATGCGTTGGATCAGATCGATGGATGCGAGGTGCTGCCAGAGTTCGGCCCAGGCGTCACGGGTCAGCGCAATGAACTCGATGACGGAGAGAGTCGGCGGCACCACATCCCACGACTTCGCCTTGTATGCGACATAGCCGTCGATGTCGCCGTCGGCGCCGTAGTGCAGCAGGCTGCGAACCTTGGGGTCGGGCTCGGGATTCCAATCGCTCCAGAGGCCGGCGATGCTTCCAGCCGAGAAGGTCTGTCGCTCGATCGAGCCGAGAGTCTGGGCGTGGTAGCGGTCGAACACGTCGGGTGCCACGCGCGCGAGCGACTCCCGATCCGCAACATCCACACTGCCGGTTGCTGTGTGGTCGAGGCGGAACCCGGCACCGGTGTTCAAGTGCACCTTGCGCGTTTCGGTGGCCGGTCCGAAGCCGAAGCGGCCATAGATGGATGCTTCGGCCGCATACAGCGCCGCGATCGCGACACCGTCGGATGCGGCGGTGCGCAGGTCGGCTTCGATGATGGTGCGCAGCAAGCCGCGCCGGCGGTGGTTGGCCCGAACCGTGACGCCGGCGATCAGGTGCGCGAGTACCTGGTTGCCACCGACGTTCAGGTTGCGGCGGAACGACGCGTATGTCGCCACAGGATGCGTCACCGGCCATGCGCCCTTCGGCGCGGATTCGGCGTACGCCCCGGTGAGCGTCCAGTCGTTCTCCGCGTACACGGCTGCCATCTTGCCCATGTGTTCTTGGGTCAGCTCTGCTGAGTGGAAGCCGAGGGTGGTCGCGGAGATCCAGCCGGTGGTCGCGTCGTCGGCAGCTCCGTCGGCCGCGGAACCCGGACGGAACTGACGGATGTCGTACGCAGAAGTCATGCGCCCACGGTAACGCTCATTCGCCGCCACTGGCCCGAGCCGAGCGTGACCGGCTGGGATGTGCCGGTGATGGGGAAGTCGATCTCGGTGTCGATCGTGGCTTCCGAACCGTTGTACACAAGGAAGTCGAAGTCGCGCGAGCTGGCATCGGCCAAGTCGGCCTCGTGGTAGCTGCGCAGGCTGACGACCATGACCTCGCGATTGCGGGCAACCGCAAACGCGTCCCACATCGCGTGAGCGCGGAACGTGAAGCCCGCGCCGTAGATCTCCTGTCCGAGGAATCCCGCGTTGTTCGGGCCTTCGAGGATCGGAACCTCCTCGAACGGAATGTAGTCGAGCGGCATCGGCCCGAACATGTCTGGCGACGCCTTCGGGAAGAACGAGAAGTTGTTGCGGCGGCCGTAGTCGAGCACCCGCAGGAGTTCGGTCGGGTCATCCTCGCCGTCGAGCACCGCGGCCAGGCGAGCGTCGGTCTCGATGTTCTCGAAGAACGCCGGATAGTTGATGTTGGCGCAGGCGAGGAACATCCCGAGTTGCGACGACATGCGCGAACGGTCGGATGTCTCGTCGTCGTACCAATACATCATGCGGAGCGTCTGGGCGCGGAAGTAACTGCGCAACGAGGTCCATTCGTCGTCGCCAACGGCTGCTGAGGTGGCGAGGCGGTTCGCCGCATCGAGGGCGTGCGCAATGAGCACGACCTCCTGGAGCGCCTCGTCGATCGGCACGTTCGCGAGGGCGCGAAGGGCAAGTTTCGCCTCAGTCAGGTACTCGTCTGAACCGTAACGCTCGGCCAGATCGATCATGAACAGGGCGTACGTGCCCGCGACGGCATATGCCGGGCCCGGGCCGATTTTTCGCAGTGTGCTGCGGTCGAATTGCAACGGGAAGAGATAGCCGACGTTGTGGGCGAGCGGGATGGCGACGTCATCCACTTCACGGCGGATGCGCGCGAGGAGTTCGTGATCGTCGCGGTCGCGCCACAACTGCCACAGTTCGCTCAGCATGTACACGTACTGCCAGGTGCCGATGGGGAAGGTCTTGGTGGCGCGTCCCCCGAGGATCGCGCACCGCGGCCGGTCGACTTCGGCCCGAACAAAACGAAGGAGCCTGTCGCGCAATTCGCGGTAATCGGTGTTCTCGATGCCGTAAGCGGCGGCGAGTCCTTCATTTTCGGCAACGCCACCGAGAAGCGCGTCGAGGGGACGGACGGCCCACATGGCGGCCTCGAGGCATGGGCCGACGCCGCCGTGGGTGCGACCGCGCGCCTCCATGGTTACGGCCCAGGCGTCCGAGCGTCCGTCGACGTACGCCAGGAGAAACTCGCCATCGTCGTCGCTTGCCCACGAGTGCGCCGAGTTCTGCAAGTCTGCTGCGCAACCCCGCGCGTAGTCATCCCAGCTCGTTGCGCCTTCAGGCCAGTAGCCGCCGGACGGGCGCAGCAGCGGGAGGCAGGCATCCACGAGCTCCCTCAGCGCGTCTGCTTCTGTCGGGGGTGTCGGCTCGTCACTGAGATATTCGGCGCGAAGGTACCACCGGAACCGCTGCGTCCCAGCGGGGAAGTCGTTGCCACTTTGTGCGTCGGCGACGAGCCCGATCTCGGCAGCGGGTCGTCCGCGATACAGCCGACGCAGGCCGCAATGGTATGCGTCGAAACGGGCGATGGTGTCAGCGCCCATCCACGACATCGGCGTCATGTCGTAGTACACCTGGAAGCGCGCCTTCAGGTAGGGGTCGTAATACGAAAGCGCGGGGAAGTCGTTGCCGCGGCCCTCCCCATTCCAGCGCGTGGGGTTCTCGACGAGCGTCTTGAACCAGACGTGGTCGCCGCGCTCGTATGGCGGCAGGTTGCCGAGGTCGATCGTGAGTTGCGGCTCGATCGCGCCGTTCTCGCCGATCCAGAATCCTTCGGATTCCAGCACGACGTCGAACCGGATCCAGCCGTCGCCCGCGTCGCGCACGGAGCCGCTCCACGTTGCGCTCTCCGTTGCCCCCGCCAGCTCGATGCCATCGTCGGTGGCGACGACGCTCGACGGGCGCAAATTGAAGGAAGGTCCGGCCACGAGGACGTTATCGGTGGCACTCACGCACTTCCACGCACCATCCTCCTTCGTTTTAACTTCGACGCTGTAGCCGAATCGAGGGTCGTCGTCGTCGGAGTCGACGCGCTGGAAGACCACGCGGCCACCACCGGATGCCACGGCGAATGAGTCGGTCATTCGGCGACATCCTCTCGGGTGAGGCGCGCCACACCGATCTTCGAGTCGGCCATTCCGTAGAACACGAAGGTGTCGTCGCCGACGGCTTCGATGGCGGTGGGGAACACGACGTTCGCGACGGTGCCGTTCGTCTCATCCTCTGTCGAGGGCACCAGCAGAGGCTCGGTGGTGCGGGCGATGACCTTCGACGGATCATCCGCATCAAGAATCATGGCGCCCGCCGCGTAACGTACGCCGGTCTGCAGGTCGAGCTGGCTGCCGTCGATGGTTCCGGAAACCCCGTGATGGATCAGGAGCCAGCCCTCGGGAACCCGGATTGGAGCAGGACCCGCCCCGATCTTGAGACTCTCCCACTCGTACTGCGACAGTGCGACGATGCGGTGGCCGCGGGGGCGCACGAGCGCAGAGATGTCTGCGGCGACCTCGTCGGCAGGCACGTAGGAGATCCAGATGCCCGGGCGGTCGTCATCCAATCCCGCTGGCAGGGGCGCCTGTTCACCCGGCCGCGACCAGCTGAGCTCCCACATGGGGCGGTGCAGCATCGCGTAGCTCGGGCGCCCCTCTGGGTCAGGCACGACCTCGGGGAAGACCACGACATCCTTATTCGGGTACAGGTTCAGGTCGGTGTCGAGTTCGTCGACGTACTGGAACTGGATCGGTCCGAGCCGCCGCCAGTCGCGCAGGTTGTCTGAGACGGCAATTGCCGGGTGCGGCCCGAGCGGCCCGAAGGCGACGTAGGTCATGACATGGAGGCCGAGCGACGGAACCCAGGTGCTTCGGGGATCCTCCGTGCCCGCGTTGTTCGTGCCCCGTTCCCAGCGGCGGTCGGGCTGCAGCACGATGCCCTCGCGCTCGACTCCGGTGGGCACGCCGTCGGCGAAGAGCACGCGCGCGAGCCCAACGCGCGACACGTTTCCCTCTGCGACGAGGCGGGGCAGCAGGTAGAGGTCGCCGTGTGCGTCACGCCCACTGGCGGGGTTGAGAACGCCCTCGGCCTCGAGCGGGTCGCTGGCGTCCGGCGCCATCACGACGCCGATGCGGGTGAGACGGTATGGAACTCCGGGGAGCGCGGTCATAGGGGGTTGTGTCCTTTTCGTTGGTGGTTAGAGGTCTGAAATCGAGGAGCGGGCTCAGCCCTTGACTGCGCCGCCGACGCCGCCGACGAGGTATCGCTGCAGGAAGATGTATGCGATCACGAGCGGGGTCGCCACGATGATCGTTGCGGCCGAGAGCAGTCCCCACTGGCTCGTGTAAGTTCCCTGGAACGCGAAGAGTCCGAGGGTGACGGGCGACTTCGCGGGGTCGGGCAGCATGATCGTCGCGAGGATGATGTCGTTCCAGACGCCGATCGCCTGCAGGATGAAAGTCGTCGCGAGCACCGGTTTGATGAGCGACGGCAGGAAGGTGAAGAGGAAGCGCCAGTATCCGACGCCATCGAGTGCCGCCGCCTCATCCAGTTCTTTTGGCACCGACTTCACGTAGCCGGAGATGATCAGCGGCCCGACGCCGAGGCCGGACGCCATGATGAGGATGTAGCCGAGTTGGGTGTCATAGAGCCCGAGGCGCAACAGCAGCTGGAACTGCGTCATGAGCGCATTCGGCAGGAACAGCAGCACGACGAACATGCCGTACCAGAGACGCGAGTGCTTCAGGTAGCCGCGCGACACGGGGAAGGCGAGCACCAACGAGACGACAGTGCTGAGCGTCGCGGCAACGGCTGTATAGAGCACGCTGTTGAGCACGTATGCGGCGAAGTTGCCCTTCTGCCAGGCAACGCCGAAGTTGCCGATGTCGAAGGTGCGCGTGATGCCGACCGGGTTCGAGAAGAATTCCGGGTTCGATTTCAGCGCGGTGTTGACGAGGAAAACGAGTGGGAACAGGTACAGCACCATCACGATTGCGATGAAGATATAGCTGATGACCTGGCCGACGGTGACCGGCGGACGCCCCCGCCGCTTGTTACGGGTTGAGCCAGTATCGCCCGTTGAGCGTACCGAAACGGCCCGACGCTGATTTTCGATTGCAGTCACATCCGTGCCTCTCTCTTGCGGAGGTACACAAGTACAGCCAATGAGATGATCCCCACGATCACGAACTGGATCATCGAGATGGCGGCCGCATAGCCCTGCGACGCGCTGGAACCAGACGCGTTCCCCCCGCCGAACGTCTGGGAGAAGATCGCGAGCGACAGCAGTTGTGTCGCCGGGTTATTTGGTCCGGTCAGGACGTAAGCGATCTGGTAACTCTGCAGCGATCCGACTATGCAGAGCAGCACGTTGGCCGTGATGGATGGCGCGAGCAACGGAATCGTCACGAGCCGGAGCCGCTGCCAGGCGCTCGCGCCGTCGATCGAGGCGACCTCGTACAGGTCTTCTGGGATCGCCTGGATGCCGGCGAGGAAGATCACTACCGCGAGCCCCAGCCCGGACCAGATCTGCACGAAGATGACCAGCGGAAGGGCAAGGTGCTGATCTCCGAAGAACGCAGAGTTGGCACCGAACAGCTTCCAGATACTGGCAGCCGGCCCCGCAGACGGGTTGAAAATGAGCGACCAAATGAGGCCGATCACGGTGACGCCGAGCACTGTAGGCATGAAGACGACCGCGCGATAGAACGTGCGGCCCTTGATCTTCGAGTTCAGCGCGACCGCGATGAGCAGCGCAATGCCGTTCTGGAAGATGGTGACGGCCAGCGCGAACACGAGCGTGTTCAGCAGCGCCTGGATGTTGTATCCGAGCTTGGCCGCGGAGAAGAACGTGACGTAATTGTCGAAGCCGATCCAGTTGACCGGGATGTAGGGGATGCTGCGGATGTCGGTGAACGACAGCACCAGCACGCTCACCGCGGGAACCAGCGCGAACACGATCACGAACACGACGCCGATGCTGAACGTCGTTCGCATGCTCGCGCGCCTGCCGAAGGGGAAGAATTCAGACACGGGTACCGCCTTTCGTCGTGGGAAGGGGGTGGCCGACCCGTTCACTGCGCGGGTCGGCCACTAGTCGATGGGCTTAGGAGAGCCCGGCTGACCAGTCCTTCTCCGACTGAGTAGCGGCCTGTTCAACGCTCGAGCTGCCGAGGGGCGAGATGCTTTGGTAGTTGAACGGGAACTGTGCTTTCGCCCCGGCCTTCGGATTGCTCACGAAGATGTAGTCCCATGCCGGGTTGAACGTCTTCGTGTACGGCGCGATCGAATTCAGGAAGGCGCTCGCCGGCACGTTCGGCTCAGCCGATGCGAACCCGGAGAGCTTCACGAACTTGGCGTAATTGGCTGGCTGCGTGAAGAAGTTCAGGTAGGCGAGTGCCGCCGTCTTGTTCTTCGCGTTCGACGGAACGGCGAGCGAGAGTTCCGTCTTGCCACCGAGGGTCGCATTGTCTGCTGCGGTGTCGGATGTCGGGATCGGGAAGTACCCGAACTTGAACTTGCTGCCGACCGCGGAGGCGAGGGTTGGCTCGTTCCACGTGCCATCGGCCGTCATTGCGAACGACCCGTTTGCGAAACCTGACGGGATCGACTGGTAGCTGACACCGGCGAAGTTCTGCTGCGCGAAGCCGTAGATCTGCTTCACGCGGTCGAGCACCTGCGCAGGCTGGGTGTCGGTGAGCTTGACGCTGCCGTCATACAGGCCCTTCTGCAACGCATCCTTGTCTGCCGTGGTCGGGTAGAGCCCCTGGACGGCTGAGATCATCGTCAGTCCTGCGGGCCAGCCATCCTTGCCGCCGATGCCAATCGGCGAGACGCCGTTGGACTTCAGCGTGTTGCAGAGGGTGACGAAGTCGCTCCAGGTGGTGGGGATCTTCAGGTCGTACTTCTTGAAGATCGACTCGTTGTAGTAGATGCCGGTGTAGTAGCTGACGCCGGTGGGCACGTCATACTGCTTGCCGTTGTATGCGGTCGCCTTGAGGACCGTCGGGGTGAGGTTCTTCATGAACGACTCCTTCGACAGGTCGACGTAGACACCGGCATCCGCCGCTCGCGCGTCGTCGCCTTTAGCGCTCGCCGGAACGTACTTCGGAATCTCCTTCGGTCCGGCGAGCGTCAGGTCAACGTTGCCTGCGGTGAGGCGGCTCGCGCTGGTGGCGGGCCAGTTGGCGTTAGGGATGGCGTCGAAGACGACCTTCACCTTGGGGTACTTCTTCTCGAAAGCTGCGTTGACAGCCCTGAATCCGGCATCCGACGCGTCTGAACTCGAGACGATGAAATTCAGGGTTCCAGTGGGCTTGCCGCCGGTACCCGTTGGGGCGGATGCCCCAGACGATGTGCAGCCGGCCAGTAGGCCTGCTGCAGCGATTACTGCTGTGAGCGCAAGTCCGCGGCGCACCGCGGGCCGTGAGCGCAACGTCATTGTTGGCACGGGTCCTCCAGGGAAAGGGAACTATCAACCGAAACGTTTCGGTTAGGGCGAAGATAACACCGCCGATAGGTCGGGTCAAGGGGTGGACAGCGGCTGGCTCGGGCGGAAAAGGGTGCCTCAGGCGGTCGTCGGCGGCGCTGCAGTCGACTGGCGCACCACGAGGCGGGCGGGATCGATCGCGACATCCTCGACCGGGTTTCCGTCGATGGCGTCGAGCAGCATGGTGGCTGCGGATCGCCCGATCGCACTCGGCGAGGTCATCACAGTGGTGAGCGATGGGCGGAGATACGTGCCCATATCGTTGCCGTCGTAGCCGGTCACAGACACGTCGCGCGGCACACGTACTCCGAGGTCGGCCGCACGTGCCATGAGGCCGATTGCCATGAGGTCGTTCGCGCAGACGATCGCCGTGACATCCCGGTCGGGCGTCAGCAGGGCATCGGCGGCTGCCGTCCCTGCACTGAGCGTAAAGTCGCCCTCGAACACCGGGCCGGGCTCGATTCCGGTGGCTGCGAGCGCTGCCCGCCAGGCGTCGAGGCGCTGGTGCGAGTGGATGAAGTCCATGGCGCCGGTCACATGGGCGATGCGGCGGTGTCCGAGCCTCACGAGATGCTCTACGACCTCGGTGATGCCCTGGCGATAGCTCTGCCGCACAGACGGGAAGGGCGATCCGGATTCCTCGGAGTTGACCGCGACGGTGGGAGTGCCGAGTTCCTGCAGGAGGGCGATTCGCGGGTCATTCACGCGGATCTCGTCGAGGAACACGCCGTCGACCCGGTGCTCGGCAGAAAGCCGGCGATAGCGTTCTGTGCTGGCCGCGGCGTCCGTCGCCATCTGCAGTACCAAGGCCTGGCCGCGCGGTTCGAGCACGGCCTCGATTCCGCTGATGAAGGCGGCGAAGAACGGGTCGGAGGAGAGCACTTCTGGCTGGCGCTGCACCACGAGGCCAACCGCGAAGGTGCGCTTGCCAGAGAGGCTGCGTCCGCGCAGTGATGGTACCCAGCCGAGTTCCTTCGCGGCCGCGAGAATGCGTTTGCGAGTCGATTCGGAAACTTCGCCTCCGCCATTCAGCGCCGACGACACCGAACTGATCGAAACTTCCGCTTTCCTGGCGACGTCGACGATCGTTATCCGGCCACTCATAAGACCAATAATGCGCTAGTTCAGAGCTTCACCACGCTTCCGGTGCGTGCGGACTCGAGCGCGGCACTCATTATCGCGACCGTGCGCACCCCGACATCCGCGTCTGGTTGCGGTTGTGTGCCCGCTGCCGCCGCACTCACGAACTCGTCGATCATGGCCGCGTCGAGGTCGGAGCCGTAGGGCAACCACGTCTCGCCGCCCGCGTCGTAGCCACCGACGTGAGGTGCGAATGGCGCGATCTTCACCGATCCACGCGTGCCCGTGACCTCGAGGGTGAGGCCGCCCCAGCTCGACGCGGATTCCGGCTGGCTCCAGGAGCAGTCGATCGTGGCGATGATTCCGCTGTCGTATTCGATCGAGACGAGACCGCTGGTCTCGACGTCGGTTGCGACGTGCGGGTGCAGGATGCGGTTGGAGGTCGCGATCACCGACACTGCTCGCTGCGGTATCAGCGCGTCGATGAGGTCGGCGCAGTGCACCACATGGTCGACGATCGACCCGCCGCCGCTGAGGGCCGGGTCGGTGAACCAGCTGCGGTCCCGCGGAATTTTGCCGTTGTTCGTGCCGACGATGCCGAGGATGTCGCCGAGTGCGCCAGTCGCGACCCGTTCTCGCAGGGTCGCGAAGGCGGGCGAGAACCGCACGGGGAAGGCGACCATGAGCGGAACGGATGCCGCAGCCGCCGCATGCCGCATCGCGCGCGCGTCTTCGAGGTTGGTGGCGAGTGGCTTCTCGCAGAGCACGGCGCATCCGGCCGCGATGGCGACTTCGACGATTTCGCGGTGCTTCGCGTTCTCCGAGCACACGACGACGGCGTCGGCCCACTCCGCAGCTTCTTCGTACGTGCCGAAGAAGACGGTGCCGCCTGGCGACCCGGCCTCGGCGAGGGACTCGGCCTGCCGGAACCCCTCAGGATCACACGCGCCAACCTCAACGCCTGCAATGCCATGGAGGTGCCGCAGATACCCATCCGCGTGCCCGTGCGCAAAGTTCAGTACTGCGACCTTCATGCCAACGCTCCTTCGCTGCCCAGCACGGCATCCGCATCGAACTCGACCGCGGCCCCTCTCGCGATCGACTCGCGTGCCGCCTCCGCAATCGCGACCGCGAGTACCCCATCCTCAATCGTCACGCGAGGGGGTGGCCCACCCTCGAACGCGGCGGCAAACTCGCGAATCTGGGTGAGATAAGGGCTCTCCTCGGCGGACGTCGGCGGCAGATACGAGCTCTCGATCGCGACGCTCGTGAGGTTTTCGTCCACGGTGCTCGCCGCTGGACTCGTGGAGTCGAACCGCAGCGTTCCGTCCGTCCCGGCAACATCGAAGCTCGTGCGAAACTGCATCCCGCGTGGCCCCCACACACCCTGGATGAATGAGATGGCGCCGGACGCGTGCGTCAGAGTGACATGCGCGACGACGTTGCGTGGCACGGCACCGTCCACGGTGGGTGGATTCTGGCGGGCGAAGACACGAACGACCTCCCCGGCGATCCAGCGGGCCTGGTCGATGTCGTGGATCATCTGGTCGATGATGATGCCGCCGGAGAGGGCATCGTCGAAGAACCATTCGCTGGTCGCCCCTTCGCCGCCGCGGCTGTAGCGGGCTACGGCAATGTCTCCGATCTGCCCGCGCTCGACGGCTGACTTCAGGGCGACATATTCGGGGAAGAACCGTACGACGTGCGCCGGATACGCCTGCCGCCCGTGCTTGTGCGCCGCATCCGCAACGGCATTAGCCTGCGCAGTGGTGCGCCCGATGGGCTTCTCGCAGAGCACGTGTTTGCCGGCCTCGATCGCGGCGACGGCGATAGCGGCGTGGGTTGTCGTGGGGGTGCAGATGTCGACAACATCGACGTTCTCGAATAGATCGTCGAGGGAGGATGCCACGGACAGTCCGAACTCGTTCGCCAGCGACTCGGCCCCAACCTCGGAGTAGACGCTGACTTCGGCGCCGACCGTGACCCAGTGCGGTGCGTGAGAGTGCGAGATGCCGCCGGCACCGATGATTCCAACTTTGAGGACCATGGCCAGTTAGCTTAGCGTTGTACCGAAACGTTTCGGTACCCTTTTCCCGCGCCTAGAGCATCGCAATCGTGCGGTCGTCGATGGCATCCCAGTCGTAGTCGATGCCGAGGCCGGGCTCGTCGGGCACCGTGGCGTAGCCACCCACGATCTCGATGCCCTTCGCGAGCCCGAAGGTGTTGTCTTCGAGCGGATACAAGAGTTCGAGGAAGCTGCAGTTGAGGATCGCGGAGGCGCACTGCAGGTTGACCAGGTCGAGCGCGTGGTAGACGCAGGTGTGCAGTTCGCAGCGCATCCCGAACGCGTCCGCGAGGGCCGCGGTCTTCATGACGCCGGTGATCCCGCCCCGCCAGGAAACGTCCGTGCGGACGGCATCGACCCAGCCTCCCGCGATCGCCGCGGACGTTCCGCGATGGCCTTCCGGTGCGGTCTCGGTGCCGAGGATCGTGATGTCGAGGGCGTCGGCCAGCTTGCGCTGCGACATCCAGTCGATGTCGAAGACGGGCTCCTCGAGCCACCGGTAGCCGAGTCGCTCGAGCTCGCGACCCGCGGTCAGCGCCTCAGCGAAGGTGTAGGCGCCGACCGGATCGGCCATCAGCTCGAAGTCGGCGCCGACCGCCTCTCGCACCGCGCGATACACCTCGAGGTCTTCGCCGAGAATGCCAGCGGGGTGGATCTTGTACCCGCGGAATCCCTTCGCCTTCGCATCGAGCGCCTGCTCAACATAGGCCTCGACGCCCCCGCTCAGGAACATCGACGAGACGTAAACGGGAACCGTATCCCGGGCGCGGCCGAGCAGCCGCGACACGGACAGGCCAGCGGTCTTGCCGATCGCATCCCACGAGGCGTTGTCGAATGGACCGTACGCGAACAGCGGTGACAGGGTCCAGTGACGGTCGTAGCGCCGGAACTCGTGCTGCGCTGCTACCCGGGCGAACACGTCGCGGCCGAGGAAGAACTGCTTAACAGAGGCGAGTGCCTCCCCACCCGCGAGCGGGTTGAGCGTCGAAAACCCGAACGAGTTGCCGGTCGTGCCGTCAGCGGTGGTGAGCGTGACGACGAGCGCGGGCGGCTGCGTGCCGCCGCGGAGGGCGGATGCGTCGCGGTCGCCATCGGTTTCGCCCCGGCAGACGCGGATCTGGATGTCGGTGATCGTGCTGGATGAGGTGGTCATGGTTTCTCCCTGTCAGGTCCGTGGCGCGAAGGCGTCGCGCAGAATTCCGAGCGCGGCGCTGCGGTCGGCCGTGCCCCCGGCTTCGTGACCGGCGTCCGGCCACTCGGTCAGCGACACGTCGGCCGCGTATGCGTCCGCGGCCACTCGCGTCGTCTCGGGTGGGCAAATGGGGTCAGCGAGTCCGCACGATAGCCATCCCGGCGCGGTCGCGTGCCGGGCGGAGGTGATCCCGTCGACGTAGGCCAGTGTGCGCGCGACTCGGTCGGCGCGACCAGGATGTTCGGCCAGGTAGCCGCGGAGCTCCAGCCATGGGCCCGCGGTCGCCAGCCCGAGCGCTGCAGGCGCGTCGGTCAGGAACGGCGCCTGGGCGAGCACTGCGCGCAGGCCCGGTACAAGCGCCCCGACACCGAGCGCGATGCCGCCGCCCTGGCTGTTGCCGATCATCGCAACGCGGTCGTGGTCGACCTCGTCGAGTTCGCGAGCAACCTGCACGGCGCGAACGACATCCACGAAGACGCCTCGGTAATACGAACGCGACGGCTCGGTGATGCCCTCGAGCAGGTGGCCGGTGCTGGCGCCACCCTGCCCGTAGCTGCCGACGACCAGATGTGCAAAGCCCGCGGCCGACCAGGTGAGGTCGTCGATCGGGTCGAGGCGACCCGCGCCATAGCCGTTGGCGTGGATGACCACGGGCAGCGCGCCCTCGCGGTCGCGCGGCATCCGCAGCCAGGCTCCGACACGCCGCCCGGCGTGACCGGCGAACGACACATCGAACACGTCGATGGTCGCAAGTCCGGCCTCGACGGGCGCACTTCGCACATCCAGGGGATGGCTGCGCGCCTCGTCGAGGGCCGCATCCCAGAAGCTCCGATAGTCATCGGGGGTGGGAAGCGGCCCACGGCCGAGCGGGGTCGGGTCCATGGCTACACGGTGTAGCGGATGACGTCGGACCGCAGGATGTCGCCCGACCTCTTCACCGCCTGGAAGGTGTGCTTGCCGTTTCGCAGGCCCGTGACCGAGAACACCTTCTGCCCAGTGCGTCGAACATCGCTCGACGTGTCGACGCTCCTCACGAACTTGCCATCGATGTAAATGTCGACTTCGCCCTGGTCAGGCCCCGTCGCGGTGATCCAATCGACG
>DASYEE010000010.1:0-4520 GCA_036499165.1 Galbitalea sp. | reverse complement strand
CCCCCGCCCCTCATGGTTTGGCGACGTAGTATCGCCGCGTGAGTACACCTGTCCTGGAGCGCGACCACCAGGAACCGGTTCCGCCGCGCGAGACTTCGCACCCGCATCCGCGACCGAATCGTCCACGCTGGCTCCTGGTCGGCGTGGCGGGCATTGCCGCGCTGTTCATCGTGCGCGCGGTGACGGCGGGCGCCGCGATCCCGTTGCCGAACCAGGTGCAGGACTTTCTCACCCTCACAATCAGCGTCATCATCGAGTCGCTGCCGTTCGTGATCCTCGGCGTTGTCCTCTCGATCGCAGTGCAGGTGTGGATTCCCGACGCGATTTTCATGCGACTGCTGCCGAGGAATCCGGTGCTGCGCAGGCTGGCTGTGTCGGTACTCGGGGTCCTCCTTCCCGTCTGCGAGTGCGGCAACGTTCCGCTCGCCCGCGGGTTGATCGTCAAGGGCCTGACCGTTTCTGAGTCGATGACGTTCCTGCTCGCCGCGCCGATCGTCAATCCGATCACGATCGTGACGACGGTCCAGGCGTTCGGCTGGAGCAACGGCATCCTCATCGCCCGGGTTGCTGGCGGGTTCCTGATCGCCAACCTTGTCGGCTGGATTTTCTCGCGCCACAGCGACCAGCAGTCGCTGCTCACCGAGCGTTTCGCGGCGGAATGCCGGCTGCCCGAGCGACACGAGACGACCGGTTCGCGATGGGGCAGGAGCGTCGACCTGTTCGTTCACGAGGCCGGGACGATCCTGCCCGCGCTGTTCATCGGAGCGGTGGTGGCGGGTCTCGTGCAGGTCGTCGTGCCACGGCAGTTGCTCGTCGATCTCGGCAGCAACCCGGTCTGGTCGATCATTGCGATGATGGGTCTCGCGTTCGTGATCTCCGTGTGCTCCAACGTCGACGCCTTCTTCATCCTCCCGTTCGCCTCGACCTTCCTGCCGGGCTCTATTGCTTCGTTCCTGGTGTTCGGACCGATGATCGACATCAAGATGCTCGCGCTCATGCGCACAACGTTCCGCGTTCCTGTGCTGGTGCAGTTGACGCTGGTGGTCGGGCTCGCGAGCGCCCTGGTCGGGCTGGTGGTGAACTATGTCGTCGCATGAGCCGGAGCGACACCGAGAGTCCGGCTGGGCGCTGGTCGTGCGCTGGCGAGGACTCGGCCTGGCCGCCGTCGCCATCGTGGTGACGCTGTGGCTCGCAGCAACCGGCCAGCTGATCCTCTACATCCACCCTCGCTACGTCGTCTTCACGGCGATCATGGGAGTCATCGCGCTTGCTCTTCTTGTGGCGAGCTTCGCCGTGCGTCACGGCCACTCTCACGACGAGACGCCGACACGGGGCCAGAAGATCGCAACGATCACAGGTGCCGCCGTGTCCATCGCTCTCGCCGTGGCAATGATCGTGGTGCCTCCGGCGACGCTCTCGAGTGCAACGGCCATCCAGAGGGATGTCGGGGCCGTTTCGGGGGCGGGCACCAGCCAGACGGTGGCTGGGGTGTCATCCGCATCCGCAGCCGCCTTCGCGAAGTTCACCGTCTCGGACTGGTCGTCGCTGCTGCGCCAGACCAGCGATCCGGCGTTCTACACCGGCAAACCCGCGGATGTCGTTGGGTTCGTCACCAGCGACAGCACGGATCCCGCAAACCTCTTCTACCTGACGCGTTTCGTGATCACCTGCTGCGCCGTCGATGCCCAGCCGATCGGGGTGCCCGTCTACCTTCCGGACTGGAAACAGAAGTATCCACAGAACACGTGGCTGAAACTCACGGGAACGTTCGTCTCGGATCCGAGCACGAAGAGTTCAGAGCAGATCGCTCTCGTTCCGGAGTCCGCCAAGAAGACGCCCAAGCCGAAACAGCCGTACCTGTTTTGATGCAACCAGCTTTTCGGCGCCGCTTCTTCGCGGCAGTCTTAGGTCTCGCGGTGTTGGTCGCGAGCTTCGCGGTATTGACGTTCCTGCAGGGTCCGAGGCTGTCGAGCGCGATCGTCGACACGACGGCCGTCGTCGCCAAGCCCGCACAGACCCTGCGGATGTTCCTCAACCAGCCGGTCGATGCTGTTCGGCACAGCCAGGTGTCGATCACACCAGCAGCGTTGTTTACAGTCTCGAGTTCAGGCGAGGGCATCGTCGTGCAATTCACTCGAGCTCTCGGCTACGGCACCAGGTATCACGTTGCGGTGCACGGTGTCGCGAGTGCCGACGATGGGCAATCGGCCGATCTCTCCTACGGCTTCACGACGGCGACCCCCGACCTCTACTACCTGCACAGGAGTGGAACGTCGGCGCCAGACCAAATCGTGCGCACGAGCATCCACTCCGCATCGCAGACGATCGTCTACCAGGCCAGGCGCATCCAGGATTTCGCGGTCTTCGACAAGGCGATCGCCGTGGTGACGGAGGCCGCTCACGGGACGAACGACCTGGTGTTCGTCGGCAGCGAGGGAGAGGTGCAGCAGGTCGACCTGCCGGGCGCTGGAACGATCGATGAGATGCATGCGAATCGTGACACCGGACTGCTCGGGTTCACGTTCACGAGCGCGGGCGCTACGCCCTCCCGACGATATTCAGACACCCTGTTCTCTGTCGATCCGGGTGGCACCGGCATCCCGACGGTGGTGAAGGGGCTCGGCGGCACGCCGATGAGCGTGCTCGACTGGTTTTACGTGCCCTCGACAAGCGAACTCGTCGCGCAGCAGGTTGACGAGTCGATCGTGCTCATCGACACGAGCAGGCAGAACGCCGTTACGCCCCTCGGGCAGTACCCAGAGCTCGACAGCGTCGCGGCGGACGGGTCGGCTGCGGTCGCCTCAGACGACCTTGGACCGGTGAAGATCGCCCTGCCCGGTGGGACCGCGACGCGTCTGAAGGCTTCGCCGTTCGGCGGGGTGACGCCATACCTGGGCGACGCTCCAGCGGTCGTCGTGCCCGGAGGATGGATTGACGACGATCGCCTGTTCGAGCGCACCACGGGTCGATTCGTCGACCACCTCGTGTTCGACACAGGTCACACGGCGCGTGAGTTGCTCAAACTCCCGAATCCGCGCGGCACGATCGATGCCTTCTCGGTGTCGCCGAACGGCGAGTTTGCGGCGGTGGAGACGACTCCCAACACGGCAACCTCGGTCTCAGACGGGTACGCGGCAAATAGCCGCTCACGAGACGAAACGACGGACTTCCTGGATGTCGCCTCCGGCGGCCTGGTGAAGAGTGTCACCGGCTTCGACATCCAGTGGTAATTGCCCCAATCCCGGTCGGACGCGAGGTACGGTGAGGAAATGACAGATTCATCAACCCGCGTTGCCTCGATCGCGGGAGCCGGCGTTGCAGTATTCATTCTCGCCGCCCAAATTGTGGGCAGCTTATGGAACTACCTGTTCTCGACGGCGCTATTTGCGCAGCAGGGCGATGAGATCTCCAACTTTCCCGCGTTGACCGGGGGAGTGGTTCTGGGCCTGATTGGCGCGTTTTTTGCTGCCGCAGTCTTCGGCGCCGGCGTTTTCGTGTCGCTGCGCTGGATTGCTTCGATATCGGCAACAGAGGGCTGGAAGCGCGTGATCCGTGGCGGCGTCATTGCAGCCGCGCTTGGCGCCGCGGCGTCGCTGGTGCTGGGACTTCTTGAAGCTGTCATCGGGTCATTCAGCGCGGGCCTCCATCCGCTTGGCTATGCGTTCGGACCCAGCTTCAATTCCGGTTTCGCGCAAGACAGAGTTGTCGGGGCCATCGGGGCCGCACCCGGTGTGTTTGTTGAATGGCTGCCGCTGGTCGTTCTGGCGGTCGTGTTACTCCGCCTTTGGCTTGCCCGCCACGAAAAGCCCGCGACGATCACAACGGACGCCTAGAGCCCGCGCTTCTCTCGCTGGGTGACCCGAAGCCCGCTGGCCTGCAGTCGCTCGACCAGCTCTCGAACGCCGACTGGATGGGCGCCCTGCGCGACGAGGTCGTTCCACTTCGACTCCGGCACGTCATAGTGATCGTGGTCGAACGCGCGGGGTGGTATGCCGGCTGCGGCAGCGAAGGCGTGCAACTCGTTGAGCGACGAATCGCTGACGATGTGTGCCCAGAGCATGCCGTGCGCCGGCCAGATGGGCTGGTCGATCAACACGGTCATGTTCGCGATTCTAGGTGCGACGCCGACGGACCGGATCGCGTTTGACCCAACGCGGCAAAACCACGTACTATTGACCCTTGGCGTGTGCTGGGCTGAGCCCGCAACCACTGCCACCAGCTTATTCAAGACGTTCCATTCGTGTACGCGTCTTCCAAACAAAGGGTTTTTCATGGTTTACGCAATCGTGCGCGCCGGCGGTCGGCAGGAAAAGGTCGAGGTCGGCACAGTTGTCGTTCTCGACCGCATCAAGGCCGACGACAAGGGCAACATCCAGTTCGTGCCAGTGCTGCACGTCGATGGCGACACCATCATTCACGACGCCAAGGCGCTCGCGAAGATCACCGTCACCGCTGAGGTCCTGAACGACCTGCGTGGCCCGAAGATCGTCATCCAGAAGTTCAAGAACAAGACCGGGTAC
>DASYEE010000009.1:0-3679 GCA_036499165.1 Galbitalea sp. | reverse complement strand
GGGATCACCTTCGTGTCCGCGTCGTAGTGCGTGCCGCTCGTCAGAGACGACACCTGGATGGTTCCCGACTGCGCGTGGTCGAACGCGGACGAGTCGCCGGCAAGCCAGCGGTGGTCCTCGGTCGCCGCGGCAGGCGTGGTCTGAATCGACAGATCACTCATGATGCGTTTGCCTTTCTAGGCGTTGGTCTTGGTTTTGGTCATGGAGTCGCGGACCTTCTCACGGCCCTCCGCGATGGAGGAACCGCCCGATCCGCCGCCAGTCGAACGCTGACGGGCCAGCACCGCCGCAACGGCGTCCTGGCTTGTGCTGCTGGTCGATGACGCACCGACAGTGTCGGCGAACGCCTTGACCTTCTCGGGGTCGATCGCCCCTTTGTCGTCCGTGAACGACTTCGGATCGACATGCGCGAAGATCGTCGCAGCCTCGTCGTCCTTCTTTCCGGTGAGAGCCTGGAACCGGCCCATCACGGCATCCTTCAGGTACTTCTCCGCGCCGATGTTCTCGCCCTCGCGGCGAGCCTCGTCGACAGCCTTCTCGGTTTCGGTCGCGTTCTCGGCTTTCAACTTCGCGAGCTCGGCGGCATCCGCCTGCAGCTTCTCGATGTCGACACCCTCGGTCTTCTTCTGCTGCTTCTTCGCCTCGAACCGCCAGTACGCGGCCTGCTGGTCGGCAGGCATGTCCGCGACAGCGGTCTCGGGTGGGAAGCCGTGCTCCGCCAGATGTGCAGCCTTCAGTGCGGCGGCCGCATCAGCTGCAGCCTTCGCGTCGGCGGCAGCCTTCTCGGCAGCAGCCTTGTCAACTGCAGCCTTCGCCTCAGCGGCGATCTCCTCAGCACTCTTGGGCATGATGTTCTTCCTCCAGATCGGATGGACGCCCCTGAACGGAGCAGATACCCCGGCACAGCGCCGGGACGACTAGATCGCGAGCTTCTTCGCCCGCGCCGCGGCAGCGGTCTGGTACTCGCGGAGAAACTGCAGAGACCGGAACAATGCGATCCGCTCAATGACGATCGCAGCCGGCGCAGACACAGACTCTGACCCGGGGTGGTCTCGTAGAAACTCGTCATAGTGAGCCTCTGCGGCAGACAGTGCATCGTTCGCGCTGACCAGGTTCCGGGCTGACGATGCGGCGACACTCTCCGGGGTCGGCTTCACATATTCTGGACGGCCGGCCTCTTTCGCGGTTCGGAAGTGGTCGCCGTGCTTCACCAGAACCGGGCCCAGCTCGCCGTGCTCGTTGATCGTGATGCGTGTGTTCGCGAGCTGCTCGGCGGCGTTTCCGCCTGCGGCCGCGTAGATCGTTTTGAGGTCGTCTGCGTTGAGTTTCAGCCCCGGGTCGAAGTCCTCGGTGATTCCCATGGTGGTGCAGTGGTCGTCGCCGTGGATCGGCATCAGATCGCCGCGGTGGTAAAGCCGCTGAGACGCGACGATGCAGAGACCGCAGGTCCCCGATGCGGAGAGCTCAGGGTGTATCACCCGCCGGAAGCCTGTGATCTGGTCGCGGGACTCGTAGATCCTGCTGGCCTCGTCACGCTCGGCGATCATCGCGTCCGACTCGGCGAGCGACGTCAGGTAGTCCGTCAGCGCGCCCCGCTGATCTTCGAGAGTGCCACCGTTGCGTCGCTGCCAGATCCATTGCCCGACCGGCCGCTGCCACACCTCGAGAGGGTCAGCGTTCGTGCGTGGATAGCTCGCCAACGACGTCGGCAAGTTCAGGGTGGAGACGCCGAGCTCTCGGAACGATGCCGTCAGGTAGGAGCGTTGCAGCAACCTCGTGCGATCGGTCGCGGCCAGGCTCAGTGTTGCCGACCTGGCCGCCATCCCGATCACCGCGTGAGGGTCATCGACTCGCGAGAACCCGGACCACAGACCCAGCAGGGCACGGATCAACTGCACGACGATCGAGTGCCGCTGCGCAGCCTGCTTGTCAGCCATGGCGGTGAGCCGCTCAAGGGACGCCGCCATGGTCTACCTCTCAGCTGGTGGCCAAAGGCTGCGCGAACGCCTCATCCGACCGGTCCTGCTCCGCTTGAGCGATCTCAGCCGGCGAGAGTCCGAAGATCTTCTCGTCGATCATCCGCTGAGGCAGACCACCCGACTTCGACGCCGTTGCCGCCGTGCCCTTCTCAAGCCACGACGACCGATCCACCGAAGCCCAGATGATCTCAATCAGCCCAGCCTGCGAGCGCACCGCATCCGCTTGACCCTGGAACGCCGTCCCCAGAGACATCACGATCGGACGCTCAGCCCGGTCGATCCACTCCTCCGTGGAGAACGTCAACGCCTCACGTGCAAGGGAGGCACCCTCCGCCGACCCCTGAGCGGCATCCGGCGACAGCATGTAGATCGGCGTCGACGACACCCCGGCTAGGTTCTTCACGTCGTCGCGGCTGCCGACCAGAACCGGGGTGATGTCTGTCGTCGCCGACTCCCAGACAGTCACGTTCGACGGCAGCTTCCACAGCGCCGCGGGGCCCGCCTTGAAGATGCCCTCGTAGTCGATCTTCTGACCACCGAGAGGATGATCCGCAGGGTATTCGTCAGGCAGGTCGCCCGACAGTGCCCGCTGGCGGAACGCCTGCATCGCAGTGATCGTCAACCGTTCACGGATCCCGTTCGTGATCCGGTCGAGACTGTCGAGGTGCTTCTCGAACATGCCCATTCCGTCACGGCCGGCCAGCTTGAACACTGGCACCTCAGAGGTATAGCCGAGCGGGATCGGGTCGGACACCCAAGTCCAGTCGCGGCCCGGGTTCCACTTCTTCCCATTCGACGGCACGGTCGACTTCTTGGCGCCCTTGATCGCCTGACGCATGTAGCCCGGACGAAACAGAGTCAGCACGTCGGCGCCATTGACATCATCGAAGCCCACCTGCAGCGCAGCCTCAGCCATCGACGGCCGCAACACGTACTGCCGTGTCACGGTCGAGAACCCGTTCGACGGCAGGATCAGCGGTTCCGCAGATACGGAAGGAACCAGCGGACCGGTCGTCGTCAGGTAAGCAGACCCAAGGTTGCCGGCATCGGTGAAGAAGTCCCGAGCCCCGACCTTCATGCTCGACCGATTCCACGTAGCCCACGCTGCCGCGTCGCCGTTCTGGTCACCGGGCGCCGCAGTGCGGAACCCGAGCGGCTTCATCCTGTTCACCCGGGCGGCGACAATCAGCTCGGCCATGTTGAGGCGCGACATGTGGATGAATCGCCGGTAGGCGTCCTTCATTGCCAGGTCGGCCTCGTCGGGCAGAGCATTCGTGCCGTCCGCGTAGGACTGCATCCGGTACAGGCGGGGCAGATCGGCACCGAAGTCGGTGGCCAGCTGCACCAGCCACCAGTCATCGGTTCCGGCGACGGTGGTCTGCTCGAGCATGCTCACCGCCTCTGCTATCGGATTCGGACTGGCACCCTCGATGAGTTCTCGGCGGGCTTCTTGATGGCGAGGAAATCCGCGGCAGCCTGGAACGCGAGCGCGCCCGCGACCGCGGAGTCGATCTTGCGCGGAGAGTTCTTCTTCTCCTTGCCGATCACCGTCCCGCCGCGGCGCGACCACTTCCGCGCGTTGAGGAAGTGGCGGGTCATCGTCTTGCCCAGGCGGGTGTCGTCATCGTGCGACATCGTCCCTGACGTGATCGCCGTGTGCAGAAGCTCGAGCGCATCGGACATCTGCACGTCTCGCTTCG
>DASYEE010000008.1:0-1976 GCA_036499165.1 Galbitalea sp. | reverse complement strand
GCCCGTACCTCGAACGTGGCGACATGGTCGTGTTCGGACCGATCCTCACTGACGACGACTCGTACGGCCTCGCGGTTGTCGAGACCGATGACGAGCAGGCACTGCGCGACTTCGCCGCGCAGGACCCAGTCGTGACAACCGGGACCGCGGCATTCGAACTCGGGCGGATGGCCGCGGGGCACGTCCGCGGGGCATCGTGATCTCGCCACACACCCAGGCGCAGGCCTGCTTGATCGCCTAACGCAGCCGTGGGTCTACACCGCACACCTTCTGCTCGCATCTGCCCAGCGTGTAATACATGCCCGTGGGTTCCAACTGGCAGGTCAGGGTACGATCGGAGCGTACTGCGGCGACGTCGGCAGTTCATCGAGGCACCGACCGGACGGCCCCTCGCACGGATCGGAGAAGTCGTCTCCCGGGAGCAATCCGCTATCCCCCTGCGCGGTTCACCCCAGGCCGGTGTGGTAGCGGCGGTGGGTGCGGCTCAGGTGAAGAACGGTGACTGCGGCAGACGACGGCGCGGACGGGCGTCTGCGCGTCTCATCGCGTGCGAGCCTTCGACGTGTTCAGCTCCACAGCCTGACCTATGAGTGCCCGCAGCGCCGCTTCATTCACCATGTCCCCCTCACGGAAATCAACGGCGCGCACGGTGGCGCTGTCGAGCCGGGTGTTGAACACGCGCTTCGGGTCCTTCAACAGCGCGCCCTTCGGGAACGTCAGCCGCACCGCGCTCTTGAGTGCCTCACCGATGCAGATGTTCCCATCGCGCGACCACACGGGGACGCCCATCGGCCGGGACGGCTTCTTCCATTTCACCTCCTCGACGATGGATGCGTCGGCGCTGAGGATCACCGCTCGCAGTCGTGCGAGCGTGGTGCTCCGCCAGTCGCCGGGTGCCTCGATGATGGCGTCGATGGCGCGGGACGCCGCCGGATCTTGGCGCGGACTGCTCGTGCGCGGTGTCATCCTAGGCTCACTCCCCACGGGCCACAGGGCTCGCTCATCGCATACGCCAAGCCGATCATCGCGGATCGATTAGCTTCCCGTTCTTCGAAAGGTCCGGGTCGGTGCACGTGGTCAGGTTGAAACAGCACGGTCGGCGCTTCCCGCTCTGCATCTTCGAGATGCTGATCCTCGAGGGGCACGAGCTCGACCTCCGCGGTGTCCCCCGCGCGGAGCGCAGCGGCCAGCTGTTGCTTCGCGTCGATCCGCACCCAGTGACCGGACTCGCCGTCCGGTTCGGCGACGGTCTGGCACGCGTGCCCGTTGACAGTTGCCCTGGACCGCTACCTTGCCACGGGACGGCAGCTGGTTACTCGTATTCTCCGGCAGCCGAAGGCTGGTTGACCCGTCGATGGCGTACGGGGTCGCCTCGAAGCGGACTACGGGCGCGGCCTTGGCGGGGCTCATGGCCAGCATCCTCTCATCAGTCGAACACGCCACCACTTGGGCGGCGGTGCCGCTTCGCCTAGATAAACGGCGACCGTTAGTCATTCAGCTTGTAACGCTATGTCATCAACGGTCGCCGAGAGCCCGCGCACAGTCCCGTTCTGCGTGGCCTAGGGCATCATCGCCCGCCGTTGAGGTGTGCAGATCAGATCGGTCTGGCGCGGCACGGGGGACAGTCCCCGGTTCGGGGTGCGGGATTCAGACGTGGTCGTTCTTGTTCCACAGCTGGTGAGTCAGACCGCTAGGCGAGGTGACCGACTCGACGGTGAAGCGGTCCTCGAGGCCGCTTGATCCCTCCCAGAGGGATACGCCGCGCCCGAGGGTTATCGGCACGATCACCAGGTGCATGAAGTCGACCAGGTCGGCCTGGAGGAACTGACGCACGGTCGAGGGCCCTCCGCCGATGCGGACATCGCGACCACCTGCAGCCTCCTGGGCTAGGCGAAGCACCTCGTCCGGCGGCCCGTCCACGAACCGGAAGCTCGTCCCGTTGGGAAAGTCAATCGTGGGGTGCGGGTGGTGGCTCA
>DASYEE010000007.1:0-2107 GCA_036499165.1 Galbitalea sp. | reverse complement strand
CTGGCTGATCCAGAACATGGGATCGCCGTTGCCGCCCGAAGTGAGCGCCGAGATCGCCGCGGCCGGCGGTCCATCTGGCGAGCTATCGCAGAGCGACCAGGACTGGCTGGAGCGCGTCAACAACGGCGACTCGATCCCCGGACTCTAGATGCCCCGCTCGCGCTTTAAGATCGCCGTTCCCGCGCGTCTGAGCGACGACGAGAAGGATGCTCGAGAGCTGGTCGATCTGGTGGTCGACTTGGCGGAGAAGACCGGTTTCGACGTGACAGTCGTCGACGACGGCGACAGTCTGGATGCCTTCGACGGCTTCGTCGTGCCCGGTGGCGGAGACGTCGACCCGGCTCTCTACGGCGAGACCGCGGAGCCCGGTGTCGTGTATGACGTGAACCCGGCACAGGACGCGTTCGACCTGCAGGTTCTCGACTACGCGGCGGCGAATCACAAACCCTTGCTCGCGATCTGCCGCGGCGCCCAGCTGCTGAACGTGCAGCGTGGCGGCACGCTCCACGTCGACCTCGAGCCCACTGATGTCGTGCATCTGCCGCCGGACGGGCCGCACGACGACGTGCGCGACATCTTCGTGTGGCACGACGTGCAGCTCACTCCGAATTCGCCGCTGGCAACCGCGACCGGAGACACGCTCCTTCGGGTCGCCTCGGGCCATCACCAAGGCATCGATCGTGTGGGCGACGGACTGACGGTCGTGGCGACCTCCGAGGACGGCCTGGTCGAGGGGATCGTCAGCGACCGACCCGGCGAGTGGATCCTCGGCGTGCAGTGGCATCCCGAGATCGCCGATGGCGACCCGACAGGAGAGCAGGCGCCGTTCGTGCTGCTCAAGCAGGCGCTGGCGGCGACCAGCACTTGGTGACTGCCGTAAGTTCGGTGCGGTCCGGATCACTCCGGATCACCCGGCGAGGCGCGGCCGGACAGATTTCTGCCATCCGCGGGAATGCACAGGGTAGTGATCCATACTCAACCCATGAGACGGGGCTCGTCAGAAGTCGGTCTCGCGATCGTCGGGGCAACGATCGCCCTGGCTCTCGCTTCGTGCGGGCCAGTCACGCCGACGAGCAAGGTCCGCGACGCTGCGCAGACGATGGTGACGCAACTTCCCAACTCGTCCAAGCCGGAATCGGCCGCCGCGTGGCTGGACGCCTTCAGCAAGAAAGGCCAGACGGGTACCGGCGAAGGCAACATTGTCGGGCCGACCTGGCACGACGGACCCTTCGCTGACTTCGGCATTGGGGGAGGTAGCGCCTACTCTGCGACGACCGCCCATTCCCGGGTGATCCTCGACATCGCGATTATGCGGGTTGGCCCAGGCGAAGCGGGACTGAGCGGAAAGCCTGACTCGGCGTTCATGTGCGTGGAGGTGTCGCTATCGCCGGGCCGCAGCGCCGACATGACCGACACCTCATGCCCGACAGACGTTCGCGATCGGGCGTCGGCCAAGGCCCAGTACACCGAGATGGTCACCCTCGGCGGCGACCTACACGCGGACGCGACTCACTAGCGCGGCTCGACCGCCGACGCAGAGGAGCAGTAGGAAGGGGGAGCACCCCGAACTCGCCCATGACTACAGGGGAGTTGCATGTGGAGGGGATGACGGGAATCGAACCCGCGTAATCAGTTTGGAAGACTGAGGCTCTACCATTGAGCTACATCCCCGTGGCCTCGCGGCCGACCTCTACAGTACCGGGTCGCGCCAGAGGGAATGCTGCATCGGCGCACCGCGCGGTGTCGCGAGTTGCCCGGTCACGCGAAAACCGAACCGGGCGTAGAACTCCAGGTTCTCGTCGGTCGTCTCGAGGTAGGCCGGCATCCGGTCGGCATCGACGTGAGCCAAGCCGCGGCGCACGAGCGCGCTGCCGAATCCACCGCGCTGGGTGTCCGCGGCGATGCCCAGCAGCTGCAGGTACCAGTGCGGCTCGCGCGGTCGAGCTCGGGATGCTGCGCCCCCCAGTGCGCTCACCCTCCCCATGTCCCTGCCGAGAGCCCGCCCGGCTGCGAGCGCGAACGGCACCTCCCGCCACCTCGGAGCCGCGCCCCCACCCCTCCGCCGCCACACCGCAGCGCCGACGATCGTCCCCGTGGCATCTTCAGC
>DASYEE010000006.1:0-16062 GCA_036499165.1 Galbitalea sp. | reverse complement strand
TTGCGCACTCGTGCTCCCTAAGCCGTTGCGGATGATCGAGTCGTGCCCTTCCACGCTACCCCGACTCAGGCGCTGAACTCTCCCGCAATCTTCTCGACGCGACGCTGGCGGGTATCGACGCCCTTGGCCGCCTCAACCGGCTCCACGTACCCGCGTTGCTTCGAGTACGACAGGGCGAGGAACCGGTCGAGGCCCCCGGATGTGGTCAGGGCAGTCTTCAGATCCTCCGGCAGTTCGATGGTGCGCGGCGCCGTGTCGAGCGAAACGCGTACCTCGAGCGGGTCGCCCGCGACGAACCCGGACGCAGTGCGGTTCGCCGAGCTGAACGACATGATGTATTCGCCATTCCTGGTCGCGATCGAGATTCGGTACGTGTACCAGTCCGCGTCGCTGCCGGCCTTCCTGGCCTGGACGGTGACCGGCGGATTCTTGCCGGCCGCCAGCTCAGTGACCACGGCATCCGGCACGGGGATTCCTGTTGCGCTCATCCCGTCGGCCTGCGTCAAGATACTGGAGAATTCGATCGGCATGGCCGCCAGTCTAAGCACTGGCATAGTGGGTAGTCACGGCGAGAAGGGAGCCCGGTGCGCACTGCGATCCTGGGCGGAATCCTTGTCCTGCTCGGCGCTGTTGCGATCGCGACCGGCCTGCTGCCTAGCGCTGCGGCCCTGGCTCTTGGCGAACGGGTCTGGCCGATCCTGCTGTTCGTCATCGCCATCACGGTTGTCACGGAACTTGCGGCAGACGCGGGGCTATTCACGGTCATCGCGGAGCGGCTCGGCGTCTGGGGTCTGAATCGGGCCTGGCTCCTCTGGATCCTCGTGGTGCTGCTCGCCACCGCCAGCACGATCTTTCTCTCGCTCGACACCACGGCGGTGCTGCTGACTCCGGTCGTCATCGGGGTCACTCGACACGTCGGCCTGCCGCCCATGCCGTTCGCCCTCACAACCGTGTGGCTCGCCAACACCGCATCCCTGCTCCTGCCCGTGTCGAATCTCACCAACCTGCTCGCGGCGGATCGACTCGGCGGGTTGTCACCGCTCGGATTCGCCTCGCTGATGGCACTCCCGGCGATCGTCGCGATCGTCGTGCCGTCTGTCATCCTCTTCCTCATCTATCGGCGAGACCTGATGCAAAGATTCGAGCCGGCAGAGCGAACAGCGCCGGACGACCGGGTGCTGCTTGTGGCTGCAGCAGTCGTCGTTGCAGCCATCCTTCCCGCTCTCGTGTCGGGCCTTCCCGTCTGGATCCCCGCGGTCGCCGGCGCGCTCGTGCTCGGCGGTTTCTTCGTCGTTCGGCGTCCGGCGACCGTGCGATTCGGACTGCTGCCGTGGCAGCTGGTGCTGCTCGCCGCTGGCCTGTTCGTCGTCATCGAGACCGTGAACGACCGAGGCCTCGCGCCCGTCCTCGCGAGCATCGCGGGCACCGGCGAGAGCCCGCTCGCGCTCCTGCGGATGTCTGGTGTCGGTGTCGGATCCGCGAACCTGGTCAATAACCTGCCCGCCTATCTCGCTCTCGAGCCGACCGCAGGCACACCGCTGCGCATCGCCGCACTGCTGATCGGCGTCAACGCCGGACCGCTCATCACGCCGTGGGCGTCGCTTGCCACCCTGCTCTGGCGCGAGCGCCTCGTTGCGCTCGGCGTGCCGGTGTCGTGGCCGAAGTACATCGCGCTCGGTTTCATGGTGGTTCCCCTCACGGTCGGGTTGGCTGCCGTGACGCTCGCGTTCGCCCGCTAACCACCCAAAACGGGTGACAAATGAGCCCGAAACCTGCGTAAACGCTGGTAAGTAGCTGCCAAACTGACCGATCGGACAGACTCTGACCGATCGGTCAGCTAACTTGGCAGCATGTCAACTCATGACGACCTGCGCGACATCGCGCTCACCGAATTCGCCTACGCGGGATACGCGGGCACATCGCTCCAGCGGATCGCCGAAATCGCCGGGCTGTCGAAGTCGAGCGTGCTGTATCACTACGAGTCGAAAGAGGCGCTTCTCGAGGCCGCCGTGGGACCGGCGCTCGATCGGGTTGCCGCCATCCTCGACGCGATCGGTGATGCCCTCGGCACGACGGAGGGCCGTCGCGCGTTCATCGAACAGTTCGTCGACCTGCTGCTCGAGCAGAGGCTCGCCGTGCACATGTTCATCAACCAGGGGCAGAGCCTCGAAGACGTTCCCGTCATCGACCGGGCGAACGACCTCGTCGTGCGGCTCTCGACGTTCTTCGCGACATCCGTCTCATCGGTCGAAGATCATCTGCGATTCGGCATCGCACTCGGCGGAGCGGCGTACGTCCTCTCCGTCAAGCAGGATGACCCGCTCGCCGGTGAGAACCCGGAGACGCACGCACAGGTGCGCGCCGCGCTCGTCAAGATCCTCACCGAACTTCTCGCACCCGTTTCCGTCAACACGCAAGGGTAGGAACTCCCGTGGCAACGCTCCTCTACCGACTCGGCCGATTCTCGTTCCGTCACCCGTGGCGGATGGTCGCGGTCTGGCTCATCCTCGTGATCGGCATGCTCGGCGGTGGTCTCGCCCTCGGCGGCAAGACCGACGACTCATTCGCCATCCCCGGCACAGAGTCGCAGAACGCGATCGACCGGCTCTCGGCCGTCTTCCCCTCGGCGGCGGGCGCAAGCGCGCAGATCGTCATTGAGGCGCCAGACGGCGCGTCCGTTGCCAACCAGCCGTACCGCGATGCGATCGCCGACCTCGTGAAGAGCGCTGGCAAGGTGCCGGGCGTCGACAGCGCGAGTTCACCGTTCGGCACGTACGCGTCGGATGCCGTGTCGAAGAACAAGACGGCCGCGATCATCGCGGTGCAGTTCACGCACCAGGAGGTGGACGTCAAGGCATCCACCCTGACCGACCTCGAGAAGCTGGCGCCGATCGCCAAGGATGCCGGATTGAAGGTGGGCTTCGCCGGCGACGTCTTCCAGTCCACCACCGTTGGGGTCTCACCGACGGAAGGCATCGGCGTGCTCTTTGCCGGCATCGTGCTCTTCATCGCGTTCGGATCGCTGCTGGCCGCCGGGATGCCGCTGCTCACGGCCCTGCTCGGCATCGGCGTAACCATGGGCGGGGTTCTCGCGGCGTCGAAGTTCACGACCATCGGCAGCTCGACACCGCTCCTCGCCCTCATGATCGGCCTGGCCGTCGGCATCGACTACGGACTGTTCATCCTGTCGCGACATCGCAACCAGCTCGCGAAAGGGATGACGCCGGAGGAGTCCGCGGCGACCGCTGTTGCGACATCCGGCAGTGCCGTCGTCTTCGCCGGCGGCACCGTCATCATCGCTCTGCTCGGGCTCCTCGTCGTCGGCATCCCGTTCCTCAGCGCCATGGGCGTCGCGGCCGCGGCAGGAGTCCTCGTCGCGATCTTCGCCTCGACGACGCTGTTGCCCTCGATACTCGGGCTTCTCGGCAATCGGATGGCGCCGAAGCCCGGCTCGCGGGCCTTCCTTCGCGCGACAGCGCACGAGACCGACGGCAAGAAGAGTCTCGGTCGCCGCTGGGTCGAGCTGGTCATGCGCCGGCCGGTCGTTGCGGTCGTTGCAGTCGTGCTTTCGCTCGGGGTGCTGGCCATTCCGGCCTTCTCGCTCCAGCTCGCGTTGCCGACAGGTGCCAGCCAGCCGGTCGGATCGCTCACGCGCGTCTCGTCTGACATGATCTCGAAGGGCTTCGGGCCCGGCCGCAGCGGGCCACTCATCGTGCTCGTCGACATTACGCAGACCACGGCCATCCAGGCCGACCTGAAGGCGATCCGTGCCGACCTCGGAAAGCTCGATGATGTCAGCTACGTGAGCCAGGGGCTCCCGAACGCGTCGCTCGACACCGCCGTCATGCAGGTGATCCCGAACAGCGCGCCGGACTCGCCGAAGACCACGGCGCTCGTCAACCGCATTCGCGAACTCTCGCCATCCATCGAATCGAAATGGAAGACGCCGATCCAGGTGACCGGCGCAACCGCAGTCCAGATCGACATCTCGTCGCGGCTGAACGGCGCCCTGATCCCGTTCGGACTCATCGTCGTCGGACTCTCGATCGTGCTCCTCATGATGGTGTTCCGCTCCGTTCTCGTGCCGATCAAGGCAGCTGTGGGATTCCTGCTGTCGGTCCTCACGTCGTTCGGTGTCGTGGTCGCGATCTTCCAGTGGGGGTGGTTCGCCGACGCCCTGAACGTGGTGCCTGGTCCCATCCTGAGCTTCCTGCCGATCATCCTGATGGCCGTGCTGTTCGGACTCGCGATGGACTACGAGGTGTTCCTCGTTTCGGGGATGCGCGAGACGTTCGTGCACACCCGGGATGCCAAGCGCGCGATCGTGACCGGATTCTCCGGTGCCGCGCGAGTCGTGACGGCGGCCGCTCTGATCATGTTCTTCGTCTTTGCGTCCTTCATTCCTGACGGCACCGGTGTCATCAAAGCAATCGCCGTCGGGCTTGCGGTCGGGATCCTCGCCGATGCGTTCCTGGTGCGGATGACGCTCGTGCCGGCAGCCATGACCCTGTTCGGCAGGGCAGCGTGGTGGATGCCGAAGTGGCTCTCCCGCATCCTGCCGAATGTCGACATCGAGGGCGAGAAGCTGCAGGGTCACCGTGACGCGGTCGGCTGGGCCGCCGAGCAGTGCTCGGGCGAAGTCATCACCGCCGACGAGCTGGTCGCGGGCGCCGGTCACCGCCGCGTTGGCCCGCTGAGCGTCAGGATCGCCCCCGGCTCCCTCGTCATCGCGAGTGGGACCGCCGCCGACCGTACGCTCCTCGCCGCGACCCTGGCCGGACGCCTCGATCCCGTGGGCGGGCGGGTGCAGGTGGCCGGACATCCTCTTCCGTCCGAGGGCGCAGTCGTTGCGCGCCTTGTCGCGCTCGAGGACATCGGGGGCTCCGACCGCGCCGAGGTCCGCGTCGGCATTGGCGACCTGTTGCTCGAACGGCTGCGCATGACCCAACCCTGGTACCGGCAGTTCCGGTCGCACCGCAGGGCGAGGAGCTGGCTCGCTCGCGCGAACGCCGTGCTCGGCGAGGCCGACAACACGGGTCATCCGATCACGGGTGCATCACGGATCGACCAGTTGCCCCAGTTGCACCGCGCGGTCGCGCTGTCGGTCGTGGCGCTCGCCGAGCACACGCCCGTGGTCATGCTCGACCTGCTGGATGCCTTCGCAAACCCGAGCGACGAGGCCGCGTTCATTGCCGCTCTCGATCGCCTGGCGCCCGCGACCACCACCATCGTCCTCGGGATGCCGACGCAGCCGCGGGCATCCGCCGGCGCTGCAGCCGCTTGGTCCCCAACCAGGCGCGTCGTCGCCGTCGACCTGGATGCCGTCAGTTCTGTTTCACGAAAGGTGGCCATGTCATGAGCCAGGCCCCGTCAATCACCGCGCGTCGCCCGTGGCTTCGCTGGGCGGCCCTCGCGGCTGTCGTCCTGGTGCCGCTCGCCTTCGCCGGGCTCTTCATCGGCGCGGTGTCGCAGCTGAACCACGGCATCTCCAGCATCCCCGCCGCGATCGTCAACAACGACCAGCTCGTCGAGCAGACGGCTGCCGATGGCACCAAGTCGCCCGTGCTCGCGGGCCGGGAGCTGGTCACCGAGCTCACGGGTGCGAAGTCCGCCGGGTTCAGCTGGACGATCACCAACAGTAAGGACGCGAAGGCGCAGCTCGCGAGCGGTAAGGTCTACGCGATCCTCACCGTGCCGAAGGACTTCTCGAAGTCGATCGTCTCGCTGTCGTCGAAGTCGCCGGTGCGCGCGAAGCTTTCGATCGCGACGGACGACTCCCATAACTACCTCACCGGCTCGGTCGCGCAGATCGTCGGAGACAGCCTGTCGAGCGCGTTCGGCCAAGCGATCACCAAGCAGTACATCGCCGGCATCTACTCGGGCATCGGGGGAGTCGGCAGCTCGCTGCAGTCGGCAGCGGATGGCGCGACCAAGCTCTCGGGCGGCGCGACCTCTCTCGCTTCAGGCCTTCACTCGCTCGCCGCCGGCACGTCGAAGTCCGCATCCGGCGCATCTTCCCTGGCCTACGGAACGAGCAAGTATGTCTCCGGCGTCAGCACGGTTGCCCAGAGCACTAAGAAAATCGCCAGCGGGGTAGCCGGGTACACCGGAGGAGTATCAAAGCTCTCCAGCGGAGTCGACCAGATCATTGCGCAGCTGCCTGCGGATGACCCGGATCTTCCCGTGTTCCAGGGGATTGCGTCGCAGTTACACGCGGTGGCGGGTGCCGGGAAACCGCTGGCGAGCGGCGCATCGCAGCTCGCATCCGGTACCAGCACCCTCGCATCGAGCGGCACGCAATTGGTGTCTGGCACGCGCTCTCTTGCCTCCGGGCTCACGCAACTCGCATCCGGCAGCTCGAAGTCGGCGACCGGCGCATCCTCTCTGGCGACGGGTGCGACGAAGCTCGCCTCTGGTCTCTCGTCTGGCGCCGCGAGCGCACCTTCGTACACGAAGGCGCAGATCGCACAGACCGCGGATGTCGCATCCAGCCCGGTCGGCGTGAGCGTGCACCGTGAGCACAAGGTGTCATCACCGGGCCAAATCATCGCGACGCTGTTCGTGCCGCTCGGCCTCTGGATCGGTTCGCTCGCCGTGTTCCTCGTGATGCGTCCGCTGACGCGTCGCCTGCTGTCGTCGACTGCGGGTAACCGGCGACTCGTGACCTCCGCGATCGGCCGTGCGTCGATCGTCACCGGTGCCCAGGCACTGCTGCTCGTGCTGCTGCTGCACACAGCGGTCGGCGTCAGCTGGACGCTCTTGCCCGCGACCATCCTGTTCTCGCTTGTGATGGCGCTCGCGTTCACCGCGTTCCATTACCTGTTGACGATCGGACTCGGCCGCGCCGGTCTCGTAGTGTCGATCTTCCTGCTCGCGATCCAGATCACGTCGACCGGCGGCCTGTACCCGATCCAGCTCCTGGCGACGCCGTTCCAGATAGTGAGTCCGCTGCTGCCGCTGACCTACGGTGTGCAGGGGATGCAGGCGATCATCTCGAACTCCGGAGCAGGCTCCGCGATCGGCGCGGCCCTAGCCCTCGTGGCGTTCGGTGTCGGCAGCCTCCTCGTTGCACTCCTGGCCGTCCGCCGCACCCGCCGGGCCAGGGCACTCGGTCTCGTCCCCGCCCTCGCCTAGTACACCTAGCCCGGTTCATGTCCCCCGCGAGTGGGAGACGAGCGTGCGGACTAACGGGGGAGCCCGCGGCGGGCAGCCTTTCGCGTGTGGTGCCTCTCGCGATAGTGCATGCGGTTCGGGTCGAGAGCGGAGCGCGCGAATTCGAGTGTCTCGGTGAGCACGGCGAGACGATCGGCATCGCCGCGCGCCGTCCTGGTATGCACCTCGGCGACGACCGAGCCCTTCCAGCCCGTGGCCGCAAGGTAGGCGAGCACCTCGGCGACGGGCTGCGAGCCGTGGCCGGGGATGAGGTGTTCGTCGAGCAGAGTCCCGCCGAGCCCGTCGCAGAGATGGATGTGCCGGAGTCGCGATCCCATCGCGAGCGCCAGGTCGAGTCCGTCGCGCCCCGCGATGGCGGCGTGCGAGAAGTCGAGTGTCATGGCGTCGACAGCCATGCCGGTCGGATCGGGCGTCGGTGAGTAGACGCGCAGGTCACGCTCGCCGATCCTCCAGCCGAACATGTTCTCGACGGCGAGGTCGACTCCGTATTCCGCGGCGATCTCGCCGACGACGATCTCGAACGCCTGCGCGAAGCGGGGCTGCCACCGGAACGGCGGATGCACGACGACCGTCCGCGCCCCGACGTCGAGCGCGAGCTGGGCGGAGTGCCGCAGCTTTGCAGCCGGGTCGGACCCCCAGACCAGCTGCGTCAGCGGCAGGACGGGCGCGTGGATGGAAAGGATGGGCTGGTCGTAGGCGCGCGACAGCGCAAGGATCGCGGCCGCGTCCTGCGTGCTCTTCTCCGTGGTGACCATGATCTCGACGCCGTCGAAACCGGCGAGCCGGGCAAGACGGAAGGCCTCGCGGAGAGGCAGCGGGTACACGCATGACGTGCTCATTCCGACGCGAATCATCACTAGCACAGTAGAGCCGCCGCGTGAACTCCGGATGACCGAGCGGGGAACGCTGATAGCGTTGAGCACCCAATGACTACATCGAAGAACGGCGGCTACGACTTCGTGGTCGTGTCGAATCGGCTGCCGGTCGACCGCGTGATCGGCCAGGACGGCAAGGCATCGTGGCAGCACTCTCCGGGCGGCCTCGTGACCGCGCTGGAGCCCGTGATGCGGGCAGCGGATGGCGCGTGGGTGGGTTGGGCAGGCCAGCCCGATCTCGAGTTCAAGCCATTCGTGAGTGACGGCATCCACATCGTTCCGGTCGCGCTGTCCGCCGATGACGTCGAGATGTACTACGAGGGCTTCTCGAACGACACGCTCTGGCCGCTCTACCACGACGTGATCGCCCCACCGAGCTATCACCGCGAGTGGTGGGAGAGCTACGTCGCGGTGAATCGCCGGTTCGCGGATGCGGCGATCGCCGTAGCGGCGCAGGGTGCAGTCGTGTGGGTGCAGGACTACCAGCTGCAGCTCGTTCCGAAGATGCTGCGCGAGGCAAGGCCCGACCTCACCATCGGCTTCTTCAATCACATTCCGTTTCCGCCATATGGCATCTACTCGCAACTGCCCTGGCGCACGCAGATCGTCGAGGGCCTCCTCGGCGCCGACGTCCTCGGCTTCCAGCGGGTGGCGGACGCCGCGAACTTCTCGCGCGCGGTCAGGCGCCTGCTCGGGTTCGACACCAAGCATCCGTATATCGAGGTTCCGAGCGACGGATCGCCGAAGTCGGTGCCGCGGCGAGTGCTCGCTAAAGCATTCCCGATCTCCATCGATTCGTCTGGGTTCGAGGAGCTGGCTCGGCGCCCTGACGTGCAGGCGCGTGCCCGCGAGATTCGTGAGGGTCTCGGAAACCCGAAGACCGTAATGCTGGGTGTCGACCGCCTCGACTACACGAAGGGCATCGGTCATCGCCTCAAAGCGTTCGGCGAACTGCTCGCCGAGGAGCGACTGAGCGTCGAGGATGTCACCCTGGTGCAGGTCGCGAGCCCCAGCCGTGAGCGGGTGGCGGCCTACATGCAGCTGCGCGACGAAATCGAGCTGACGGTCGGCCGCATCAACGGTGACTTCGGCACGATTTCTCATCAGGCGATCAGCTACCACCACCACGGGTACCCGCGCGAAGAGATGGTCGCGCTCTACCTTGCGGCAGACGTCATGCTGGTGACGGCTCTCCGCGACGGCATGAACCTGGTCGCCAAGGAATACGTGGCGAGTCGCTTCGACAACGACGGCGTGTTGGTACTGAGCGAGTTCACCGGCGCGTCGGACGAACTGCGCCGGTCACTGCGCATTAACCCGCACGACATCGACGGGTTGAAGGATGCAATAGTGCAAGCCGTCGAGATGCCGCTGGTCGAGCGCCAGCGGAGGATGCGCTCCATGCGCAAGCTGGTGCTGCGCAATGACGTCGCCCGCTGGTCTGCCGAGTTTCTCACGGCGCTGCGCGCCGCCGGCAAGAATCACGACGTTACGGTCGACGACGACCCCCTCGGCGAACTCGAGTGGACGATCGAGCGGATCCGCCACAGGTGAACGAAGTGCCGGACGACCTCCTCGAAGCGCTTCGCGATCTGGCGGGCGCTCGCCGGCTGTTGGTCGCCCTCGACTTCGACGGCACGCTCGCCCCAGAGGTCGATGATCCAGAGCAGGCACGTGCATTACCGGAGGCCCGTGCGGCAGTTCTTGCGCTGATCGACCAGCCGCGAACGCGCGTCGCGCTGGTCTCGGGTCGCGCGCTTCAGTCGCTCGAGGCCGTCTCCGGCCTCCCGGATTCCGTGCTGCTCGTGGGATCGCACGGCATCGAGATCCGGCTCGATCATGCTGGCGATGCCGTGTCACTCGACACCCGTGAGCTGCGCCAGGTGGATGTCCTCAACGAGGTTCTCGGCAGCGTCGCCGCCTCGTTCGACGACGTCTGGCTCGAGCCGAAGCCGGCGGGCTTCGCCCTTCATACGAGGCTCGCAAGCGACCATGACTCGCGTGTTGCTCACCTCGTCGCGCTGAGTGAGGTGAGCGCTGAGGTCGAAACGGTCAAGGTGCGCCACGGCAAGGATGTGCTCGAGTTCTCGGTGCGATCGACCACCAAGGGCGACGCGATAACGCACCTGCGCAATTACACGGATGCCGACGCCGTTTTCTACGCCGGCGACGACGTGACAGACGAGGATGCGTTCGCCGCGCTCGGCCCCGCTGACTTCGGGTTGAAAAGCGGCAAGGGCGACACCCTCGCAGACCACCGAGTCCCTGGCCCGAGCGACGTCGCCCAGGTGCTCGCTCTCCTCGCCGAGCTTCGCGAGAGCCAGGAACAGTAGCGATCCTCGCCGCGGTGCCGGCTGCTAGCACTGACAGCACCAGCCCAGCGGCAGGGCGGCCCCCAGCGGAGTTCTACACTCGTAACATGCCGGAAACGCCATCACAGCCCGACCTGAAGCCACGCTCCCGCACCGTCACAGACGGCATCGAGGCGCTCACCTCACGCGGAATGCTCCGCGCCGTCGGGATGGGCGACGCCGACTGGGACAAGCCGCAGATCGGCATCGCGAGCTCGTGGAACGAGATCACACCGTGCAATCTGAGCCTCGACCGGCTCGCGCAGGCATCCAAGGAGGGCGTGCACTCCGGCGGCGGCTACCCGCTCCAGTTCGGCACCATCTCCGTCTCAGACGGCATCAGCATGGGCCACGAGGGCATGCACTTCTCCCTGGTGAGCCGCGAGGTCATCGCCGACTCGGTCGAGACCGTCATGCAGGCCGAACGCCTCGACGGCTCGGTGCTGCTGGCCGGCTGCGACAAGTCGCTGCCCGGCATGCTGATGGCGGCCGCTCGACTCGACCTGGCATCCGTCTTCCTCTACGCGGGTTCGATCGCGCCGGGCTGGGTGAAGCTCAGCGACGGCACAGAGAAAGACATCACGATCATCGACTCGTTCGAGGCGGTCGGCGCCGTCAAGGCGGGCAAGATGAGCCTCGAGGATGCCAACCGAATCGAGTGCGCGTTCGCTCCGGGCGAGGGCGCCTGCGGTGGCATGTACACGGCCAACACGATGGCCTCCGTTGCAGAGGCGCTCGGGATGTCGCTCCCCGGCTCCACGAGCCCGGCCAGCGCCGACCGTCGGCGCGACTACTACGCGCACCGCTCCGGCGAGGCCGTTGTCAACATGCTGCGTCTCGGGATCACAACCCGCGACATCCTGACCAAGAAGGCGTTCGAGAACGCGATCACGGTCGCCATGGCCCTCGGTGGTTCAACGAACGTCGTGCTTCACCTTTTGGCGATCGCTCACGAGGCCGAGGTTCCCCTGTCGATCGACGACTTCAACCGCATCGGCGACAACGTTCCGCACCTCGCAGACATGAAGCCGTTCGGCCGCTACGTGATGAACGACCTCGACCGCCAGGGCGGCATCCCGGTGCTCATGAAGGCGCTGCTCGAGGCCGGCCTGCTGCACGGAGACTGCCTCACCGTGACGGGCAAGACCGTCGCCGAGAACCTCGCAGACCTCGAACCGATCGATGCGATCGACGGGAAGGTACTGCACACGCTCGACAACCCGATCCACCCCACCGGCGGGCTCACCATTCTGAAGGGGTCGCTTGCCCCAGAGGGCGCTGTCGTCAAAACGGCGGGCTTCGACGCAGACCTCTTCGAGGGCCCGGCGCGCGTATTCGAGCGCGAGCGGGAGGCGATGGATGCCCTCACCGACGGCAAGATCAACGCGGGCGATATCGTCGTCATCCGCTACGAAGGCCCGAAGGGCGGCCCGGGGATGCGCGAGATGCTCGCGATCACCGCAGCCATCAAGGGCGCTGGGCTCGGAAAAGATGTATTACTCTTGACGGACGGCAGATTTTCAGGCGGCACAACCGGCCTGTGTATCGGCCACATAGCTCCCGAAGCGGTGGACGCAGGTCCTATCGCCTTCGTGCGCGATGGTGATCTGATACGGGTCGATATCGCAGCTCGCAAGCTCGACCTACTGGTCGAGCCCGCAGAGCTGGAAGCTCGCCGCTCCGGCTGGGCTCCCCTTCCTCCTCGCTACACCCGTGGCGTTCTCGCGAAATACTCGAAGCTCGTGCACTCTGCCGCAGAGGGCGCTGTCACCGGCTGACGAGTCGCGTCGCCCCAGACCACTCATCAAGAAAGACAACCCATGCGGACGGAACAGACTCCCGTGCCAACCACCACGTCATCGACGCCAGCAGTGCCTGGCAACCGCGCGGCATCGTCCAGGTCAGCTGAGCCCGAAATGCTCACCGGCTCTGGCGCGCTCCTTCGCACGCTGGAACACCTCGGAATCACCGATGTCTTCGGCCTCCCGGGCGGCGCGATCATGCCGTTCTATGACGAGCTGATGGCATCGACCGCAATCCGCCATATCCTCGTCCGGCACGAACAGGGCGCGGGTCACGCGGCTGAAGGCTACGCGTCGTCCTCTGGCCGCGTCGGCGTCGCGATCGCGACATCGGGCCCGGGGGCGACGAACCTTGTGACGGCGATCGCGGACGCGCACATGGACTCCGTGCCGCTGCTCGCGATCACCGGCCAGGTGTTCTCGACCATCATGGGGACGGACGCGTTCCAGGAGGTCGACATCGTCGGCATCACGATGCCGATCACGAAGCACTCGTTCCTGATCACCGATCCAGCGGAGGTGCCCGCGACGATCGTCGCCGCGTACCAGATCGCGACGACCGGTCGCCCAGGCCCCGTACTCGTGGACATCACGAAGGATGCCCAGCAGAACCGGGCGCCATTCATCTGGCCGCCGAAGGTCGACCTTCCCGGTTACCGTCCGGTGACGAAGGCGCACGGTAAGCAGATCCAGGCCGCGGCCCAGCTACTGGCCGAGGCGAAGCGGCCGATCCTCTACGTCGGTGGTGGCGTCATCCGTTCGGGTGCGCACGCCGAGTTGCTCGAGCTCGCCGAGAAGATCGGTGCCCCCGTCGTCACCACCCTGATGGCGCGCGGCGCATTCCCGGACTCCCACCGCCAGCACCTCGGAATGCCCGGAATGCACGGCACGGTGCCAGCGGTGCTCGGCATCCAGGAGAGCGATTTGCTCGTGTCGCTGGGCGCGCGCTTCGACGATCGTGTCACCGGCAAGGTCAGCGACTTCGCGCCGCACGCGAAGGTCGTCCACGTCGATATCGACCCCGCCGAGATCTCGAAGATCCGGGTAGCGGACGTCCCCATCGTCGGCGATGCCAAGGATGTCATCGCCGACCTCACCACGGCGTACGGCGAGGCGGTCAAACACCTCGATCAGCCGCACGACATCAGTGAGTGGTGGGCGAGGCTCGACGACCTGCGCACGCAGTTCCCGCTCGGTTACGACCGTCCAAGCGATGGCCAGCTCTCGCCGCAACAGGTCATCGAGCGTATCGGCCAGCTGAGCGGCCCGGAGGCCGTGTACGCGGCCGGGGTTGGCCAGCACCAGATGTGGGCCGCGCAGTTCATCAAGTACGAGCGTCCGATGGCGTGGTTGAATTCCGGCGGCGCTGGCACCATGGGTTACGGCGTTCCCGCCGCGATGGGCGCGAAGGTCGCAAACCCCGATCGCATCGTGTGGGCGATCGACGGCGACGGATGCTTCCAGATGACCAACCAGGAACTCGCGACCTGCACGATCAACAACATCCCGATCAAGGTCGCCATCATCAACAACTCGTCGCTCGGCATGGTTCGCCAGTGGCAGACCCTGTTCTACGACGGTCGCCACTCGTTCACAGACCTCAACACGGGAACACTGAGCGATGGCACCCAGACGCGCATGATCCCGGACTTCGTCAAGATGGCGGACGCGTACGGCGCACTCGGCATTCGGGTGACCAAGGAGAGCGAGATCGACGACGCGATCAAGCTCGCCCTTGCGACGAACGACCGCCCCGCCGTGATCGACTTCGTCGTCAGCCAGGACGCAATGGTCTGGCCGATGGTGCCGCAGGGCGTCGGCAACTCGTCCGTGCAATACGCGCTGGAACACGCGCCGGAGTGGGAGCAGGAGTAAGCCATGAGCCATCACGTCCTTTCGCTGCTCGTCGAAGACAAACCGGGCCTTCTGACCCGGGTCGCGGGCCTCTTCGCCCGCCGGGGCTTCAACATCGAGTCGCTCGCCGTCGGTGCGAGCGAGATCGACGGACTCTCGCGCATCACGGTCGTCGTCGATGTCGAGGAGCTTCCGCTCGAACAGGTCACGAAGCAGCTCAACAAGCTGATCAACGTGATCAAGATCGTCGAGTTGGACCCGGCTCAGGCCGTCACCCGTGAGCACCTGCTCATCAAGGTGCGGGTCGACAACGTGACCCGATCGCAGATCCTCGAAGCGGTCACGCTGTTCCGCGCACGGGTCGTGGACGTCGCAACCGACGCCCTGGTGATCGAGACCACAGGCGACAGCGGCAAGATCCAGGCCTTCCTTCGCGTTCTCGAACCCTATGGGATCAAGGAGATCGCGCAGTCCGGCCTTCTCGCGATCGGGCGAGGCGGCAAGAGCATCACCGAGCGCGTTTTCAAGAACTAACAACAAATCAGAAAAAAGGAAGCAACGAGCACATGACTGAAATCTTCTACGACAAAGACGCAGACCTGTCGATCATCCAGGGCAAGAAGGTCGCCATCGTCGGCTACGGCTCGCAGGGTCACGCGCACGCGCTCAACCTCCGTGACTCCGGCGTCGAGGTCGTCGTCGCGCTGAAGGCTGACTCCAAATCGAAGCCCAAGGCCGAGGAGGCCGGCTTCACCGTCTTGAGCGTTGCCGAGGCATCCGCCTGGGCCGACGTCATCGTCATCCTGGCTCCCGATCAGTTCCAGCGCCACATCTACGCTGACGACATCAAGCCGAACCTCGAAACGGGCAAGGCCATCCTGTTCGGCCACGGCTTCAACATCCGCTTCGGCTACATCGAGGCGCCCGAAGGCGTCGACGTGATCATGGTTGCCCCGAAGGGCCCGGGTCACACGGTTCGCCGTGAGTACGAGGCCGGTCGCGGCGTTCCCGTGATCGTCGCCGTCGAGGAAGACGCAACCGGTGGCGCATGGGAGCTCGCCTGGAGCTATGCCAAGGGCATCGGCGGCCTGCGCGCCGGCGGCATCAAGACCACCTTCACCGAAGAGACCGAGACCGACCTGTTCGGTGAGCAGGCCGTCCTCTGCGGTGGCGTCTCGCAGCTCGTCCAGTACGGCTTCGAGACCCTCACCGAGGCTGGTTACCAGCCGCAGATCGCCTACTTCGAGGTGCTTCACGAGCTGAAGCTCATCGTCGACCTCATGTGGGAGGGCGGCATCGCCAAGCAGCGCTGGTCGGTCAGCGACACGGCGGAGTACGGCGACTACGTCTCTGGCCCGCGCGTCATCGACCCGCACGTGAAGGACAACATGAAGGCCGTGCTCTCCGACATCCAGGACGGCACCTTCGCCAAGCGCTTCATCGCGGACCAGGATGCCGGAGCTCCCGAGTTCCTGGCGCTGCGCGAGAAGGGTGCGCAGCACCCGATCGAGGCGACCGGCAAGGAGCTTCGCGCCCTGTTCGCGTGGAAGCAGCAGGACGCCGACTACACGGACGGCTCGGCGGCCCGCTAATCGCCCGGTAGTTCACACACCAGCACCACCCAGAACGGCGCACGGCCCACTCTTCTCGATGGGAATCGCCATGGCTGCCTCGGCACCCGTTTCCGACCTCACAGGATGGGCGCGTGCGCCGTTCAGCGGTGGCGGCAGCACGTTCGACTGCTATGAGAAGGGGTCAGGGCCGGGCGTCGTCCTGATCCCCGAGGCCCCCGGCATCACCCCGGAAGTTCTGGGTCTCGCCGACTACCTCGTCGATCAGGGGTTCACGGTCGTTGTGCCATCGCCGTGTGATGAGTCGGGACATCGTTGATAGACGATGTCCCGACTTTTGCTTTGTTGGCGCGGATTTTGGATGGACGGGGCCGTGTAAGCGATGGCTTTTGAGTCGATTCGGAGCCGCTCGAAATCCGCGCCAGGCTGGCGTTTC
>DASYEE010000005.1:0-28448 GCA_036499165.1 Galbitalea sp. | reverse complement strand
GCCCGGCCTCCCTGAGTGCTGCGAGGTGCTGCGTTACGGAGGGCTGCGCGATCCCCAGCTCTGTCGCGAGCGCACCCACCGAGAGCTCGCCAGCGGCAAGAAGCTCGAGAATGCGCCGCCTGCGGGCGTCCCCGATCACGCTGAAGAGATCGGGGCTCGCGAGGTGATTGGGGCTCATCCGCCGCCCCCGTCCCATCCGTCGTATGGATCCCAGCCGCCGCGCACGTCGTACTCCACGCCGTCGACCAACAGCAGGCCCTCGCCGGCTTCGACCGTTCCGATCGGGCGGAAGGCGCCCGGAAGCGTGGCTCCCGCGGGGAAGGTCGCGAGCAGCGAGTGGTCTTCGCCCCCGGCGAGCGCACCGGCAGAGCCGACCTCGGCGATGGACAGGTCGAGTGAAACCGCGCTTGCCATCGCGAGCCGTCGAGCGTCGAGGGCCAGTCCGTCGGAGATGTCGATCATGGCGGTGGCCCCGGCGAGCGCGGCGAGCCTGCCGTCCGAGATGGGGGGCGTTGGTGCGAGCTGGGCGATGACGTCGGCGTCGGCGCGAAGTGAGGGGACGCGGACGGGCACGCCGTCGAGTTGTGCTTCGGCGAAGAGCCGACGGAGCCCCGCGGCCGCGGCGCCCAGCGCTCCCGAGACAGCCACGACATCCCCGGGCCTTGCTCCCCCGCGCGTGACGGGAGCGCGGCCCTCGAGGTCGCCGAAGGCTGTCACGGCGATGGTCAGGGTCTCTGAGGTCGAAAGATCGCCGCCGACCACACCGCAGCCAGGCGCCATCGCGGCGCAGCCGTCGCGGAGGCCATCGGCGAACTCCTCGAGAAAGGTCACGGCCGTGCCGACGGGAGCTGCGAGGGCGACGACAAGGGCGGTCGGTCGTGCACCCATCGCCGCGACGTCGGCGAGGTTCGATGCCGCGGCCTTCCAGCCGAGGTCGTGAGCGCTTGACCACGCCAACCTGAAGTCCGGACCGTGCACCATCATGTCGGTCGTGACGACGAAGCGGCCATCCGGCGCAGCCACGACGGCCGCGTCGTCTCCCGGGCCGAGCAGCGCTTCGGATGCGTGTGGCAGTCGCGGGAAGATGCGCGCGAGAACCGCGGACTCGCCGATGCTGCCCAGCGTGTCGTCGGCCATGCATCCACGGTACCGCGCGCGACAGACGGAAGGATGCCTCCCGGCTGGCGCACGGCCACGACCCGGTAGCCTGTGAGCGATGAAATCGAGGCTCACTCTTGTCGCCATGGCCCTGCTGGTTGCAGGGGTCCTGGCCGGATGCGCACCGACCGTCAATGTCGCCCCCGCCGCCGCAGCAACCAACGCGAAGTGCGCGAACGTTGTCGCCCAGTTGCCCAGCACCGTCTCAACGCTCGCGCGGCGCACAACGAACGGGCAGGGAACGGGCGCATGGGGCCAGCCTGCGGACATCGTCCTTCGCTGCGGTGTCCCGGTGCCTGACCCGACATCGACGCTCGTCTGCATCACCGTGAACGGCGTCGACTGGCTCCGCAAGTCAGACCCGAAGCAGGTCTTCGTCTTCACGACCTACGGTCGCACCCCGGCCGTCGCGGTCACGATCACGGCCACCGACGTCAAGGCGGATGGCAACCAGGCCCTCACCGACCTGAGCGACGCCGTCGGAACCATTGGCGCGCAGCACCACTGCACCACGCCGTCCGAACAGTTCCAGGGCGGCAGCCCGGTCGACTCGTCAACGTCAACGCCGACGCCGACGCCGACGCCGACGCCAAGCGTGACGCCGAAGTCTTAGCAGCTAACCGCGTGGTCCGTCGAGTCCGACGAGCTTGCCCGCGATACCACCGGCGGCACGGAGCGCTGCTCCCGAACCAAACCCGGATGACGGGGTGACGATCCGATGGTCGCGTGCCTCGATGAGCGAATCCCTCAGCACCTGTGCCGGCGCAACCTTCGGAGCCCACAGGTAGAGCGCCATGGCACCCGGAATCGAGTTGACCTCGTTGACGAAGAGCTCATTCGTCTTCTCGTCGAGCAGCAGGTCTACGCGCACTATTCCGGTGAGGCCGGTGGTTTCGGCGACACGCATGGCGAGCTGGCGCGCCGTCTCAGCGACGCCGGGGGCAAGCTTCGCGGGGAACTCGCGCGGAGCGCTCATGAAGCCGGCCTCGCTTCCTGCACCGCCGGAGAGGTACTTCTCGGCGTAGGAGTACAGCCCGGCCTGGGAGTCATCCTTCTGGGCGCGAAGGGGACGCTCGACATCCGTGGTCTCGAGCGACGGAAACGTGCGGAACGAGATGTTCAGGTCGATGAGCTCTGGTCGGTACGGCTCGAGCACTGCTCCGGAGCGCAGGTGTGCACTCGCGCGGGCGATCGCCCTCGCGGCCTCGATATCCTCGACGATCTCGATACCGATGGATGACCCGCCGAACCGGGGCTTCACGATATACGGCCCCGCAAAGTTGGGGTCGACCGTCTGCGACAGCAGTTCGCGGCGCAGCGATGGGACGCCCGCGACCTCCATGAGCCCGCCGAAGGCCAGCTTGTCCATGCCGACGGCGCCGGCGAAGAGCGAAGAGCCGGTGGCGGGGATGCCGAGCAGCGAGAACACGGCGGCCGCTCCCCCGCCCTCACCGACGCCGCCGTGCAACGTCATCAGGACGGCAGCGACCTCGATCTGATCGGCGCCGATGCGCTTCTTGACATAGAGGCCGGGGTTGCCCGAGAGCCGCACCTCGATGGGCTTCGAGCCGCTTGGCACGCCATCGATGTAGTCCTTCGCCTCGCTGGCCGATGGCACCTGGAACCACTCGCCTGACGGCGCCCAGTAGATCGGAACGACCCTCTCACCGCTCGTAGTCAGCACCCGCTCGGCCTGCAGGCCGGTGAGGATGGAGATCTCGTGCTCGGGAGATGGGCCGCCGAAGAGTACCGCCCATGGGGAGTCGTCGCTCATGTACTTCCAAAACTTATGGCCGCGGTGCGTGTCTCATCCGGCGGTCCCGTGAGCGCGGCGCTGTTACGGGTAATGGTCCGGTAAGTCGTTCTCATAGAGGATAACGCCTCGGTCCCCGGCCTGATCGAGAGCCGCGGCGACGGCAGAAGAACGGTCGTCGAAGACGCGCGCCGGCACAGGCCCGGTGGATGCGCCGTCGACGAGCGCCTTGCGGTTGGTGCGCGCGACCGCGAACAGGTAGCCACCCGAGGCGGAAATAGACGCCGCGAACGCCCTGTTGCGCTCGTACTGCACCGTGCCGAGTTCGACCATGCCCGGCGTCACGACCACGAGGTCGCCGTCGCGCTCGCGAGCGATCTCGATGGCGCCCTGGAGCGCGCGTTCCGCTCCGACCGGATTGGAGTTGTACGTGTCATCGATCACGACAAGGCCGTTCGGCGTCTCCTGGATCTCGGCGCGGTGGTGCGAATCCGGCAGTGCTTCGAGTCGGGGCGCGAGCGTCTTCAGCTGCACCCCGAGAGCGGTGGCGATGCCGACCGCGATCGCGAGGTTGATCGCATGGCCGACGTTCGGGATCGTAACCGCCGCCGTTTCGTCGCCGACCGTCACCATTCCGGCGGCCGCATCGACCACGACGTCCGCGGGGATCTCCGGATGCACGGACACACTGATGACGCGTTTGCCGAGGGCGCGGCAGCGTTCGGCCAGCGCTGCGAGTTCGCTCTCGTCGACCGGAAGGACCACGGTGGATGCCCGCTCGACAATCTCAGACTTGGCCTGGAAAATGGTCTCCCGCGACCCCATCCGCGCCAGGTGCGCCTCACCGATGGTCGTGATCGCGGCGATGTCGGGCGGGAAATACTTCGAGAGCTCGCGGATCTCGCCCGTACCGTATACGCCCATCTCGGCGACGAAGACTTCGGTTCCAGGCACGACGCGCTCGTTCACCGCGCGCGAGAGTCCCATCAGGTTGTTGAAGCTGGCGGGAGATGCAACGACACCGATGCTGCCCGCGACCAGGTGCGCAACGTAGTTCTTGGTCGAGGTCTTGCCGTACGACCCCGTGATCGCGACCACCTTCGGCCGCACCTGCTTCAACCGCTTCTGGGCGCTGACCACGAATTTATTCGCCAGCTGCTTCTCAATCGGCGCCATGATGACGAGGGCGATGTCAGTGAGGAGCGGGAGCAGCAGGAGCGCCAGCGCGACGCCCGCCGGCCCGATGACCCAGATGAACAGGCCAGCGACGATGATGAGCACCACGATCCAGACGGCGAGCAACCGACGAGCCCGGGTGGTCCAGGCGAGCTTCGCCGAGCTGCCTCGCACGGCGAGCCCGATCGGCGACTGGCCTGCGAAGGCCGCCGCGACAGCGGCAGAGATCGCAGCAAAGAGGATGGCGTTGCTGCCGTGTGCCGCCGCAACGATGGCGCTCACCACGATGAGCACGAGAGCCACTAGCGGGCCGACGATCGACCACGGGCTGACTCGGTACCAGAGCCAGGTGATCTTCGACACCCACGGCGCGATGTAGTGCTCGCGCTGGGCCACGCGCATCCACTTCGGCGCGCCGAACAGCGCGTAGATGATGCCGACGATTCCGATGATGAGCCAGCCGAGCCAGTCGAGATTCATGTGCCAACCTCCGTGATCAGGTCTAGCAGTTGCCTGCGCACCTCGTCGCGTGTCGCGCCCTCGAGCATGTGCATGCCGCCGGGCACGAGAGTGAACCGAGCGCCGGGGATCAGCTTCGACGCTGCCTCTGCTGCGTCTGGTGGAGCACCGACGTCTTCCGAGCCCCACACCATTCGCGTCGGCGCCTGGATCGCTGCGAGCTGGTCGTCGTAGGTCTCGTTGACCACCTTCACGAAGATCTCGCGCATGACTCCGCGGGCGTTGCGGTAGTCGGGAGATGAATACTTCTCCCGCATGGCCTGCATGGCCTTCTTCGACACGAGCCCCATGCGCCCAAGGCGACGGATCACGCGATAGCGGAGGGGCGGTTGTGGGGCGGCGTGCAGGCGCTTCAGAGGTGCACCGGTCAGCACGAGCCCCCTGACCAGCTCCGGGTGCTTCTGCGCGAGGTGAACGGCAACTCGGCCGCCGAAGGAATGAGCCACGATCACGACGGGGCCGAAGCCCGAGATCGCCGCAGCGACATCCTCGGCGTATTCCGGGCTCCCCCACACCTGGGCGGGCGGTGGAGTGATGCCGAAGCCCGGCAGGTGGATTGCGACAGCGTCGAGTCCATCGACAACGGGCGCGAAGTCCGCACCGGTGCGCCCCCACCCGTGCAGAGCGATGACCGTTGGCGGTGTCGCACCCGTCTTCTCAGCAAGCAGTGTGCCGTCGGCAAGCGAAGTCAGCACGTACTACTCTCCCTGCGGTGTCGGATCTGTGGTCAGGTGGGGCGCGATGTCGCGCGGATTCAGCGTACCGGCCAGCACCTCGGCTACCTGGCTCACGATCGGCATCTCTACGCCCTTCGCGAGCGCAAGCTCGAGGATGGGCGCGACCGATGAGAGCCCCTCTGCCGTCTGGTCCATCTGCGCGATGACCTCGCTGAAGCTGTAGCCCTGGCCGAGCAGACGCCCTGCGGTGTTGTTACGCGACAGCGGCGACTCACAGGTCGCGATGAGATCGCCGAGCCCGGCCAGCCCCGCGAGTGTCTCGGCGCGACCGCCGTAGGCGACAGCGAAGTCCGTCATCTCGGCGAGACCACGCGTAATGATCGATGCCTTCGTATTTTCGCCGTACCCGACGCCATCGACGATGCCGATCGCCACGGCGATGAGGTTCTTCAGGACCCCACCGAACTCCGTGCCGATCACATCGGTGTTGACGAACGAACGGAAGTATGGATTGGTCGCCACCATAGCGACCGCCGTCGCCGTTTCGAGGCTCTCGGATGCGATGACCGCCGCCGTCGGCTGCTCCTTCGCAATCTCGAGAGCGAGATTGGGGCCGGACGCGACGGCAACGCGGGCGGGATCGAGCGCGAGTTCCTCGTACAGGACCTCCGACATCCGCAGTCTCGTACCCTTTTCCACGCCCTTCATGAGCGAGACGACGACGGCGTCGTCTGGCAGCAGCTCGCGCACCGCGCCCAGGTTTTCCCGCAGCGAGCGGCTCGGAACGGCGATGTAGATCTGCTCGACGTCGTGCATCACGAACTCGAGGTTCGAGCTCGCCCGAAGCGATCGAGGCAGGTTGATGCCGGGGAGGTAGTCACTGTTGCGCTTCGACTCGGAGATCTCGCGCGCGAGCTCCGGCCTGCGCGCCCACATGACGACCTCGGAGCCCGCATCGGCGAGGATCTTCGCGAAGGTCGTGCCCCATGAACCAGCGCCAAGAACCGCAACCCTGGTCGCCGGCGTGCCAGCAGGAGTGCCAGCGGCGATGCTCAAAACGCGCCCGTTTCCGACTGGTGATTGCTGGCCGGGTCCCACCGTTCGGCCGGAGCCTTCTCGCCACGCAACTGCTCGACGAGCGTGGTGATGGCGGCCATCACGTCTTCGGTTGCAGCAGTCAACGTCGCCGAGACGAGCGGCTTGCCGACATAGGCCGAGAGGTCGACCGGGTCACCGAAGATGACATCGATGTGCTTGCGGGGGAACAGGCTCAGCTTGCCGTAGCGGGGCAGCACCGCCTGGGTGCCCCAGTGCGCGGCCGGGATGATGGGGATACCGGCCTCGAGCGCCATCCTGACCGCCCCGAACTTTCCGCGCATGGGCCAGAGATCCGGGGCGCGGGTGAGCGAACCCTCGGGGTAGATGATGACGCCGAGCCCGTTGTCTGCGATGTGGCGCGCAGTCGCAAGGGGGTCGCTGCCGCGCACCGCTCCGGCGCGCTCGACCGGCACCTGGCCCGATGCTCGCATCAGGGCGCCAAGCACGGGAACCTTGAACAGCGACGCCTTCGCAAGGAACCGGGGCATGCGCCCGACCTTCCACATGGCGACGCCGATCACGAGCGGGTCGATCTCGCTGTGGTGGTTTGGCGCGAGCACGAATGCGCCGGACTTCGGCATCTTCTGCGGCTCATGCAGTTCGATCTTCGCCAGCAGCCCCATGAATGGGATCACGAGGATCGCAAGGACGCGCCAAATCGCCGTCTTCTCTGACTTTGGCGGACCATCAACCGTCACAGGACGATTATCCCTCGTAGACGAAGTCAGCCCCAAGTAGTGCGAGCTTGTCGATGAAGTGCTCGTAGCCGCGGCTGATGATGCCGACGTTGCTGATCGTCGACGTTCCGTCGGCGGTCAGGGCCGCGATGAGGTGACTGAAGCCACCACGCAGGTCTGGAACGACGACGTCAGCGCCGTGCAGGGGCGTCGGGCCCGTGATGACGGCGGCCTGCTCGAACTCACGACGAGCAACGCGGCGAGTGTGGCCGGCGAGACCCTCCTTGTGCACGACAATGTCGGCGCCCATGGCGATCAGCGCATCCGTGAAGCCGAAGCGGTTCTCGTACACGGTCTCGTGCACGATCGAAACGCCCTCGGCCTTGGTCAGGGCGACGATCAGCGGCTGCTGCCAGTCGGTCATGAAGCCGGGGTGGACATCCGTCTCGACGACGACGGGCTTCAGCGTGCCGCCGGGGTGGTAAAAGCGGATTCCGTCTTCGTGGATATCGAACGCGCCACCGACCTTGCGGAAGATGTTGAGGAAGGTCATGAGTTCCTGCTGCTTGGCGCCACCGACGAAGATGTCGCCCTCCGTCGCGAGAGCCGCGGATGCCCAGCTTGCTGCTTCGTTGCGGTCGAAGAGCGCGCGGTGCTCGTAGCCGTGCAGCTCATCCACGCCTTCGATGAAGATCACGCGGTTGGGCTCGACATTGATGATCGCGCCCATCTTCTGCAGGATGGCGATGAGATCCATGATCTCGGGCTCGATGGCCGCATTCTTGAGTTCCGTGACGCCCTCTGCACGCACCGCGGTCAGCAGGACCTGCTCGGTCGCGCCGACGCTCGGGTACGGCAGTTCGATCTCCGCGCCCTTCAGTCCGTTCGGCGCAGTCAGGCGAATCCCCTCGTAGCTCTTGTCGACGATGGCGCCGAAGGCGCGCAGTGCGTCGAGGTGGAAGTCGATGGGGCGATCACCGATGCGGCAGCCGCCGAGGTCGGGGATGAGCGCCTCACCAAGACGGTGCAGCAGCGGTCCGCAGAACAGGATCGGGATGCGGCTGGAGCCGGCAAGCGCGTCGATCTCGGCGAAGTGCGCCTTCAAAACGTTGCTCGGGTCGAGAAGCAGCTCGCCGGGCGCGATCTCGGTGACGGAGACGCCGTACGCGTTCAGCATGCCGGTGACGACGCCGACATCGCTGATGTCCGGGACATCCTTCAGGAGGCTGGGGCTGTCGCCGAGAAGGGCTGCGACCATGGCCTTCGTTGCGAGGTTTTTCGCGCCGCGCACCTCGATGCGGCCGCGCAACGGCTTACCGCCATTGATGACGATCTTGTCGGACTTCAGGCCGACTCGCTCACCTGCCTTTTGGGCATCTGTAACGAGACTCATCTATTTCACCGGCAATGTCTTGGGCCGCCACGATTCGCGGCGGGCTTCGAAAGAAGTAATTCGCGCCTCATCACGCAGGGTAAGCCCAATGTCGTCCAGACCTTCGAGCAAACGCCACCTAGTGTAATCGTCGATCTCGAAAGGGACGGTGAGGTCGGCGATGGACGCCGTTTTCTCATTCAGGTCGACGGAAATCTGGATGCCCGGCTGCTTGTCGATGATCGCCCAGATCTTTTCGACATCCGCTTCGCTCACGGTGCCGGTCAGAAGGCCCTGCTTGCCCGAGTTGCCGCGGAAGATGTCGCCGAAGCGCGGGCTCAGCACGGCCGTGAATCCGAAATCCCGAAGCGCCCAGACGGCGTGTTCACGACTCGATCCGGTGCCGAAATCGGGACCAGCGACCAGGATTCCGCCATTGGCGTACGGCGCCTGGTTGATTATGAACTCCGGATCCTGTCGCCACGCGTAAAACAGCGCGTCGTCGTAGCCGGTCTTCGTCACGCGTTTCAGGAATACGGCCGGGATGATCTGGTCGGTGTCGACGTTCGCGCGCTGCAGCGGAACGGCGGCACCGTTCAAGACTGAGATCTTGTCCATTACTTGTTCACCTCGTGGCTCTCGCTGTACCCGGGTTCCGACACCCCGTCGACATAGTCCGCATCGACATCGAGCGTGCGGGCGCCACGATTGCTCGGCACGCCGGACGCGGCCGCCGACGCGAAGTCGCCGATTTCGTAGTCCGCGTCCTGCGCCAGGTCCCACGGAGATGAGAGAGTGCCACGGATGGCGGTTGCTGCGGCAACGAGCGGCGAGACGAGGTGTGTGCGACCGCCCTTGCCCTGCCTGCCCTCGAAATTGCGGTTGGAGGTGGACGCGCACCGCTCGCCCGGCGCGAGCTGGTCTGGGTTCATGCCGAGGCACATCGAACAGCCGGCGAAGCGCCACTCCGCGCCGAATTCCTCGACGATCTTGTCGATGCCCTCTGCCTCAGCCTCGATTCGCACGCGCGCGCTGCCCGGCACGACCATGACACGAACGCCATCCGCCTTCTTCTGCCCCTTGATGATCGAGGCGAAGGCGCGCAGGTCTTCGATACGGCTGTTGGTGCACGAACCCATGAAGACGGCGTCGACGTGGATGTCTTTCATCGGGGTCCCTGCCGCGATGTCCATGTATTCGAGCGCTCGCTCGGCTGACGCACGCTCGTTGGGATCATCGAGCGCCGACGGGTCTGGCACGGAATCGGAAAGCGACACGCCCTGGCCGGGGTTCGTACCCCACGTCACGAACGGCTCGAGCTCACTCGCGTCGAGGTAGACCTCGGCGTCGAACACGGCGTCGTCGTCGGACTTCAGCGTCTCCCAGTAGGCGACCGCGGCATCCCAGTCTTCGCCCTGCGGTGCGTGCGGCCGGCCGTTCAGGTAGTCGTATGTCGTCTGGTCCGGCGCGACCATGCCGGCTCTGGCGCCGGCCTCGATCGACATGTTGCAGATGGTCATGCGGCCATCCATCGAAAGCGATCGGATGGCACTGCCGCGGTATTCGAGGACATACCCCTGCCCGCCGCCTGTGCCGATCTTCGCGATTACAGCGAGGATGATGTCTTTGGCCGTCACGCCCGGGCGCAGTTCGCCCTCAACGGTGATCGCCATGGTCTTGAAGGGCTTGAGCGGCAGGGTCTGTGTTGCGAGAACGTGCTCAACCTCGCTGGTGCCGATGCCGAACGCCATGGCGCCGAACGCGCCATGGGTCGAGGTGTGGCTGTCGCCGCAAACGACCGTGATGCCCGGCATCGTGAGGCCGAGCTGCGGGCCGACGACGTGCACGATGCCCTGCTCGATGTCGCCGAGCGAGTGCAGGCGAATACCGAACTCTGCGGCGTTGCGACGCAGCGTCTCGATCTGCGTGCGGCTGGTCAGGTCGGCGATCGGCTTATCGATCGCGAGGGTCGGCGTGTTGTGGTCTTCCGTCGCAATCGTCAGGTCCGGTCGGCGAACCGGGCGACCGGCGACACGGAGGCCGTCGAACGCCTGGGGACTCGTGACCTCGTGCACGAGGTGCAGGTCGATGTAGACGAGGTCTGGCGAGCCATCCTCGCCCTTGACCACGAGGTGATCCTGCCAAACCTTCTCGGCCAGCGTCTTCGGGGAACGAACGGTGTCTTCAATGCTCATGAGTGCGGTCTTTCTTCGTTTCAGGTGTCAGCCGATGACAAGACTCCGCGACGAGTGAGGCTTAGGGACTAAGACTCGTCGCGGCGACGAAGAAGGAGCCGATCGAACTGCATTCATCGAGGCTATCACCGCTCAGAATGGGCAGTGTGAGGCGCACTCACTCCGGGCGATCACGGGGCAAGCTGGTGCCCTAGTAGCTGGACTGGCCCGCCAGCCCGTCGCTCGGGAAACAGGTCGACAGCGCCGAGATCGACAACTGCGGGCCGTCCACGAACGCGACCGTGAAGCTCTGGCCTTTCGTCGACTTGATGTTGAGGCTCGCGCTGCCGTCAGCGCCCGTGCTCTTGAATGCGGTCCAGCCCGATTTGTTCGTCCAGTTCGAGGCAATTGCGGCGAGCACGGCATCCGTGTCCACGCCCTGCTTCAGGCCGACGGTCTCGGTGCCCGGCCAATAGGACTGGCCGCTGTGGCCGAGGCACGGGTAGAGCACCTTCGACGTTGTCGTCTGGTGCGTCCGGGTGACCATCGCCTCCGGCACGAACGACGCGATCTCAGACTCGAGCTTCAAAGTTGCAGACTTGGCCGTCGCGAGACCGTGCGATCCCCCGGCGGCCGACGCGCATCCGCTGACAGACGCGAGAACAATGATGGAGGCCGCGACGGCGACTCCCAGCGATCGGGTGCGCATCACTGTCAGTAGCTCGACTTTCCGGCGAGCTCCGCGTTCGGGAAGCAGGCGGAGAACGACGAGACGGAGAGGATCGGCCCGTCGACGAATTCGACAGTGAAGCTCTGCCCCTTCGTCGACTTGATGCTGAGGCTCTGATTGCCGTCCGTCGCGGTCGTCTTGTACACGGACCATCCCGGCTTGTTGGTCCAGTTTGAGGCGATCGCTGTGAGCACTGCGTCGTCGTCGAGCCCGGTGTTGAGGCCGAGGGTCAGGGAACCCGGCCAGTACGACTCACCCGACTTGCCGAGGCACGGGAAGATCACTTTCGAGGTCTGCGTCACATGGGTCGATTTGACGAACTTCTGTGGCACGAATGACGCGATCTTGTTCTCGAGCTGGATGGTCTGTTGCTTCGCGCTCGTGAGGGTCGTGCCCTGGGCCGACGCTGACGCGCATCCGCTCACCACCGCGATGAGCGCGATGGATGCTGCGGCCGCGGTCACCGCGATGGCGATCCGGGTTCGTCGCACTGTTCTCTCCCCTCGAGAATGCGCAGGCTTGTGGACGCGTCATCCGCTCCGTACCCCTCGACGGCGACGGATTTCGCTAATCGGCACAGTAACCGACTCGCTTCCCGGCTGGCGACTCCCTGTTTCGGGGGTCAGCGCCGTTTGGGGGCCAACGTCTTCAGGCTGCGCGGCCCGCCCGGGCATCCAGCTTCAGCTTCACAACGCTTGCCGCGACGGCAAGCCCCATCACCACGACGATCACACAGAGGGAGACGACGGTCGAGATCTCCGGCGCCCATTCAACCGAGTGCCCGCCGTTGATGAACGGCACCTCGTTGGTGTGGAGCGCGTGAAAGATGAGCTTCACGGCGATGAAGCCGAGGACGAGCGCGATCCCGTATGTGAGGTACGCCAGGCGGTTGATGAGGTCACCGATCAGGAAGTAGAGCTGGCGCAGTCCCATCAGGGCGAAGATGTTCGCGGTGAAGACGAGGAACGCATCCTGTGTGATTCCGAAGATGGCGGGAATGGAGTCGAGTGCGAACACAAGGTCTGTACCGCCGAGGGCGAGGAACACGATGAGGATGGGAGTGAGCACTCGCTTGCCATCTACCGTGGTGTGCAGCTTCGTGCCCTCGTAGTGCTGGGTGATCGGGATGTGCCTCCTGAGGAATCGGATGACGCTGCTTTCGTCGTCGCCCGACTCGCTTGAGTGTGAAACGACCTGCTGCACGGCCGTATAGAGCAGGAATGCGCCGAACAGGTAGAAGATCCAGCTGAAGTTCTCGATCAGGGTCGCCCCGAGCAGGATGAAGATGCCCCTGAGGACAAGGGCGATGATGATGCCGACCATCAGCACCTCCTGTTGGAGGCGCTTCGGCACGGTGAACTTCGCCATGATGATGACGAAGACGAACAGGTTGTCGATGCTCAGGCTGTATTCGGTGAGCCACCCGGCAACGAATTGGCCGGACGTGTCAGGCCCGACGACGAACAACAGGATGCCAGCGAAGATGAGCGCAAGCACGACGTAGAACGCGATCCAGAGCGCCGACTCACGCGGTTTCGGCATGTGTGGTCGACGATATGCAAGCACCAGATCCGCAGCCATGACCAGCACGAGGAGGGCGAGAGTGCCCCACTCGAACCAGGCCGGAACGGCGGCCCGGGCCGCGGCCTCGGCATGGGCGAGCGTCGTTTCCGTGAGCATCGCGTTCCCTTTCGGTCAAGACGGCATGGTCGTGGCCGAAAGTCTCTCCCGCATCCGCTGGCCTGACGGGCCGCGCGGCTGCCGCCGTGACCGGAGCCTCATCGATCGAGGTCTCGTGATGACGATCACGGTGAGGTGGGATACTCCCCTTCGCTGGCCATCAGCCTACCGGAACCGGGCGGCGCAAAAAGAGGAACGGCCTGCCGTACCGCTCGAAGCGAAAAACAGTGCCTGGTCGGCCTATGATCCTTCTGAATCATACGAGTCTGCAGTTGCGGCCAGCTGTGATGAACGGCCCGCATTCTCGCCATCGCAAAAGGACAACAATGGGACACCTGGTTTACGGAGACGGCGCATATGAGGTGGCCGTCGAGGATCGAGCTCTCTCACACCTCCAGATCGTGATCGGCGCAAAGCTGCGCCGCCAGGAGAGCTTCTTCTTCAGCTGGGAGGACGACAACCACACCGGCGGGCACTCCAGCATCTGGTTGAATCCGTTCATCCCCCTGCGGTTCTCGTTCGACACGGGCGACGCCATCCAGATCAACCGCGAGTGGCTCGAGGTTCTTACGCGCGCGGCCAACAGCACGGGTGGCCTGCGGTTCGTCGCGGAATCGACAGAACCTCTCGAGGTCGTTCCCGCGGGCTAGTGTCATGTCGCGCTGAACAGCGCGATCCGATCAGCCAGGTAGTCGTCGATCGGCGACACTCCCAGCTCGCCGAAGCCGTCGCCCCAGCGCACGGTGACGGTGCCGCCGTCGAGTGCCAGGGGGCCAGAGCCAGCGTTCAGGCTGGCATCGTCTAAGGCCAGGAGCCGGTAGCCGAAGTTGACGACTTCGCCGCGCGGGAAGGGTCCGCGGGACGCAGCCATCCTGTCTGCCCTGCGCTGTTCGCCTTGCGCAGAGCGATTGACCGCAGCGCGACCCGGTTCGATCGCGCGAGTGATTTCACCCGTCGCGAAGAGGTGCCGCTCGCGGTCGAGTAGCAACACGCCGAGCCGCCACGCCCGCCCTGTCGGCACCATGGAAGGGGGCGCCGGGATGAGCCTGCGCGGCTTGCGGAACTCGCCGAGCGACTCATCCGGAATCCCCAGCACGTCGAGGCGCAGGATGGTGGCACCAAGGAGTTCGTCGAGGCGTCCGGTCATCCCCACCATTGTCGCGCTGTTGGTGCGTCGCCGTCACCGCTTGCGCGGCCTACCAGTCGGCAGATGCCAGGCTCGGATAGAGGCTGTCGACGGTCTCCTCATCAAACGGATCGCCCTCCGGCGCGTCGTCCGCCGATCCTTCGGCGGCGTCGCGCGGATCGTCTTCGACACCGCGTTCCTCGAGCAGCTCGATCGCGACGTACTCGAGTTCTTCGTTCTCGACGTCCTGCGTGTCGACGTACAGCCCGAGGCCGTCGGGCTCGGCGAGCGCCTGCTCTACGGCGTCGCGCCCCTTGCCGATCAGCCACGACCGGAAGTAGTGAAACGAATCGTCGCTCATGCCGCCGGCGATCACGTAGCCGGCACCCCAAACATCCCAGCGATTCAGGCGGACGAGTTGCTTCGTGAACTCCCCGGCGAAATCGGCGACCTTCTCGTCGCTCAGTTCGTTCAGAATGTCACGCAGCGCGTCCCCCTTGACGCTTGGCGCCGTCGGTTCGCTCGATTCTCGCGCGCTTTCGATCAGGGAAAAGAACTCTCCGGTATCCACGGAACCAGACTATTCGCGCCGCGCCCGCCCGGCTATGGCAACTTCGCCGCTACGGGAGGATGTAGCCGGCCGCAGTGAACAGGCTGTACCACTCCTGGCGTGTCAACGGGATGTCGGAGCCGGCAGCCGAGTCGCGTACGCGTTGTGGGTTGGTCGTTCCGAGCACGACCTGCATGTTGGCAGGGTGCCGGGTGATCCAGGCAACGGCGATCGCAGTCGGCGTCACGTCGTAGGCCTTGGCCAGCCTGTCGATGACCTCGTTGAGCGGACCGTATGCCGGATCGCCGAGGAACACGCCGTCGAAGAACCCCTTCTGGAAGGGCGACCACGCCTGCAGCGTCACGTCGTTCAACCGGCTGTAGTCGAGGATCCCGTTGTCGCGGTCGATCGACTGGTCGAGCCCGGCCATGTTGGATGCGATCCCCGCGGCGATCAGTGGCGCATGTGTGATGCTCAACTGCACCTGGTTGAACGCGAGGGGCTGTCGGACGGAGCGCTTCAGCAGTTCTACCTGGCCGGGAGTGTGGTTGGACACGCCGAAGTTGCGGACCTTGCCCGCTGCGTGCAGCGTGTCGAACGCCGCAGCGACCTCGTCAGGCTCGACCAGGGTGTCTGGGCGGTGCAGCAGGAGCACGTCGAGGAAGTCCATCCGGAGCGCAGCCAGCGACTCGTCCACCGTCTTCAGGATGTGGTCCCGGGAGAAGTCGAAGTACCCGCTGCCGATGCCGACCTTGGACTGGATGATGACGTTCTCGCGCTCGACCGGTGTGAAGGTGACGGCGTCGCCGAACCTCTGCTCGCATCCGTGCCTGACCGGGCCGTACACGTCTGCGTGGTCGAAGACGTTGATACCAACCTCCCGCGCGGTGGCGACAAGCGTGCGGATCTCGTCGTCGTCGAGTTCGCCGATTCGCATGAGGCCGAGGATGACATTCGAGCCCTCGAGGGAGGTGTGCGGCAGTGCCAGTGTCTTCATGTCTCCATTCTCTCGCGATTTCGGGTGACCGCTAATCGCAAGCCCCCAAACCGGGGCACACAGGAAAGGTGCTGGTCGGGGTACACTTTCTCGTAACCCGACTTACAAAAGGCGCCGCTCTGTGCGGCGCCGGATAGGCGGGGCGCGATGTGTGGATCTGGAACGACTATCGCCATTCGCGCTGTGGGGCGGCCCATGAGCTGATTCCCGCACGTCTCGCGGCACGCGCAACCCAGGTGCCTGCTCGCGATCTTTTCTGGCGATAGCAGTCTGTCGCAGCTGTACCCGACGCTTTGGCGTTCTGCACAAACAATATGTCTGGGCAATTCATGTTTGAGCGAACTGTACGAACCGTTTTTGTTGTAACGATGGCGACCGTCGCGGTCGCCGTTGGAAGTTCTGGTGCATTCGCACCAATCCACGCGCATCCTGCCGTGAACTTGGCGAGCGCTGATGCGACGAGCCAGGACGGGTCGCACCTGGCATTGGTCGTGGCGAAGGCCTCCCCCGCATCGACAGCGGCGAGTGCCTCAGCATCTTCCGTGCGGGTCGCCGCGCCAACGCCCCGAACTGCCACGAGGCACCGCGTCTCGACCGCGGCGGTGAAGACGCCGCCGAGGCCCGCGACGAAGCCCGCCGCGCGACCCGTCGCTGCGACCGTCTCGGTGTGGACATCCGGATTCCAGGCCCAGCTGAACGCCTGCCGCGGCGCGGTCGACCTCACCGGCGCGTACCGCGTGCCGACGATCGGCGAGAAATGGACCTGCGGAGGAGCGCGATTCCCGCGAGCCGGTTCCCTTGTGCACCTGACCGGCCTCCATGCCGGCCTCTATCGCGTCGGACGGGTCGTGGCCATGCTGAACGCGTACACGCAGAACTCGGGCGCGATCCCGCACGGCTACCAGCTTCTGTTCCAGACCTGCGTCAACGACAACGCACACACGGAGGCCTTCACGGCCCTCACCCGCGTCGGCTGAGCGAGGAGATCGATCAGGCTCCCCGCTGGGTTCATGACGCCAATGTATTCCTCGCCAGAGCTCCGTGGGAGAAATTCTCTCGGCACGGGTTCCGCGCTATGCCACGAGCTTCCCCAGGACCTCGTTGAAGGCCTCTGTCGAGCTCGGATGCGTGTAGATCGAGGTCCGCAGGTCGGTAGCCGTGATGCCGTGGCGCATCGCGAGCGTGACCACGTTGATGATCTCCTGCGCGTCGATACTGAGCAACGCAGCACCGAGGATCAGGTCGGTGTCCGCATCCACGATGAACTTCATCATCCCGCGGGTCTCCTCGACGGTGTACGCGCGTGGCATCGCGACGATGTCTGCGACATACTCGCGGGCGACTGTGATGTTGCGACCCTCCGCACGCGCCTCGCGCTCGGTAAGGCCAGCCGTGGCCAGTGGCGGAGTGATGAAAAGGGTGTGCGGGATGGCGACACGGTCGGTCGTGACGCGCGTGCCGTCGCCAAGCAGCTGGTCGATCACGATTCGCGCGTCGTCGAGGGCTACGTAGGTGAACTGCGGGCCGCCGTTGACATCGCCAAGCGCGAAGATGTGCCGCTGGCTGGTACGCAGGTGCTCGTCGACCTCGATTGCTCCGCGCGAGGTAGTGCGCACGCCCGCGGCATCCAGGTTCAGATCTGCCGTAACCGGTCGCCGACCGGTCGCCGCAAGTACGGCATCCGCGTCGAGGGTCATGGTCTGGCCGTCTTTCTCGTACACGATCGTCGTGGTCGTTTCGTTGTCGCGCACGTCAACGACCGTTGCGCCCGTGATGAGCTGGATGCCATCGCCCGCGAGGATATCGATCGCGACCTGCGCGACGTCGTCGTCTTCGCGAGACAGCAACCGGTCGGCTGATTCGAGCACGGTGACCCTGCTGCCGAAGTGCTGGTAGATGTCGGCGAACTCGAGGCCGAGGTAGCCGCCTCCGATGATTGCGAGCCGCCCAGGCAGCTCGCTCTTCTGGGTGAGCTCCGTGCTGCTGACCTGGTAGCGGCTGTCCGCCAGCCCGGGGATCCGCGGATCGATGGGCTCAGAGCCCGTGTTGACGAGGATGACCGGCGAGGTGACTGTGATGCGGTCCTCGCCTTCGCCGACTGAGACCATGTGGGCATCCACGAAACTGGCGGCACCGGTGATGACCGTCGCGGTGTCCTTGCCGTCCAACGAGGAGAAGTTTCCCGCGCGGAACGCACTTGTCAACGCCCGAACGCCGGCAACCGAGTTGGCGAAGAACTCCTGTGCGTCATCTTCGATTCGCTTCGAGTTGGAGTAGTGCACGAGCATCTTGGTCGGCACGCAACCGACGTTCGGGCAGGTTCCGCCGTACATGTTTTCGGACTGCTCGATGAGGATGACGCGCTTGCCCGCATCGCTGAGCGCGTGAGCGACGGTCTTGCCGCCTTTGCCGAAGCCGATCACGAGGATGTCGGCAGTGAGAGCTGTTGTCGTGGTTTCCATGTTTCCAGTGTGGGGAGTTACTATTGATCCGAATAGGCCGTTTAGTATCACTTTTAAGCTTGAAAGTATCAAATGGACTCTGTTAGTCATCTGCTCCGCCTGGCTCGGCTCGAAGCCAGTCTCGACAAGCGCTGCCTCCTTGGCGGGTCAACCCGTATGGATGTCGCGGCTCACCCGACACGGCAAGCGCCGTTTCACGTCCTGCTCGAGGGCACCTGCCAGCTGGAGGTCGCAGGTCACGTGCTCACCCTCCAGGCCGGCGATGTCGTCGTGATTCCCCGCGGCGTGCCGCACCGCGTGACGACGGCGGGAGGGCATTCGCCAGCAGGTATCGCTGAGACGCAGGGCGAGGCCTTCACGACGACCCGCAGCGACAACGCCGGGGCGCCCGTCATCGACCTCTTCTGTGGGCACTACACATTCGGCGCCGGCGCCGGCTCCATCCTGTTCGAGAGCCTGCCCGAGCCGCTGCACGTCTCATTCGGGCGTGATCCCCAGACCGATTCAATCCTGCGGATGCTGAGCACGCTGATGCGTGACGAGGCCGCCCGCGATAGCGACGGGACTGCGGCCATCCTTTCTGCGCTGTGCACCGCGCTGCTGGCGATGATGCTGCGGACGGCGCACGGAGTCGCGACCGACGCCTCCACGTGGACAGCCGTCAGCGACGACCGGATCGCCGAGGCGATCACACGGATCGTTGCCGATCCGGGAGCCGATTGGTCGATCGAGCGCCTCAGCACGAGCGTCACGATGTCGCGAGCCACGTTCATCCGCCGATTCAGCCGGGGTACTGGCATGACCGTCGGCGCGTTCCTCACGCGAATCCGGCTGATGACCGCCTCTGAACTACTGCTCACCACAGACGCGACGGTCGCCGCCGTTGCCGCGCGGGTGGGTTACCAGTCCGAGTCCGCGTTCAGCCGCGGCTTTCGGGAGGCCACAGGGCTCACCCCGGCTCGATTCCGTCGCGCCGCAGCGTGAGCGCCGGAAACGACAAACATACTGATCACCTCCCCCCGGATAGGTTCGCCGCACAACCTGTTGACATTCGCTTAGAACGCCGAAGGCTGGAGTCATGACGGAACCCCGTAGTACGAGAGCACTTCGCTTTTTTCTGATGGGCCGCTGGGTTCTCGTTGTAATCGGGCCGCATTCACCAGCTCCGTGCGACTCGCGACGACGACGCCTCGAACCAGGGCGTCGAGGAACTCGACTGAGAACGAGGAGCGCGCAGGCGACTTCCTGGTCCTCTCGCCGCGATACGGCGGCCACCTTTGGACCGCGTCGGAGGGCGTTGTCCAAGTCGAGGTCAAGTCGTCAGACCCGATTGCGGCGAACTCTCCTGGCCACCGGATCGCTTCGCACGGTGTCTACCGCGTAATCGGCGGCTAACGCTCGACAACCGCGTCAATCAGCCGTCTTGGCGAGGTTCGCCGGATGCCGAGGTGCCTCCCGGTTGCGCCGCTAGGAAGCGAGGCACTCCAGGTATCCAGGTTTCCCGTGTTTTGCTCACGATCGTTTGGTGATCTAGCCGGCGTCAGATGATCATCGGTCGCTCGATCGGGCCTTCTAATCAAGCTTGGGGTGAGTCCGTCAGCAGCATCATGGGTCTATCAGATTGCGGTCGCGCACGCCGACGGCCATAGGCTTCGATCAAGTGATTTCTCGGCACTGCTGACACCGTTTGAGGGCTCGACCCTTACTCGATGGCGAGGGGATAGCGTCGCTCGGCTAGGGCATCTGCTCGCCGGCTATCTCCCGGCATCACTTCAAGCTCGTCCCTGATGTCGGCCGTTCACTCAGCTCAGTACGTCTGCCCCCTCGGCAACTCCACTCATCGTCCAGCCGCCGCCGACTGGACCGCACGTTGTGTGGTGTCGATGGAACCTGCCCGCCGGCCCGCGGGCAGGTTCGTGGTGCAGCTTGGTTGTCGTTGGTGCCTACGGCAACGCGTGGACCAAAAGGCGAGCCGGACAGGTTGGTAGTTTCTGAGAGCGACCACGCCGGGTGCCGCGACCAGGTGACGTGTTCTCGACGGCCCCCGAAATCGGCCGGTTTCGGGACACTCCTGGAATACGATTGCCCTCAACCTCCAGCGTCGCAGGTGCTAAGCGCGTTAGGGATCCGAATTGGCTGGGCCCCATGAGGAGACCGCGGAGAGTCCCCATGAGCAAGGTCATCGTCAATCAGACCATCACCGCCGACGGTTACGCGGCGGGGATCAACCAGACCGAGGAGCGCCCGTTCGGCGAGGACCGCGGCGACGGATGGGGCAACACGCTGCACGCCTGGATGTTCGACCACGGCGAAGAGAATCGGACCGAAGTCCAGCAGATGGCCGGTGCGTGCGCGCACATCATGGGCCGGAACATGTTCGGGCCAGTGCGTGGCGCCTGGGATCGGGGTTGGAAAGGGTGGTGGGGCGACGACCCGCCCTTCCACGGTCCGGCGTTCGTACTCACCCATCACCCGCGCGACCCGCAACCGATGGAAGGCGGTACCACGTACCACTTCATTACCGACGGCATCGAATCGGCGCTGGCGCGGGCGCGGGAGGTGGCCGGTGATGGCGAGATTTCGATCCAGGGTGGTGCCGACACCATCAACCAGTACCTGGCCGCGGGACTAGTCGACGAGCTGCGACTACATATCGTCCCCTTAACCCTCGGCGCTGGCGCCCGCTTGTTCGAGGGCGTGCCCCCGATGAACCTGGAACAGGTCTATGCGCGATCCACACGCACGGTCATCCACGTAACCTACCGGGTGCAGCGATAAGCGCGAACTGACCCCGCATGCGGGTTCGAGGCACCCTCGCTGGAACAGGGTCCGCGTCGCCCTCCAGACGGTCGTTTTCGGTTCAGCCGCGCTAGGAGCTGCGTCGCAGCACTCGGAGATAGACAATGCGCGAAATAAGTGTGAGCGCGATCGCGCACAGGGGCCCGATGAGCCCTAGTGCGAGCGCGAAGACGATTCGCTGGGTGAGAGGCGCAGTGCCGGTGTTTGCGACGTAGAGAAAGACGGCGCAGAGCAGGTACCCGTAAATGCCGGATGCGATCAGCGCAGTGCGCCGGTCGTCTGCGACGAGGCCGATCGCAATCGCGATGATCGCCCAGGGGATCAGGTTCCAGGCACTGCCTCCGAAGAGAATGCGACCGCTCAGAGCTCCGAGCCCGACTCCGACGACGCCACTGACGACGACGGTGAGAAGTCGGGTCATGCTGGTGTGGTGGGGACGGCTCGGATGGTGAGGAGGAACTGGATCCCGAAGACGACGCCGAAGATCAGCGCTACCGCGGCGTCGGCGTAAAGGGCGCCCTGTCCCCGGGGGCCGCGCGCGACGCCGTCCGCGGTCGCGGCGACCACAAGGGCGAGACCGGTACCGAGGAACGCGGTCGCGCCGATCGCGGCTGTCACGTTGCGGGGAAGGTTCCGCACGACGCGACGCGGGCGCCGCCGTGCGAGGCGCATAACGGCGAGGATGACGCCCGCGACGATCAGGCCCATGATCGCGGCGGCCAAGATGAACAGGAAGGAGTCGTCCGAGCTCTCCAGCGCCGCCGCGTCGCGGCAGTTGCTCGCGGCAGGCTGTACGGCAAGCCAGTGTGTGCACTGCGCGGCGGTGAAGGTGTAGCCAGCGGGGGCACCGTAGACCCACTGGGTTGAGGTCACGAGGGAGAGCCCGCGAGCAAGGAGTGCGGCGACGCCAATCGCAGCGAAACCGCACACGCTCAGTTGCACCCCGGCGCGCACCAATGCGCCGAGCAAGGCGGAGGGGCTGCGTCGATTCGATGCCTTCGCGATGGTGGGCGCATCACCGAATGAGGCGATGGCGGCAGACTGCGCGGCCTCGGTGTTCATCCCGCCGCGCTCGAGTGCGGCGGCCGAGTCGCGCAAGTGGGTCTCAGCCTCCGTGAGCATGCGGCGGCGTTCGGCTGGCGTGCCCTCGAGGCGGTCGAGCATGTCATCGAGATAGGCGTCGATGCGGTCGCTGGTCATGAGGGTGCTCCCAACACTTGGTTCATGTTGCTGGCGAAGCGCTGCCAATCGGCAGCCTGGCGATCGCGCGCACTGCGCCCCGCAGCGCTGATCTCGTAGACCCGGCGCCGCCTCCCGGCGAAAACCTGCCAGGAGCTAGTGATCAGTCCTCGCGACTCGAGTGCATGAAGCGCTGGGTACACCGTGCCTTCAGCCAAGTCGAACTCGCCGGCGCTGCGTTCGCGGATGCTCGCCGCGAGTTCGTAGCCGTGCGCCGGGCCGGAGGCGAGGGCAGCGAGCAACAGCAGGTCGAGATTACCTCTGATCCGATCGGTCGCCATACCTAGCAATCCTAGGCATGCTTGTTCTAGGTATCAAGCCGCTGCCGCGTAACACGCCACGGACCAGCCCACGTGGAGGCACCGCGCGCCGCCGAAATCGAGGGACGCAGGGAAAGGCCGCGATGAACAGCTACTTGTTCGCGTAGGTTTTCACGATCGCAGCCGCAGTCACAGGATCGTCGCCGGTGACGAGACGTGTCCTTGGAGGAGCATCTCCTCCAACCCCAGCACCGCACCGCAGCATTGGCGCTCGACTCGCCCTGCCGGCTTAGTCGGCGAGCCGATCGGGACGTCACCTGTGCCTACCTTGCCGGAGGCGGACGTCACGAGGGATGTAGTACGCACCGACGATCCTCCGCGGTTGTCGAGCGAGAGACTCGATGACCTCGGCCAACCGTTCCAGTAGAGCAGGCAGAGTCGTTATACGTCTTCAGTCACTTCCGCCGCCGGGGCTCGGTGGGCAGAGTTTGGTAGTACCGCTCCGCATAGGTGGGGGTGCCGGCGATGAGGTCGTCACAGAAGGTGGCGATGTCGGTGCCGATGAGTTCGGTGACTCCGATTCCGGTGGCGATTCCTGTCTCGAAGAAGTCGGCGAGCTCGGAGAGGAGGTTGCCCTCGGTGAGTGAAACGGGTCCGACTTTGAAGAGGTAATTCTGGATCTCTTCGTAGACGATTCGGTAGTCGAGTGGCAGGGACCGGATGCGTGCCATGTGGGCACGCCATTGGCGTTTGCCGTCGATGAGGTCACGAATGCTCACCTCAGTCCCCCAGCTGCGCGAGTTTGCGTTCGACATTTCGGTTGAGTTGGTCCCGCCACTTCTGGCGGTAGCTCTTGGTGGCGCTGTCCTCTCCCATGAGGGCGGCGCAGAAGCCAGCGATATCGTCGCCGAGGGCGTCCTTTGCGCTCTGTCCCTCGGAGGCAGTCGTCTCGAGGAAGCCGAGGACTCCGTCGGCGATGGGGGTCAGGTTCCGGCCGGTGAAGTCACCGTGAGCCATCAGGCTCAGCGTGATCTGCTGCCACGCCGACTGATAGTCCGCTGGCAGGTTCGCTGCGCGTTTGTTGAACGCCGTCCAGTCGCGTGTGAGGTCGTTGCCTGTAACCGTGTCCCACAGGTTCATGATTCAGGCCGCCTTCAGTTGCTCGATGCGTGATGACAAGTAATTCCATTTCGCCCAGAACGTCGCCTGCTCGCGGCGGCCCGCCTCGTTCAGCGTGTAGAACTTGCGAGGCGGTCCCAGCTGGGACGGCTGTTTGGAGACATCGACAAGGCCCCGCTTCTCCAAACGCACCAGGATTGTGTAGACGGTGCCCTCGGTGACATCCGCGAAGCCCAGTTCGTTGAGCTGACGAGTGATCGCGTACCCGTAGGTCTCCTCGACATCGATGATCCGCAGGACACACCCCTCGAGGGTGCCGCGCAGCATCTCCGTCAACCCGTCCGTAATCCTGACCTTCCACTCGGTACTACCTCGTCACACAGAGTACCACTAGGTCGACACCTCGACCCCGGTTCAGCTGAGTTCGGTCTTCCTGCCCGACATCATCACCGCGAAAGGGTTCCTGATCAACGTTGCAAGCATGGCCGCCTACACCCCCACGCCACGCATGGCTGTCTACGGCGCAGCCAAGGCCTTCGTGCTCAGCTTCACGGAATCGCTGTGGATCGAACTCCGCGGCACGGGCGTCACCGCATTCGCTCTCTCGCCCGGCGCCACGAGCACCGAATTCAACACAGTCGTCGGCACCGATGACGCTACCGCCGGTGCCAGAATGCGCACGGCAGACGACGTCGTCGCAACAGCATTGGCGCACCTCGACAGCCGCAACCCCGGCCCGAGCGTCATCGACGGCAGCACCAACCGGATCGGAGCCCAGGGCCCTCACCACCCCGTGACTGCACCGAGCACGACCCCACTTGTCTGGCGCCGCGTCGCGGTGAAGCTCGCGCACAGTGAAGGTTGGTTACCGTGCGCCCTGACACCGCCACGCAGCGATCCGCGGAACGCCGCCTGATCCCTTCTCCGCGGGCCCGACGAACGGGTCGGCGAGATAACGCTCGAACGCGGGTCGCATCATTTGGCGGTTGCGACCATTCGCATTGCGGACCACGACATTGGAGGGATTTCGAGTGTCAGCCATCCATCAGCGACGGAGGCCTCGCTCCCAGCCCGCGGCCGAACGCGATCTGGGTGGGCCTGATCGTTGACATCCTCGAGGTCGACTCCACCGACGACGAGATGCTCGTCGACTTTCACAGGGGAGAATGCACGCAAATCCACTTCCATGCGGATGTTCTCCGTCTGATGGCGGTTGAGCATGAACAATGAGAGCGATTCCGTCTCTGGGTCCGCCGTGACCACTACGTCCGTCCAGGGAGTGTCTCCCCAATCCGAGGAATAGTGCTGGACTTCCTGCGCGACGTGCAATACCTCGCCTTGAGCGAGCCGCGCGGTGATGGCAAACGGATGAAAGATCGTCTGCCGCCAGGCGGGACCGTTCGGCTCGCTTCGGATGGGCCCGATCACGTTGACAAGCTGGGCGAGGCACGCGATATCAACCCGGTCGGCGTGGCGCAGGAGCGACATCAGCAGGGACCCTAAGACGACGGCATCGGTCGTGTCGTAGGTCTTTTCGATGATCCTCGGCGACTCGCGCCAGGCCGGATCGGGGTCGCCCGCATAACCGGTCTCGCCCCACACGTTCCATTCGTCGAACGAAAGTTTTAGCTGCTTGGCGGAACGCTTTCGTGCCCGCACGTGGTCTGCCGTCGCCACAATGGAGTCGATAAAGGCATCCATCCCGACCGACGAGGCTAGGAAGGACCCCGTGTCGGATGTGCCCTGCTCGTAGTACGCGTGGAGCGAGATGTAGTCAACCTCGTCGTAGGCGTGTTCCAAGACGTCAGCCTCCCACGATCCGAAGGTGGGCATCGCCATGGATGAGCTCCCGCAGACGACGAGCTCGATCCCGGGATCTATCCGTCGCATGGCGTGCGCCGTTGCGGCCGCAAGCTGTCCGTAGCGATTCGCATCGGTGTGGCCGATCTGCCAAGCACCGTCCATCTCGTTGCCGAGGCACCAGAGCTTGACCCCGTAAGGCTCTCGAACTCCGTTGGCGATGCGCATGTCCGAATATCGGCTGCCGCCAGGATGGTTGGTGTACTCGAGCAGTGCCATCGCCTCGGCGATGCCTCTCGTGCCCAGGTTCACCGCCATCATCGGCTCCACTGCGGATGCGCGGCACCATGCGAGGAACTCATCAGTGCCGAACTTGTTGCTTTCGGTGGACCGCCATGCCGGATCTATGCGACGAGGTCGCTCGGCAACCGGGCCGACACCGTCCTCCCACTCGTAGGCCGAAACGAAGTCGCCACCGGGATAGCGCACAACGCTGACACCGAGCTCGCGTGTGAGCTCGATAACGTCGCGCCGCAGGCCGGAGGGGTCAGCGGTTGGATGTCCCGGTTCGAACAGACCGCCATAGACGGCACGCCCCATGTGCTCCACGAATGAGCCGAACAGGCGCGGCGGGACGTCGGCAACCTTTAGCGCGGGATGCACAGCAACACGACTCAGCAGCATGGTGATGATCCTCGCTTCATTTCACGCCTGTGGTGGCGATGCCCTGCACGAAGGAGCGCTGCACCAATAAGAACAGAGCGACGATGGGAAGTAGCGACAGCACCGCGCCAGCCATGATCACCCCGTAGTGGATGTTGTGCTCTCCGTTGAAGAGGGAGAGCCCCGCGGGTAGCGTCGCGTCCTGAACGTCATTGGTCATGATGAGGGGCCACAGCAGATCATTCCAGTTGGTCTGGAAATAAAACAGACCAAGCGTCAGCAATGCCGGCCGCGCGAGGGGGAGAACGACGGACGCAAAGATTCGCCATTCGGACGCGCCGTCGACTCGCGCGGCGTCCTCCAGGTCCTTCGGCAGTCCGAGGAAGAACTGGCGCATAAAAAAGATTCCGAACGCATTACTGATCCGGGGCAGCACCAGCCCGGCCAGGGTGTTGACCAGACCGAGGTTGTGCATCAGCACATATAGCGGCACCAGAGTGACCTGGAACGGAAGGAGAAGCAGAAGGATAACGACAACGAAGATCACTCGGCGTCCCGGGAAGTCGAGCCGCGCAAGCGCGTATCCGGCCATCGAGTCCAGAAAGAGCGATCCCACCGTGACGATGCCCGCGAAAAGAGTCGTATTCAAGTAGAGCCGGGCGAAGGGGAGATCTTGGAAGACCTGAGTGTAATTATCGAGCGTCCATCCTCGCGGAAAGAGGGTGGGCGGAAAGGTCGACAAGTCGGGGATAGTACGAAATGACGCGAACGCCATCCAGATGATCGGCAGCAGGAAGACTAGCGCCAGGGATAAAGCCACCAGCGCCGCAACGGTCTTGCCCACGCCGATTCGCACGGTCATGCGTCCACGGCGGGCGATACGACCCTGGGATGCCGCGGTCATCAGTATTGCACCGCACGCCGCGAAAAGAACCGCACCTGCGCTAGCGAGAGCACGGCGAGCAACGCGACCAAGACATACGCGAGAGCCGATGCGTATCCGAAGTCGAGATCCTGGAATCCGACTCGGTACATCATCATGACAAGAGTCTCGGTCTTGAAGAACGGCCCACCTCGAGTCATCACGTAAATCTGGTCGAAGGCCTGCGCGTTGGTGATCGTGGCGATCACGGCGATGAATAGGGTTTGATTCGATAGAAGCGGCCAGGTCACGCTGACGAATCGACGAACCGGACCAGCTCCGTCGATCGCCGCAGCTTCGTACAGATCGCTCGGGATGGACTGGATTCCCGCCAAATACATGACCACATAGAAGCCCAAGAACTTCCAGATGCCCACAAGGATGACGGCCACCATGGCCAGATTCGGGTCGACGAGCCAACCCGTTCGCACCGGGATACCGACGACCCGACCCCAGTAGCTGAGCAGGCCGATGTCAGGGTTCAGCAAATACGACCAGGCGATCGAGACCACTCCGAGCGACGTGATGTAGGGCAAGAAGATCGCGGTCCGTGCGAAACCCCGCAACGGGAAGCGACGGTTGAGGAAGACTGCGATGAGAAGCGCCAAAACCACGCTCGCCACTGTCGTGGCCGACGCGTAGATCAGCGTGTTGGCGATCGCATTGCCCGCTGCCGGGTCGGAGAACAACTTGACGTAGTTATCCAGACCGGCCCATTCCGGCGGGGTGAGTACCGAGTAGTTGGTGAAGGACAGGTAGAGCGCCTGCCCGATTGGGTAGACAACAAACACCGCGAGCACCAGCAGGCTCGGGGCGAGGAACGTCCATGCCGCCCGTCTCTGCGAGACGGCGCCTCGGCGCGAGCGCCCCGCCCGGTCCGAAGACCGAGCGGGGCCGGTGGGACGCAAGGAGCCGGCCCTGAGGGCGGGCGTGTTCGTTTTAGTCATGGTGCCGTGCTCCTTGTCTGCTACTTCTTGTCCAGAAGAGCCTGGGCTTGCTTGTTGGCGGCGGTGAAGATGTCCTTGACGGTACCCTCCCCCGCCAGAGCCTTTTGGAGCGCCGGGGTAAAGACTTCGTTGTTAATTTCGGTGCCGTTCGGCAGACCGGGCAGGTAGAACTTGGCGTTCTTGAGAACGTCGGGCGCGCCGAAGATACTGACATAGGGGTTGCCGCTGATGTCGGACGGAGCGAGGTCCGTCCGGGTGGACGGGTAACCGTTTGCAGTAGAGAAGATGATCTGCGACTGCTTGCTGTTCCAGAAGTTCGCGAACTGGTATGCCGCCTTCTTCATTTCCGGCGAGTCGGTCTTCGGGACTGTCCAGACGAGCGAGCCGGACCATGGGAAGTTTCCGGCGGGTCCGGACGGCATGGGAGCCAGCCCGAGGTTGATGTGTGCCGCGGTTGCTGTGCCCACCACCCATGGGCCGCACGGCACGATCGCAGCCTTGCCTGCGTTGAAGAGCGCTTCCGCCGCCGGACCGTCATCGCCGATCGGCG
>DASYEE010000004.1:0-1759 GCA_036499165.1 Galbitalea sp. | reverse complement strand
TCATCGCCGCCGTCGCCGCCCCTCACCGCGCCGACGCCTTCGCCGCATGCGCGCAACTCGTCGAGTTGATCAAGCAGCGCGTTCCGATCTGGAAGCGGCAGCACCTCGACGGCGGCACGACGGAGTGGGTCGGGCTGGCCTAGTTCGCCAAGGTGTTCGCTAACCTCCTCGCATGAGCATCAATCGGTTCATCACGCCGACATTGGCGCTGGTCATCGCTCTGGCCGCGCTCTCTGGATGCACGGTTGCGCCGAAGCCGACTCCGACATCCGGGGCGACTGCATCACCATCGCCATCGATCGCCTATTCGCAACCCGCCGTTCCGAGTTCACGATTTGATTTCGACTGCGAGGAAGTGGCCCCCCTGCCGTCTGTCGCCGGATTCATTGGAGCGTCTGCGGCGCCGATCGTGGCCTACCCCGACCCCACGGTTTCGGGCGGGACCATCGAGAACATGTCAAACCTCGCCAACATCGCCCTTATTCAGGCGGGTGCTGTCGAGTGCGCGTGGACGGTCGACGGCAGCGCACCAGCCCTCACGATCAAGGTGATTCCCGACGCGACATCGGAGTACGCGACGCTTGTCCCCGGCCTCTTCGGTCTTCCGCAAGTGGACGGGATCGGGGATCGGGCCTACGGCGGCTGTGTCGCATCCGGGATTGCGTATTGCGACTTCCAAGTGCTTGTCGGCGGGACCTGGATTTCGATCACACCCAACGAACTCGTCGCAGTACCGCAGACGGTGGAATCGATCACCGCATTTACCCGGCAAGTCGTAAGTGTCGTCGCGAAGTCGCCACCTGCTACCCCACGATGGACGGCTCCGCCAACCGCTGTCGGCGCATCGGTCGACTGCGCAAGTCTCTTAGCGGCGAGCCAACTTGCAACCCTAGGGCTCCCGGCAGCGAAAGACCTCCACGGCGAGGGCTACTTCGGTGGGTATTTGGGCGACGCCGTGACAGCCATTGATGGCGGACGGGGATGCGCATGGGGCGGCGTCACCACATTGATCCTCCCCGGGGCATCCTGGGCCTGGACGTCTCACCCTCCCTTGTCGAATGTGTCGATCACCGTCGGGCCGGTTAGTGGTCTCGGCGATGAAGCGTTCGTCGGTTGTACTGCGTTGTCCGGCTCGAGCCAGTGCACGGCGCAGATGCTCGTCGGGACTACCTGGGTGGGCGTCGATGGGCCATTTGCCAACGTCGGCGCGATTCGAGACTTCGCCGCCGTGGAGTTGAGCGCGCTTCAGCGGAACTGACCGCTTACCCGCCAGCGAACGGCGGCAGCACGTCGACCCGCTCGCCGAGCGGGCGCGCCGGATCGCGCGACACGACCCCGTCGACCAGGAACGACCCCGACGACAGCACCCGCGACATCGCGTCGCCGTAGCGGGCAACCAGCGCCTCACGCAGTTCGCCCACCGTCGCGACAGTCGGCTCCCACTCCTCCTCGGCGCGACCAGCTGCCTCGGCCGCCGCCGCGAAGTAGCGCACCAGCGTCATCCGCCGATGCCGCCCATCGAGCGCAGGGGTCGCACGAAGTCGGCCGCGTCGATCCCGTGCCCGGCCTGCTTGCCCCACATGGCTGCGCGCCAGCGGTCGGCGAGCTCGTCGTCCGTTGCACCGCCGCGCAGCAGACCGCGCAGATCGGTCTCGTCGTCGCCGAACAGGCACGAGCGCACGGTGCCCTCCGCGGTGATCCGGGTGCGGTCGCACGCCTCGCAGAACGAGCGCGTGACCGAGGCGATGATGCCGACCGT
>DASYEE010000003.1:0-3325 GCA_036499165.1 Galbitalea sp. | reverse complement strand
CACAGCCTGAGCTTCGCCCTGTTGGTGTACGCGAGTTCGTGGATGCGGCTGCACTATCCGAGCGCGTTCCTTGCTGCCCTGTTGCGAGCCCAGCCCATGGGGTTCTATTCACCGCAGACGCTGGTCGCCGATGCGCGCAGGCACGGGGTTCAGGTGCTTCGGCCAGACATCCAGTTGTCCGGGGTCAGTGCTGGCATGGAGGCCCTTTCCCCTGGCGAACCCGCGCCCCCTGTCGAGCTTGGCTCCCCCGCGTGCCTCAACCAGGAGCAGCCTCCTGTTCCCGACTTCGACAGCACGGTGCCGTTCGACTCAGACGACCATCGACGCGACGCCGCGTTTGCGGTGCGCCTCGGGCTCGATGAGGTGAGCGGCATCAGCACAACTCTCGCGAAGAAGATCGTTGCGGAACGCGACCGCGGCGGCCTGTACCGCGACATGAGCGATCTGGTGCGCCGGGTCGGTCTTTCGACCGCTCAGCTCGAACTGCTCTCGGCCGCGGGGGCATTCGACACTTTCGGGCTTACCAGACGCGAGGCGATGTGGAACGCAGGCAATGCCGCCCAGGATCGGGCAGAGTTTCTCGCGGGGACGATCGTCACAGTCCAGCCACCCCTGTTTTCGATGCCATCAGAGGTCGACGAACTTGTCTCCGACCTCTGGGCGACCGGGCTGTCGACCGATAACCATCCCGTGCGCCATCTCAGGGATGAACTCACCGGTCGTGGCGTGCTCTCCGCTAAGGCCCTGCGCGAGGCCGAACCGGGGCGTCGGGTGGAGGTCGGCGGCATCGTGACGCATCGCCAACGCCCCGCAACAGCCAGCGGCATCACCTTCGTCAACCTCGAAGACGAAACCGGGCTCGTCAACGTGATCTGCGGGGTCGGGGTCTGGAATCGGTATCGACGCATCACCCGTGACGCAAGTGCCATGATCGTCCGTGGCATCCTCGAGCGCTCGCCCGAAGGTGTTACCAACCTGGTCGCGGATCGGTTCGAGGTGCTCAGGATGACGCCGCAGACCCGCTCCCGCGACTTCCGTTGACCGTGCGTCAACCATTTCACCGGCCGATATGCTCCCGCACAGGAGAACCGGCGGCCGCGCACGGCCCGGTCCCAGCCAACTCCAAATAATGTTGAGCTATGTCCAAGGAATCGGCGCGCGCCAGCGCGGAACATCGCAGGGCCGTGGTCGCGGCAGCCAAGAAGGCCGAGGCGCGATCGAGACGTATCCGCACGTTCGCACTTGTGGCGGGTGCCGTCGTCATCGTGGTGGTCGTCGCGATCACCGTGGTCATCGTCACCCGGTCATCCGGAAAGACGACGGCTGCGCCGGGCTCGACGACGTCCTCGAAGGGGCAGATCATCCCGGCAGGGCCGAGCTCGACCTCAGTGACAACGCAGGCCAAAGTCACGAAAGAGAAGAACACCACAGGCATCGACGGCGTCCTCGCGTGGGACACAACGGGGTGGCCGGGCGACGGGTCAGATCACGTCGGGGCCCTCGAGCACAACCACGTGACAGGGCCGGTGAAGTACGGCATCCTGCCGCCCGTCGGCGGGCCACATGACCCGGTCTGGATGAACGCGGGCGTCTACACTAAGCCGGTTCCGACGACGAGGGCGGTGCACAACCTCGAGCACGGTGCGGTCTGGATCACCTACAACCCCAATCTGCCTGCCAGCCAGGTGAAGCAGCTCACCGCCTTCGTGACCAAACAGAGCCTCATCCCCGAGGCGGCAAGCGCGGTCGGTGTCCAGAACCAGGCCAATCGGTATATCGACCTGACGCCGTGGGCGACGAACGCCCTCCCGACGCCCATCGTGATCAGTTCGTGGGGTTACCAGCTTCGCGTCACCAGCCCGACAGACCCGCGCCTGCAACAGTTCGTCGACACGTTCAGGAACAAGCAGCAGTTCAGCCCTGAGTTCGGTGGTCCCGTGGATGGCGTACCGGTGTTGACCGGCGGCCGCCCTGCCCTCGATGGCGGAACGCAGCCGAACCCGGCTGGCCGCGCGGCGAACGACTAGCCCTGGTCGGCAGCGCGCTCCGCCTGGGCCAGCAGCACGCAGGTGCAGAGCGCATCGACGGCGGCCCGGAGATCGTCGATCGAGGGGAAGCTCGGCGCGAGCCGGATCGTCGAGTCGTGCGGGTCGTTGCCGTGAGGGTAGGGCGAACCGGCGGGAGTGACCGCGACGCCTGCCTCCTTCGCCAGCGCCACTGCGCGAGAGGCACAACCCTCGCCCGCCTCGAGCGAGATGAAGTATCCGCCCTTCGGAACGGTCCACTCTGCGACACCGCTCAGGCGAGCGCCAAGGATCTCGATCGCCGCGTCGAATTTGGGGGCGAGCAGCGCGCGGTGACCGAGCATGTGGGCTCGGACGCCAGCGGCATCCCTCAGGAGGCGCGCATGGCGCAGCTGGTTGAGCTTGTCCGGTCCGATCGTGCGAACAGATGCCCTCAGCTTGTACCAGGCGATGTTCTCGGCCGACGCGCCGACGAACGCCACCCCACCGCCGGCGAAGGTGATCTTCGACGTCGATGCGAACACCAACGGGCGGTTCTGATTGCCGGCACGGGCCGCGAGGCCGAGCACGTCAACGACGGGAGCCTCGTCGGCGGTCAGGTGGTGCACGACGTATGCGTTGTCCCAGAACAGGCGGAAGTCGGGCGCCGCTGTCGGCATCGAGACGAGTGCCTCGGTCTCGGCCTCTGAGTAGCTGTAGCCGGTCGGGTTGGAGTAGGTGGGAACCGACCACATGCCCCGGATGGACGGGTCGTCAGCTACGAGCCTCGCGATGCTCGCGAGATCCAGCGCACCGTCGACGAACGGAACAGGGATCATCCGAATACCGAGGGCCTCGAGGATTGCGAAGTGCCTGTCGTAGCCGGGCACCGGACAGATGAAAGCGAGCCCCGCCACGTCGCGCCATGGGCCATCGCCATCCGGGACCCCGTGCAGCAGCGCGTTCACGATGCTGTCGTGCATGATCGGGAGGCTCGTCGTGTCGAGCGCGAGGAGTTGGGCTACGGGAATGCCGAGGATGTCGCTGAAGATCTGGCGCAGTTCGGTGACTCCGTCTGTGCCGCCATAGTTGCGGAGGTCGGTGCCAGCGGCGTCGTGGTAATCGCCTTCTCCCGGGAGGCGGAGGAGTGCATTCGAGAGGTCGAGTTGGGCCGCGGAGGGCTTGCCGCGAGTCAGGTCGAGCGAGAGGCCGCGCGCCTTCAGGGCCGCGTGCTCCGCGACGAGGTCTTCACGGGTGGATGCGTCGGTTGTGCTCACCCCTCAACGGTAGCGTCAGGAGTGCAGGGTCTTGCGCAAATAGTC
>DASYEE010000002.1:0-13838 GCA_036499165.1 Galbitalea sp. | reverse complement strand
CTCCCCACTTCTTCTCGAGCACGACGTTGCGGCCGCGCGGGCCAAGCGTCACCTTGACGGCGTCGGCGAGAATGTTGAGGCCACGCTCGAGGCCGCGACGGGCCTCTTCGTTGAAAGCAATGATCTTTGCCATGTGTGTTTTTTGTCCCTCTCGGACGTATCCCATGCATTAGCACTCAGTAGCATCGAGTGCCAAACCATTCTGGCACTCCCCATGCACGAGTGCAAGACGAGCGCATACGTCCAAGCGACCGCACAGCTAGGCCAGGCGCACCGATTCTGCCTGTGGGCCCTTTGCACCAGCTCCGACCTCGAAGGTCACCTGCTGGCCTTCTTCGAGCACCTTGTATCCGCCCATGTCGATGGCGGAGTAGTGCACGAAGACATCCTGGCCGCTGCCTTCGACGGTGATGAATCCGTAGCCCTTTTCAGCGTTGAACCATTTGACGGTTCCGTTCGCCATGTGTTGCTCCTTGTTGCTGTGGATCTGGCGGCGCGTGCGGGGTTGCCCTCGCCGGGTCGCTCACAGTCGGGTGACGGGCGACTAATCCCAGATATTAGCTGAGCGAATACGGCCCGTGACCTGTTGTTATAGCAATTTAATCCCGCAGGCGAAGGATTAAACACGCCTGAAACACGCCGCACCGACCGCCGGGCGGTCGGGGCATTCTCAGCCCTTGTAGTCGGTGCCGAGAACCACGGTGATCGGGGTGCCCGGATACGCGTCGGTCAGCGACACCGTCGTGAAGCCGAGCGCGTTTGCAACGCCCAGGGCGACATCCTTATTGGCTGCCAGCGAGTAGTAGACCACCGTCTTCTTGAATGCGTTGGTCGAGGCGTTCGCCGTCGAGGTGACTTTCCAGTGTTGCGCCTTCAGCGTGTTGCTCGCCTTCGTCGCGAGTCCGGACGTCGCCGTACCGTTCAGCACCGTGATGGTGATGTGGCGACTCGCGATCGTGGTCGGGTCCGTTATCGGCGAGATCGTGGGAGTTGGAGTCGCCGTTGGCGTGTCCGTTGGGCCGGCACCGGAGTAGAAGCTGCCGCCCTGGATGGTCTGAAGCGCGAAGAGACCCGCGACAACCAGCACCACGGTTGCGAGCGCCGCCCAGCCAAAGGCGATCCAGCCGCGTCCCCTGACTTTCGGCCCTCGATGGGCACCGACCCTATCGAGGTCGTCTGGCAGGTGATCGAACTGGTCCGAGGGGTAGGTCGCCATAACTAGTCGGTGGATTCCTCGCTGCGTGGACGGATGGGTGACCCGGGGCCCGATCGTGTGAAAGTACGAGCCGCTCGCGCCTCCGTGCGCGCATCGCGAGCCCGGAGAAGACGTTTGACCAGCATTGGATCATGGCTGAGTGCGCCAGGCAAATCGATCACCGCGTTCAGCAACTGATAATAGCGGGCCGCCGACAGGGAAAACTCTGAACGGATCGCCGCTTCCTTGGCCCCCGCGTGGTGCCACCACTGGCGCTCGAAGTCGAGAATCCGGATATCGCGGGCGCTGAGCGCAGAATCGGGCGCGTCGTCCCGTTTCGGCTGCGCAGACATCCAGTGCTCCCTTATTCCGCCGCAATCCTAGGGGTGCCAGCTATGCAGGCCCGAGCGCAACACCGATCATGTGAGGATCCTCAGGAAGCAGCGGGCGTGATCCAGTCGAGGCGCTGGCCGTGCGGGCCCGTCCAGGCGAGCGGATGCTCATCGAGCGCGAGCAGGAACTCGTCGGGTGACGGCGCCTCCCGCTGGCCGATCGCGACCGCAGCGACTGGCACGATGCCACGGCCTTCGTTGGAGATCCAGTGGGCGTCGAGGGAGCGGACCAGGTCGATGAACCGCGCCCGTGCATCCGGAGCCAGGTAGACGATCGAAGCAGAGGTGACGACCACGAGCGTGGCATCACGGGGAGCCTCCGCGACCAGCGCTGGCAGGCCATCGACGGCGTCACCGCGCACGAGTCGCGGCGGGTCGGCGCGAACAATCTGGATGGCGGCGCGGATCCTCGCCAGCCGCTCGGCCTGCTCCGGCCAGATGAGCGTCTCGAGCCAGTGTGTGTCACTCGCGTCGTTGACGTTGAGCGGATTCAGGTCGAGGCCGGCGCGCCAGACGATCTGCGGCATCTCCGTGGGGAGTGGCGGTTCGCCCGTCACGGCACATTCGAGCAACACCGAGGATGGCCCGGTTGGCGGATCAAGACGCGTGCCGTCCCACGAATAGCTGTAGCGATCCGGATACAGGCAGAGACCGGCGGACGCGCCCACCTCGAGGAGCGCGATCGGCCCCTCCAACTGCGCAAGCACCGGCAGCAGCACAGCAGAGCGCCGTGGTTCGTTCGTCTGCGTCGCCCTGACCCGCATCTCGGCCGCGATCTGAGTCCAGTGCGCGACAACCCAGTCGCGCCATTCGTCGTATCGAGCGAGCGGCGAGCCCACCAGCCGCGCGCACGCGAACAGCAGGTTCGGCTGGCGCTTCGGCAGCGGCAGCCCCAGCAACAGGTCGAGGATCTCCTGGTCGGCGGCGACCCCGCGCGCCCAGTCCTCGTAGATCGCGGACTGCCCGGGTGCCTCGATATCGGCGAAGCGGCGATACCAGCCGGCGGTCGTGTCGAGTGTGCCGTCATCCATGACCTGATCGTCGCATCCTGCTCGCTCTTCTGCAGCATTCGTACGGTTCGCCCCGTCGGACGCTTTAATGGAGGCGACTAGTTTTCCCTTGAAGGAGGGCCCGATGGCTTACAGCGTGACGAAGACCGAAGACGAGTGGCGCAAAGAGTTGGGGCCGCGATATTCGATCCTCCGCGAGGCCGCCACGGAGCGCCCGTGGTCTGGAGCGCTGCTCGACGAGAAGCGCGACGGCGTCTACACCTGCGGCGCATGTGGCGCCGAGTTGTTCCGAAGTGGCGCCAAGTTCGACTCCGGCAGCGGCTGGCCCAGCTTCTTCGAGTCCGTCGACCCGGCGGCCGTCGAACTGCGCGAAGACAACTCCCTTGGGGTGACGCGCACCGAGATCGTCTGCGGCAACTGCGGATCGCATCTCGGGCACCTGTTCGACGACGCGTATGACACGCCGACGGGCGATCGGTACTGCATGAACTCCCTCTCGCTCGACTTCAAGCAGGCGTAGCCATCGACGATTCGACCGGTCCTGTGTCGTCGGGCCCCCTGTCGTCGGGCCCTGTGTCGTCGGGCCCTGTGCTGCCCGTGCGCGATGCCGTCGGCCGGCGACGCTCGTACCCGAGGGTGACCGGGGATGCCCCGACTCACGAGGAGCTGCTGCCCCTCGTCGAGGCGGCCGGCAGTGTGGCCGACCACGCGTCCCTTCGGCCATGGCGGCTGATCGAGCTGCGAGGGGAAGCACGCGAACGCCTCGGCGACGCCTTCGTGGCAGCGAGCGGACTCGCGGGCGAGGACGCCGACCGACTCGCGGCCAAGCCCGTGCGCGCATCCCTGCTTCTTGCGGTCGTCGCTGTGCGCAAGCCGAGCTTCAAGGTGCACGACTGGGAACAGGATGCCGCGGCCGCAGGTGTCGCGCACGTGCTCTCACTGCTGCTCGACGAGGCCGGCTGGGGCGTCATGTGGCGTTCCGGTGGACACACGCGTGCCGAGGCGGTGCGCGTGCTGCACGAGCTCGACGACAACGAGGAACTGCTCGGCTGGCTTTACGTGGGCGGCAAAACCGAGGCGACGAAGCCGGACGCGCGGCAGGGGTTCAGCGCGGAGGACGTGCTCTCCGCCCTCTGACTCCGCCAGCTCGCTGGTCGAGTAGCGGTGCGATGCACGAGCTCGCGTTATCGAGACCCGCCGCCGGTTTTCTCAACAGGATGAAACAGCCCCAACTCCGTCTCAACAGGACCGATTTGCCGACCGTCGACATCCCGTCCTGGTGAAACCGTGAGGGTGGTCTCGATGACGCCCGCTTCGCACCGCTACTCGACGAGCGCAGTTGCTCGACGCCGTGAAGGCACCGAGGCGATGGCAACACCGGCGAGGGTAAGCACGGTGCCAACGATGGTCGTCGCGGTCAGCGTCGCTGCACTTGTGGGAGCAACAATCGCGAGGATGAGCGACATGATCAGCTGCCCGGCGACCGCCGCGAGGCTCTGCAGGAGGACTCCGATGACCGGGATGACCACGGCGAACCCGGCGATGAAGATCACGCCGATCACGCCACCGACGTAGAGCAGCGGATTCGTCGGGAACGTCTTCGGCCATCCGACGACGCCCAGGTTGATCGCCGCTGCGACGATCAGGAGCAGCGTCCCCCCGACGAAGTTGATGAACGTGGCGGTGATCGCAGACTTCGCGAGCGTCTTCACCTGGCCATTGAATGCCTGCTGCCAGCCCAGCAGGAGACCGACGACGAACGGCATCAGCAGCATCCACAGTGGTGAATTGCGCTGCACCTCCGGCCCAACGGAGATGATGACGGCGGCGAGCGCGATGACCGAGCCGACCAGCCGCCAGACGGTTACCCGCTTTGGCGCGACAGTTCCGATGCCGCGGGCGTCGATGACCAACCCGCTGATCGTCTGGCCGGCGACCGCCGCGACGGTGAACAGGGCGACGCCGATGACGCCGACGGTGATGCCCTGCGACAGCACGAAGAATCCGCCGCCAAGGCCGCCCAGCAGGAACAGCCACGGGAACCGGCGAGCGCGCACCTCCCGCACGACCGTGCCGAGGCCATCCCGCCCGCTTCGCGACACCAGTAGCGCCACGATCGTAACGATGAGCCCGGAACCGAACGAGATGACGGCGGCCAGCGAGCCATCCCCGAGCTCTCCGCCCAGCTGTCCGTTGATGCGCGATTGGAGCGCCACCCCAGCGCCGCACAGGAGTGCAACGAGCAGAAGGATGACGATTCGCGCACGCGACGGAGCCGCCGGCTGCGAGGGATGCTGTGATGTCATGGGCGCTTCAACGCTACCGGGTGCTGAGCATGCCACTTTCTCGCGTTAGCATTGTTGCTCGTTACGCCTCCTTAGCTCAGTGGTAGAGCACCGCTCTTGTAAAGCGAAGGTCGTCGGTTCAAATCCGACAGGGGGCTCAAGAAAGTGCTGGTCAGAGTTCGGCGGTAGTTCTATTTCCGTCGCCGGCAGACACGATTGCCTCGAGTGGATCCGCTGGAAAGTACACCGCGACCTGCCGAACACGGAAGTGGTGGCCATTCCATACGGAGTGGCCACCACAGTCGAGCAGAGCTTCTGTCGTCGCTAGCTCGCCAGCGCCTCGGTCGGTTTCTTGAACAGCCTGTGCCCTGCCGAGATCTCGATCTTGCGCGGTTTCGCCTTCTCGACGATCGGGATGGTCACGGTAAGAACACCGTTGTCGTAGCTGGCGCTGATCTTCGCGGAGTCCGCGCCGTCGCCCAGGTTGAACTGGCGAAGGTAGCTGCCAAATGGTCGCTCCTGCGACAACCACTTGACCGACTCGTGGATGCCTTCTGTACGCTCCGCACGGATGGTCAGTAGCTGTCCATCGACGTCGAGATCCACCGAGCCCGGGTCTACGCCGGGCAGGTCGGCAACGAGGACGTACTGCTCGTCGTCGCGGTACAGATCCACCGGCATGAATCGCGGGCCCGGCCGGAACTGCAGCAGATTGCCGGTGAGGCGATCCAGCTCGCTGAAAGGATCGAAAGACATTGCCATGATGAAGATTCCCCTTTCTTGAACTTGAGTCCCTGTGACTCAACTGCAGAAAATATAACTCTGCCTGCTGACCCCAGGCAAGGCGGAAATCCTCAAAAAATGCTGAAAATATTCCGTCGCCATTTCAGGCTCCCCGAGCGGCGGCTACGGCAGCGGACCGCGCCTGCCGAAGACGTCGAGGTGCGGCGCGCGGAGCAGGATGCTTCCGTCCATCGAGAACCGGCCACACGTTTTGGGCGAGGCACCGCATGTGGTCCGTTCTCATCCTTGGCATATGTCGCAAATAGAGGAATGGCCCGATCGCTCGAGGCTTCCTATTCGCTTCTCGGCGGACGAAACTCTCGACATCGGCGAAGACACCGGCACCCCGGTTGTGCGGGACTACGACGTGCCGTTCAGGTTCACCGCAACGCTACACAAGGTGGTTATCCAACGCTGAGAGGACCGTGGAGATCGGATGTCGAACGAATACGCGCAGGCCGTCCTCAACGACGTGCCTGGCATGCGAAAGGCCGTGCTCTTCGATGGACCGGACCGACCGCAAAGGCTGAGTAGATTCTGGATCCTGCTGGTTCTGGCCGCAGTGATTGCCTCTGCTGGAGTCGTCGGAGACTCGACCGCGACTGTCATCGGCGCCATGATCGTTGCCCCGATGATGCTGCCAATCCAGGGGGCGATGCTCTCGACCGTCCTTGGTGATCGCCTGAACCTCGTCCGTTCGCTTTTCCTCGTGCTCGCAGGCGCGCTCGTGGCTGTCGTCATCGGATACCTCGTCGGCCTTGTGGTCGCGGGCGACGTTGTTGCGGCCAACAATTCGCAGGTCGCATCCCGGGTTTCCCCTCGGCTGATCGATCTGCTTGCAGCGCTCGGCACCGGGGTCGTCGGCTCCATCGCGTTGGTGCGTCGGGACATCTCAGACACTTTGCCTGGTGTGGCGATCTCGATTTCTCTCGTTCCGCCGCTCAGCGTGGTGGGCCTGACTCTCGAGTCCCAGGCCTATGCGCAGTCGCTCGGCGCTTTGCTCCTGTTCGTGACGAACGTCGCCGCCATCCTAGCCACCGGCGTGATCGTGATGGCGATCTACCGTGTCCGGCGAGTGTACGGTCGTGATACGCCTTCGCAATTGCAATACGGCATTCGACGGCCCGCCGCAGTCACCATTGTCGGGCTGCTGATCGTCGTCGCGGTTCCGCTCGCGTTCACGTCCGTCTCCACCACCTCGAACCAGTTGTCGGAGCAGTCTGTGCAGGCGGTAGCCACCCGATGGTCATCACGCGTCGGATGGGACGTGGTGTCGGTCACCACCTCGGGCGACCAGACAGTCATTCGGGCAACAGGCCCACTGCCCAAGCCGGAAACCGCTTCACTCGCGGCCGGGCTGCGCGCAGCGGGAACCAACCCGAAGGATGTCCGCGTCGAGCTGGTGCCCTCGTACTCGGTGCGGCTGCGTTCCCCCTAGCCGATCCGCGACTCGCGATCTGGGGCGCTATCGCCGGCCGAACACGCCTGCGAAGACCGCATACAGCAGCGGGATGGCCGAGACGGCCATGAGGATGGTGCCGAATCCATCGAGGTGCTGCGCACGGAGCAGGATGCCGCCGATCAGGAGGCCCGCGAACACGATGGCTCCGATGACCTGCCGCGCCAGGCGCTCGAGGTTGCTGAGGCGCCGGTCGAGCTTGGGCGTGGAAACCGTGATGCGACCCTCGTCGATCTTCCTGGCCAGGTCGTCGAAGCGGCGGGGAAGGCCTGTGATCAGTCCTACGGTCGAGACCGCCTGCTTGGCCACATCCTGCAGGATGTTGCCGCGCTCCTCCTTGACGAGCTGGTCAGAGTATGGCTCGACCGCGTTCCAAATGTTGAAGGCCGGGTCGAGCGAGCTGCACATTCCGGAGGTCAGCGACATGGCGCGAACGATCAGCAGGAAGTTCTCGGGCAACTGGAACGGCAGCGTGCGAACAACATCGCCGAACTCGTTCGCGAAGGCGCGGAACTCCTTGGGGTCGACATCCTGCAGTTCGGCGAAGCCCATGCCGCCGAAGCGAGCGAACAGCTTCGTCATCGCTCGCTCGAGCTCGGAGGTGTCGGCGGAGGGCAGCAGCACGCCGATGCTCTGGATCCCCGTCACCATTCCGTGGCCGTCACGCGAGGCCGCGGCAATGAGCACCTTCCGAAGGCCCTTGCGCAGCGTCGGTGGCACCTCGCCCATCATCCCGAAGTCGATGAACGTGAACTTCCACGCACGGTCACCGTCCGCGCGGTCGCGACCCGATGCGGGCAATGGCGTGACGAAGATGTTGCCGGGGTGCGGGTCCGCGTGGAAGTAGCCGTGCTCGAAGAGCTGATCGAACATGACCTTCGCGAACTCGGCGGCGACCTCAGACGGGTCGATGCCGGCCGCCCGCAAAGCGTCCACATCGTTGATCTTGATGGCCGTGACATCCTGCAGGGTCAGCACGCGACGGGTGGTGCGCTCCCACACCAGCTGCGGCACGCGAACCCGGTTGTCTCCGGCGAAATCGTCGGCGAACCGCTCTGCGCTGGCGGCCTCATGCAGGTAGTCGATCTCTTCGAGGCTGGTGGTGGCGAACTCTTCGACGAGAGCCGGGACATCCACGCGGTCGGAGACGACGTGCACGTGGCTGAGCCACTGGGCGACGCGACGGAGCGCCCGGAGGTCGATGTCGATGATCCCGCCGATGCCCGGGCGCTGGATCTTCACGACGACGTTGGTCAGGCCTGTCTCCGCGGCATCCTCGTCTGAGAGTCGCGCGCGGTGCGCCTGGCCGAGGGATGCCGCAGCAAGCGGGGTCGGATCGATGAACGAGAATGCCCGCTCGAGCGGTACCCCGAGCTCGGCTTCGGCGAGCGCTCGGATCGCCGGGAACGGCACCGGCGGAACCTCGTCCTGCAGGCCCTCGAGCTCTTTCGTGATCTCGGGCGGCAACACGTCGAGCCGCGACGACATGAACTGGCCGACCTTGATCATGAGGCCACCGAGGTCGACCGCGAGCGCGTGGAACCGCTCGGCGATGCGCTGCAGACGGGCGGATCGCCCGCGCGCGGCGAGCCGTGACAGCCCGATCCTCGGAAGGAAGAGCTCGAACCACCACGTCTGCACGAGGTAGCGCGCGGCGAAGCGCATGATCCGGCGATAGCGCGCGCGCATCTCACCGACGTCAGTCATCTACACAGTCTCCCTGACGGCGAGGCGTCGTGCCCACCGGCACTATTCCTGGGCGAGGATGGCGTAGAGCTTGCGACGCGCGTCATCGAGCACGTCAACGGCCTGCTTCACCTGGTCGGCGCTGCCGGAGCGTGCAACCTGGGCGGTCGCCTGCGCGAGGTTGATGCCGGCTTTCGGCAGGGCTCCTGTGCGAAGGCCCTCCTTGCCGCCCTGCGACTCCCACGGCGCGGAGCGGTCAGCCGCGGCATCCGCCTCGACCTTGCCTGCTTCCGTCAGCGAGTACGTCTTCCGGCCGTTGGACTCCTGGGCGTCGATCGCGCCCTCGTCGGCGAGCAGCTGAAGCGTCGGGTAGACCGAACCGGGGCTGGGCTTCCAGCTGCCGTTGCTGCGCTCCTCGATCTCGTGAATGATCTGGTAGCCGTGCATCGGCTTCTCGGCCAGCAGGGCGAGCACTGCAGCACGCACGTCTCCGCGGCCCATCCTCGCGCCAACCTTGCGGTCGAACTGTCCGCGCAGCTCTTCCAGGTGCTCCCACGCGGATGTCGCCCAGTTGTCGCCCGAGCCGCCGCCGCGTCCCGGGAACCCTTTACCAAAGCCTGAATCACTCATGATGCCCTCCTCAGCGCCGCAGCATCCGATGCTGGACGATACCTAACGATATATCGGCCAACTTGTGATTTGGCTTATAACTTTCTGGGCTATGTTGGCGTTCGACGACGAGCGTTCGCCGGCTCGCCGCAGGAGAGGAACCGATGTCACAGGAGACATTCCCGCCCGAGCTGCAGGCCATGATCGATCGGGCCGGCACGCTGACGGCCGAGGAGGCCGAGAAACTTGGACAGCTGTGGGAGTCCGACGAAGATCTGCTTCTGCCGCCGCCAAATGTCTTCGGTGAAGCATACGGCGCGCTCGATGCTCCGATCGTGACCAATCAGGATCTCAACAACGCGTGGGATCTCGCGGTCAAGACCGCCGGCGACGCCAACCGCGTGGATGTCCTGGATGCCGCGATCGCCGCCGGTCGCGCGGTCAAGCGCGACGTCCGGCACATGCACGACAGCGCAAGCTCGAAGAACGGCAGTGAGGAGGCGGTGCGCTCTGCGGTGCTCGCCGTCGGAATCCGTGACCTGCTGCCGGAGAAGGACTACGGCGTTCTCGTGAGCGCGTGGCACCAGGTAATCGGGCTGAACTCCTAGCGCCGAACTCCTAGCGCCGCCGGATCTCGCGCCCGGGCATCGGCTCAGCGATCGCGATCCGTGACTCCGGCGCGCCGAACGGCTCCGCGAAGTACTGGGTTTCGTGCGCGATCTCCTGGCCCACGAACTCCATGATCGACACCGAGTAGGTCGGTGCGCCGTCGTAGCTGATGATGCATTCGCTCACCCAGGTGTTGCCGGTACCGGTGATCCGCTCCACGGTGAAGTGCCGCTCTGCGGGATGCCCGCCGCGCTGCGCCGCGATGGTCGCGCGACCCCGAAACCGCTCGCCGGACTGCGGGTAGTCGAGGATGGCGCCCTCGGCATACATCGCGTGTTCAGCCACCGAGTCGCCGCTTTCCGACGCGCGCCAGTGTTCCTCGATGATCGACCGAATGGCATCCATGGTGTCGTTCCCTCCAGACGCGAAACACGTCCCGCGGCAAAGACTAGTCACATCGCGACGAGGTGGTGAGACGCCGGGTCCGGCCTCGACCCGGCTGGCAATATCCTGCGCCTGGCGTCTCCGGGGTCGAGTTGGCGCGCTCGTCGGTGGACGATCGCGCTGGCTGTCGGCGGCGGCTTCGTGATCCTTCCGCTGATGCAGCAGCATGCCGCCGATTTGTATCACTGGAAGACGATCGTTAGGCCGCAGTCATCCGATGCCCTGACTGCCGAGCAGAGTGCCAATACCGAAGGTCGCTGCGAGAGCCAGTGCCCCTCCGATGGTGACGCGCAGGGTGGCGCGCAGCTTCGGGCTGCCACCGATGTGTGCGGCCACCGATCCCGTGACAGCGAGAGCAACGAGAACGGCAACGAAAGTCACCGGCACCCTGACGGCGGCGGGGACGAAGAGCATGGAGGCGAGCGGGAGGATTGCGCCGATCGTAAAGGCGACAGCCGATGCGAGCGCTGCGTGCCACGGGCTCGCGATGTCATCCTGGTCGATATTGAATTCTGCGGCGAGATGGGCGGAAAGAGCATCCCGATCCGTGAGTTGACGCGCGACATCCATTGCGGTCGATCGTGAGATGCCCTTCGCCTCGTAGAAATCCGCCAGCTCCTGCAGTTCCTCCTCAGGCGATTCCCTGAGTTCCTTCGTTTCCAGGGCGATCGCAGCCCGTTCGCTATCTCTCTGGCTGCTCACCGAGACGTATTCGCCCAATGCCATGGAAATCGCACCGCCGACAAGACCTGCAGCGCCCGCCGTGAGAATCGGCCCATCGCTGGATGTGGCTCCCGCGACTCCGACGACGATGGCGGCAACTGACACGATGCCGTCGTTAGCCCCGAGCACCCCGGCCCTCAACCAGTTCAGCCGTTGGGCTATCCCCTGGCGACCCGAGTTCGCATCGGGGTCTTTCGACCGCTTAGGCATGTGCGACATGATCCACGGTCACCCGCTGTGGCGCAATGAATACCATCGCCGGGTAAGTAATCACAGCCAGAGCGAAATGCATCACGACGAGCGTCGCGACTCCGAGCGGCGGCTGACCAAGGTGAAAGATCCAGGCATCTGGGGCGAGGCTCACGACGGTCGCAGCAATCGCGAGCCACAGGTATAGGCGGCGCGCTTGTGTCGTGAACCAGGTGATTGTCGGCCACCCTATGCACGCGACGATGACGCCGACGATTGTCAACTTGCTGTAGTCGCCGAACTGAAAATGACCATACCCCGCCAGCCCGGGAGAAACCGCGACCGCTATCCACGCAAGCCCAAAACACGCCAACAGCGAGGCGCCGACTGCGATAGCCGTGCCAAGGACCCACCGCCACGCGGACGGCCTCGCGGCACCGCGCGGAAGGTCAAGGCGCAGGAATGCCGGGCCGTAATAACGATTCGGATTGGTTTGCTGTGTATTCATCAGTCGCTGAGGATCCTTGGCGCAAAACCGGGCGTCATCCGGATCTCGCCATCGAGGTCAACTGCCATCACATCGATATTCCAGGTGGCGCAGATCTGATCGAGAGCGCTCGATCCGCCCGCGACGATTGCAGTGGCGAGAACGTCAGCTGTCACGATGTCATCGGCCAGAACAGTGGCCTGCACGAACTCCGCTGGCATTGCCCCGACGGTCCAGATGTGGTCGCCGCGTTCCGCACTACCGGATGTAGCGGCCGCACGTCGCGAGCCTCGAAGAGCAGGCGTCGTGAGCAATGTATTGCGATCGTCCGGATCCACGATGCCGAGGGTCCAAGGCGCGCCACCAGCATCCATGCCAGACACGAGCACATCACCGCCGACGTTCAGGCACCAGTTTGTCGAACCCGCCCGCAGAAGCTCCTCACCCGCACGGTGCATCGCAATGCCTTTCACAATTCCGGAGAGGTCGATGATGCCGTCGGGTCGGTGCGGTGAGAAGTCACCGTTCGTCGCCGCCCGCCACTCGAGTGCTGCCGCGTAGACCTCTCGGAGTTCCCCGCTGGCGTTCGGCAAAGCGAGCCGACCATCGGCGATTCGGGATAATTCGCTGTTCGGCTTGTAGAGGCTGAACACGGCGTCGTAGCGATCGAAGACATCGTCAATCGTGCGGAGGGCACCCTGCTCTGGACTCGCGTCCTCGAATGTGAGCGACATCGCGGTTCCCATCGTCACGAAGACATGCCGGTTCCAACTCACAGCTTCGCCTGGTCGAGTGCGGATTGGAGGGAGGTCAGATAGCCATCGCTTGTGTAGGTTGCACCGCCGACTGAGTTCACTTTCGCGGACTGCGCAGCCAGTACCTCCCGACGCAGGATGGGCGCTGCGTAGTTGCTGATGTGAACCGACCGATCCCCCTGGTTCGTCAGCTGAAGAGACTTGACGTCGGTGATCTTGCGATTAGCGACAACGATGGCGACCTGCACCGGGCCGAATTGCGTCTGCACCGTCGTGCCCGTGTATGTCTTGGGGACGCTCGTCGATGCGCCGGAACTGGTGCTCGGGGTGGGGGCTGCCGTGGGTGTCGACGTCGAACCCGGCGACGAGTCGGTCGAGGGCGAAGCGGCACCACTCGTCGAGATCGTCGCCACGTTGTGCGCGGCGGTCGCTCCCGCCTGCCACCCGACCACGAGCACCGTGACGGACCCAAGAATGCTGCCAAGTACAGCGCGAGTTCTCACCAGTCGAACCTTTCCATGTGGATTTGATGGTCGGGTATCCCGCTCTCCCTGGCGTCGGCGACAACCGCGTCGGTCCAGGCCTGCGGGCCGCAGATGTAGAGGTCGGAGTTCTTCAAGTCGGGGAAAACCGACGTGAGCGTGACGTTGCGCCGCACATCCTCGGCGGCCAGCCATGAGTGCGCATGACGCGCACGCCTACCCACGGAACTGTAGAAGCGGGCACCCCGATCATGTGCCAGCTGTCGCATTTCGTCCCAGAGGAAATTCTCCCCCTCGTGCGAGCCCCGGAGAAGGATCGTCGTCTCGCCCGGCACGACTCGCGAATCCTCGAGCAGCGCGCGAACAGGCGTAATACCGATGCCTGCGGCGACGATCGCCAGCTTGGGTGACGTGCGACCCGCATCCGTGAACAGTCCGTACGGGCCTTCGATGGAGACGCGAGTACCTCGCGGGAGCCGGCCGAGACGCGTCGTGCCATCCCCCAGCGCCCGAACGGTGATGCGCGCGCTGGTGTTGGTCGGCGCCGCAGACAACGAGATCGGGTGAGAGTGCCACCACGTCTTGGCCGTCCAAAATCGCCAGACGAAGTACTGGCCACCGCTCGAGCCCAGCGTCCGGAGGTTGCGGCCACTCATGTGGATCGATGCAACGCCTGAGCCGAGTGACTCGACGCTCGTAACGCGGATGCCGTGCTGGACACTCTTCACCA
>DASYEE010000001.1:0-1506 GCA_036499165.1 Galbitalea sp. | reverse complement strand
CCGACGATGCGCACGGGGCCAGTCACTCGTCCCGTCGTCTCGCTGCTCGCCGCATTCATTCGGAATCGTCCTCGTCGGTCTCGGTCGTGGCCGGATGCCCCGTTTCACGCGACAGCGTCAGCAGCATCCCGAGCTCGTCTCGCGTCAGATCACGCGCGCGGCCCACGCCGAGCGTACCGAGGTGGAGCGGCCCGAACTGCCGCCGCACCAGCTCGAGCACCGGGTGCTCGACCGCGTCGAGCATGCGCCGCACGATCCGGTTGCGGCCGGAGTGAAGCGTGACCTCGACGATGCTCCTGCCGCGCGACGGCTCGCCGATCAGTCGGGCACGGTCCGCCGAGATGGCGCCGTCGTCGAGTTCGATCCCCCCTTCGAGCGTGCGCAGCACATTCGGATAGACAACGCCCTCGACGGTGGCGATAGGTCTTCGTCACGCCGAACGAGGGATGCGCGAGCACGTGCGCCAGTTCGCCATCGTTGGTCAGCAGCAGCAGCCCGCTCGTGTCGGAGTCGAGTCGCCCCACATTGAACAGCCGCTCCGGGTACTCGTCGGTGAACTCGCGCAGGTCGCGACGGCCCTTCTCGTCGGCCATCGTGCTGACCACTCCGGTCGGCTTGTTCAGCATCACGTAGCGCTTGTCGGGATCCAGCTGCACCGCGCTGCCGTCGACCGCGACCTTGTCGACCAGAGGATCGACTCGAGAGCCGAGTTCGGTCACCACCTGCCCGTTCACCGTGACGCGACCGGAGCTGATCAGTTGCTCGCTGACCCGACGTGACGCGACTCCGGCCGCGGCGAGCACTTTCTGCAGGCGCTCCCCGTCTTCTCGAGGCGTATCGCGCGGAGTCTCGGGCACCGGCTACCTGCTGCTGAAGACGTCGTCGAAGCCCTCGGCGCCGTCTTCGAGCAGCGGTGAGATGAGGGGCAGTTCGTCGAGGGAGTTGATACCGAGCTGGGTGAGCAGCAGCTCCGTCGTTTCGTAATGGATGGCGCCGGTCTCGCTGTCGGTGAATGCCTCCGTGATCAGACCGCGGCCCAGCAGCGTGCGCACTACGGAGTCCACGTTGACCGCACGGATCGACGCGATCGAGCCGCGGCTGATCGGCTGCTTGTAGGCGATGACCGCCAGTGTCTCGAGCGCCGCTTGCGACAGCTTGCTCGGATTCTGCGTGAGCACGAAGTCGCGCACCAGCTCGTCGTGGTCTGCGCGTACGTACAGCCGCCATCCGCCGCCGACCTCGCGCAACTCGAACCCGCGGCGCGGCCCGCCAGACAACCCGTCGTAGTCCTCAACGAGCCGCTCGATCGACTGCCGAACGGCCGGTACCGGTGCATTCACTGCTGTAGCAAGCGACACCAAGGACTGAGGCTCATCGGCAACCACGAGGATGGCTTCGAGCGAGCGCTCGATGTCTCCTTGAGGTGATCGAGTAGCCGCCTCCGGCGGCGTATCGAGATCAGTCTCGGGTTTCGATACGCGCTCCGCGCTACTCAACCCACTCAGG